>JAISPQ010000145.1 GCA_031274955.1 Rhodanobacter sp.
GAGCGCGTCTCCATACGTAAAAAACTCGGCGCCACCGAGAAAGATCTGTCCGACGTGATCTTTGAGCAGACCGGTGGCAATCAGGATTTCGAGCTCATCCGCAGCAAGGGCGACCACGCGTTGTTTGGCAAATCCACACAAGCCATGAAAGCGCAATGAAAGTACCCGCGAACACCAGCCGTGTCGGATCGACGTCGCCGCGCGCGGTGTCACGTCATGGGTGGCCGCCCTTGGTGAAGTTCGCCGTAACGGTACAGTTGGCGGCAATAGCCTTGGTCGTGAAGGTAGTATCGCTGAGGGTGCCGCCGCAGGTGCCGCTGATGGAAGAAACGACATATCCCGCAGCCGGCGTCAGCGTGAACATCGTGCTCGATCCATGCTTCACCGGGACGGCGGTCGATGGGGTGATCGTGCCGTTGCTGCCCGCGCTGGGCGTTACGGTGTAGGTGGCCAGAGCGAAGTTGGCCACGATAGTGCAGTCGCCGGCGATGGTATTGATCTTGAAGGTAGTGTCGTTGAGCGTGCCGTCGCAGGTGCCGCCGACGGAATCCACGACATAGCCCGTGTTCGGCTTGAGCATGAACGAGGTGATCGATCCGTGCTGCGTCGAGACTTTCGTCGACGGGCTGATCGTACCGTTGCCGTCCGTGCTTGGCGTCACCGTGTAGGTGGCCTTGGTGAAGCTCGCTGTAACCGTGCAGTTGCCGGTGATGCTACCGGTGGTGTATGTGGCGCCGATGAGCGAGCCGTTACAGCCGTTGACGCTGAAGATGGTGTATCCCGTGTTCGGCGTGATCGTAAACGAGGTGTTCTCTCCCAACATCACCGGGATGACGGTCGACGGGCTGATTGTGCCGCCACTGCCCGCGTTCGGTGTCACGGCATAAGGAACTATCTTGGCGAAGTTCGCCGTAACGGTACAGTGGTCGGTGATGTTGCCGGTGGTGTATGTAGTGCCGCTGAGCGAGCCATTGCAGCCGCTGGCGGAAGAGACGATATAGCCTGTATTGGGCGTCAGCGTGAATGTCGTGGTCGATCCATGCTTCACCGGGACGGCGGTCGAGGGGGTGATCGTGCCGTTGCTATCCGTGCTTGGCGTTACGGTGTAGTCCGCCAAGGTGAAGTTGGCCACGATGGTGCAGTTGCTGGTGATGTCGCTGGTCTTGAAGGTGGTTCCGCTGAGCGTACCGCTACAGGTGCCGCCGACGGAATCCACGACATGGCCTGTGTTCGGCTTGAGCGTGAACGAAGTGGTCGAGCCGTATTGCACCGAAACATTCGTTGCCGGGGAAACGCTCTTCGACGCAGAACCATTCGTCAATGAGCTGATCGTACCGTTGCCGTCCGTGCTTGGCGTCACCGTGTAGGTGATTCTGGTGAAACTGGCCGTCACCGTACAGTTGCCGGTGATGTTGCCGGTGGTGTACGTCGTGCCGCTGAGCGAGCCATTACAGCCGCTGGCGTTGGAGAGGGTGTATCCCGTGTCCGGCGTGATCGTGAACGAGGTGTTCGATCCGGAGATCACCGAAACGGCTGTCGATGGACTGATCGCGCCGCCGCTGCCCACACTGGGTGTCACGTTATAGGTGGTCACCTTGGTAAATTTCGCCGTTACCGAACAGTTGCCGGCGATAGCCTTGGCCGTAAAGGTATTACCGCTGAGTGCGCCGCCACAGGTGCCGCCGACGGAAGAGACGAGATATCCCGTATTCGGCGTCAGCGTGAATGAATAAGTTTCTCCCGACTGTACCGAAATGGGGCCTTCTGGTTTGATGGTGCCACCCAATTCGGCGCTGGCCGTTACGGTGTAGGTAACCGCCTGCTCGAATGTCGCCACAACCGAGCAAGAGGTGGTGATGGGGGAAGTGGTGTAGGTATAGCCAGGTCCGGTGCCACTGAGCGAGCCGCCGCAGGTGCCGCCGACGGGAGTGACGAGGGCGTATCCCCCGGTCCTGGGCATGATCGTGAACTGGGTGGTTTGTCCCGACTGCACTTTAGCGGACGTTGGATTGATAATGCCGAATCCAGTGGCCGAGGCCGTCACGGAATAAAAAGTCGCGGTCGTTGGTGCAAATGTCGCCGTGACGGTACAGTCTGCGGTGAGGGGGGTGGGGAAGCCCACGGTATACGTAGCTGCGCTGAGTGAGCCGTTACAGCCGCTGACATCGAGGATGCTGTATTCAGGGGGCGGCGTAATCGTGAATTTGGCCATCTGTCCCGAGCGCAGCGAGGCGAGCGTTGGGTGAATGGCGCCACCCGGCCCGGCGCTGGTGGTTACGGTGTAGGGCGCGGTCGTCGATATGAATTCCACCGCGACGACGCAGTTGGAATTGTTGAAGGAGTCTACAAGAACGCTGTGAGGCCCGGCACTGGTGCTCGTAGAAGTGAGATGGCAGGTACTGAAGTCGCCCTTCCACGTGTATCCTGGACTTGGCGTGTACGTGAACGAGGTGCTGCCGTATAAAGGCACCGCAGTGGCTTTTGAGGGGTTAATCGTGCCACCGGTACCGATAACGATCGGGGTAATGGTATAGGTCGTCGCTGTCGCTGGCGGTGTAAATCCCACCACGACGATGCAGTCGGCGGTGACGGGGTTGGTGGTGTAGGTATAACCAGGCCCCGTATTGCTGAGCGAGCCCAGGCCGCAGTTGCCGCCAATGGGTATGACGGTGGTGTATCCCGAGTCCGGTGTAATCGTGAATTGAGCGGTTTCTCCCAACTGCACTTTGGCGGATGTCGGGCTGATAGTGCCGCCCGTTGCGACGATGGCCGTTACGGCATAGGTTATCGGTGCAAATGACGCCACGACGGTACAGTCGGCGGTGATGGCGTCCATAGTGTATGTGTCACCATCGAGCGAGCCATTACAACCGGTGACGTTGGAGATGGTGTATCCCGAGTCCGGCGTGATCGTGAATGAGGTGGTCTTGCCCGGTAGCGCCGAAGCGGACGCTGGGCTGATGGCGCCACCCGATCCCGCGTTGGTTGATACGGTGTAATTTGCCGAGGTGGAACTGACGGTCAGGGCGGCCGAGGCGGGCAAACTACCGCCGCCGGGGCCGGAGCATGTCAGCGAGTATGTCGTCGTGCTGGACACCGCGTTCGTGGAGAACGAACCATGGGTGTCTTTGTCGCCGCTCCAGCCGCCGGAGGCGGTACAGGCGGTGGCATCGGTAGAGGACCAGGTCAGGGTCGCTGACTGACCCGCAGTGATCGTCGTCGGGTTCACGGTCAGCTTGACCGTCGGCGTTGACGTCGGTGTGGCGGGATTGACCGTCAGGGTGGCCGATGCGGGCGAACTGTTGCCGCCGGAACCGGAGCACGTCAACGTGTACGTCGTCGTGCTGGACACCGCGTTCGTAGAGAACGAGCCATGGGTATCTTTGTCGCCGCTCCAGCCGCCGGAGGCGGTACAGGCGGTGGCATCCGTGGAGGACCAGGTCAGGGTGGCCGATTGGCCTGCGGTGATTGTCGTCGGCTCCACGGTCAGCTTGACCGTCGGCGCCGGTGTGGCGGGATTGACCGTCAGGGTGGCAGCGACGGGCAAACTGCTGCCGTTGGGGCCCAGGCATGTCAGTGTGTAGGTCGTCGTGCTGGACACCGCGTTCGTAGAGAACGAACCATGGGTATCTTTGGCGCCGCTCCAGCCGCCGGAGGCGGTACAGGCGGTGGCATCCGTGGAGGACCAGGTCAGGGTGGCCGATTGGCCCGCGGTGATTGTCGTCGGCTCCACGGTCAGCTTGGCTGTCGGCGCCAGCGTAGCGGAATTGACCGTCAAGGTGGCAGAGACGGGCAAACTACTGCCGTTGGGACCCAGGCACGTTAGCGTGTAAGTCGTTGTACTGGACACAGCATCCGTGAAGAACGAACCACTGGGGGCCTTGTCGCCGCTCCAGCCGCCGGAGGCGGTGCAGGCGGCGATATTGGTGGAGGACCAAGTCAGAGTCGCCGACTGGCCTGCAGTGATCGTCGCCGGGTCTACACTCAGCTTGACCATCGGCAGGGTGGCGGTCAATGGTGTAAATGTCGCCACAACGGTACAGTCGGCGCTGACGGGTTGGGTGGTGTAGGAATAGCTAGCCCCAGAGCCTTGGAATCTTAAACTGCCGCAAGTGCCGTCGATGGAGGAGACGACATACCCCGAGTCCGCCGTGACCGTAAACGCGGGAGGGATCTGCCCTGACTGCACCGTAGCGGAGGTTGGACGGATGGAGCCGCCCGATCCTGCATTGGTGATCACGGTATGGGTGGCGGTCGCTGCCGCAGATTCGGCGGTTCTGCCCGGATCTTGAGCGAACGCAGCTGTCGCTATGAACGAAAGCGCAAGGATCAACTTTCGCACTCTTCTATGGATGGTTCCGTGCTGCATTGCGAACTCCCTGACGCATTGATGAATGAAGGAACTTGACCTCGAAAGCGTGGGGGCCGGTTCTGTGGCTAGTTTCACACTTTAAGCCATCGTAACAAAGGAAGCCTACGAGTTTTCAAGGAAATTTCATCCATCGCCCAAGGCAATCCGTTTGATCCAGTCGCTGACAGCCCAGACGTCGGGCTAGGTTACCCTCGTCACGATGGCCGAATGGGTCTGGATGCTGGCCAGTTGTTACGGCAACACAAGAAATGAGATTTGCACGATTCTGGAAACGCTGCTACGCATCAAGGAACTGGTCGTCGCCGATGGGGAGATTTGCTCCGGGTTCTTTGCGCCATCATGGCGACACGTGATCAGCGCGGATATGCTCCGCCGATGTCGATGCTCGGGTTCTCTTTTGTGATGCGGATACGCGCTGTCGTAGCGGGGTGGTTCATCCTCATGTTCTGCCTGCTCGCGGCGCCGGCTCATGCAATTGAGGATGAGGATCTCGCCAGATTTTGGACGCCCGATGTCCTGCGCGTTCCGTATCGCGCGATCGTCACCAAGGGTCGTCGCAACGGCGAACTGCTGCCACTGGTGATCTTCCTGCACGGCGACTGGCAAGACGGCACCGACAACGAATCGCAATTGGTGGGAGACGGTAATGGTTCGTTCGATCTGGTTGATCGCGCGCAGAGGGCAGGCATACCACTGGTCTACATTGCCCCGCAGACCACCGATGCTTATTGGCCGCCGGCACGTATCGTCGCGGTCGTGCGCGATGTGTTGAGGAAATGGCCGATTGACGCACGGCGCATCTATCTCACCGGTGTTTCCGATGGCGCCACCGGTGTATGGGACACGCTGAAGGCGTATCCGCGTTGCTTCGCCGCTGGCATTCCGATGTCGGGTATGACCGAACTGGCGGGATTGGTGTCGATCCGCGATATACCGCAATGGATTTTCCATGGTACGCAGGACAACGATACCGATGTGGAAACCGGCTATGGTGGCGCCATGGTCGGTTCACGCGCGGTCGTGCGCGAACTGCGCAAACTCGGCGCCACACCGCGCTATACCGAATACGCGGATGAGATGCATGTGATCTGGTCGCGCGCCTACGCGGAACCGGCGCTGTTGCCGTGGATGCTCGATCAGCGGCTTGCCGGAAAGCCTTGCGATTTCTCCGCGGGCGTGCGCTAAGAACTTGTCCTTTGTCATCGCTGGGTCATGTATCGACATACACTGCCTCGCTCTTTCGCGGCCCGCACACACGCCATCTCCGGGCGGGCCGGTGGGAATATAAGGATAAGTTCTAGGCGGCCAGCCATTTTCCGAAGCGGATACCCGGTTGATCGATCCATCGCTCGAAGTATGCCGACACGATGAGGGTGATCGGTAGCGATACGGCGAGTGCCGCTATCGCCGCCAGTGCACGCGACATACCCAGATGGCCATGGAGGACAACATAGGTGTAACAGCCTGTACTCAAAATGATCGGGCAATGAGTCAGATAAAGCGGATAGGAAACGCGTCCAAGAAATTGGACCGGACGAGACAGCAGGAAGCCGTGGCCCATGCCACGGAGTACGCAGAAGACGATCAGGGCTCCTGCCGCCGTGCTATAGAACGATAACAATATCGATTCATTGAGTGGTATCGCCCTTAAGGGAGCAAATAGAGGCGATGAATTAAACCCGGCAAGGTAGACCGCGACGGGAACAAGTGCCCACAGACCCCAGGAAGGAATCCGGCTTGGCACATCGTCAAGATGGTAGCCAATGAGGAAGGCCCAGTAAAACGGCCACATGTCGGGAGACAGCAGAAAAGTCAAGACTAAATAAATAAGTGCAAGCATGTATCGCCGGTGATCCGGATAGGCAATCAATGCATAAGAAAAAATCAGCATCGACCCAATGAATTCGATGCGCATGGTCCAGAATACCGTATTGAAATCAGTATGACCGAGCAGGATGACTCCATATAAACCGTCCTTCAACGCTGCCCATAGACTGGCATCGTGAATCTCACGTGCAGCAAGCCATTGGGAATGGGTCAATCGGAGCGCGTCATCGATATGCAACCAGCCTAGCCTGCAAATGACCCAGGACAGCATCACGCTGAAGAAAATGGGAAAACCAAGTCGAAGATATCGGCGAAAAGCCAGAGATCGGATTGAATCAGCTTTTCCCGTACTACGAAAGCTCTTCGTGAGCACGTGGCCGCTCAATACAAAGAAGATACAGACGGCGAACTGCCCATTCCAGAGCGCGGACAGCACAGGTGTGCCGATGGCGCTTTCGATCACGCCATGGAATGCATCCGGCATGGCGATATTGTCATAGTAGTCGGCAAGCCCCAGTGGGAAAAAGCATACAAAAAAATGAGCAAAGAACACGCTGAGTGCAGCAATTCCACGCAGGCCTTGGGCAGACAGGTCTTTGGGTTGAGCTTGGGTGGAGTGCAAGGCCATTGATCGCTAAAAATTTTTTGAATTTATGATCCGGCCACGGACTCTAACAAGTTGTTGAGAAAGGGCTATTATCCGGCCCTTTCGGAAGACGTGCGGCGGCGGCAGAACCGCGTCACGTGCTACGCGGATCAACGACGTGCGTCATTTTTCGCTACCGGGCGAACGAGTGTGGTGAACGCGAGACCGTACGCAGATGATAGCTGTTCGAATGATGCGGAACCATCATCGGACTGCCTCTTCGAGGAGCCGGGTTTTCGTTGGTGAGGATGCCCGGCGCAGCCGTTTCTTCAATGCTTCAATGCCCGCGCATGTGGCTCAGAAAGCGCGCTCTGTTACCGCCCATGGTCGGCAATTTGATCTTGCCGAAGGCGTCGATGCGTTCTTCGGCCATACGGTCGGCCGCTTTGCAGGTCGAGATGCGTTCGTGTTCGGCGATCTGGAAGATGCGCGTGAGGTTATGGTAGATCGTGCGCATCATGCGCATCGCGCGTTCGCGGTTGTAACCGTCGATCTCCAGCGAGATGTTCATCACGCCGCCGGCATTGACCGCGTAGTCCGGTGCATACCTCACGCCGCGCTTGCCAAGTTCGTCGCCGATCGCGTTGTTGGCCAGTTGATTGCTCGCCGAGCCGCAAATCGCCTTGGCCTTGATGCGATCGATGGTCTTTTCGTTGAGTGTGCCGCCCAGTGCACACGGACTGTAGACATCGACCTCGACATCGTAGATCTCCTCGATACCCACCGCGATGCAGCCCAGTTCATCGACGGCGCGCTGCATGGGTTCTTTGTTGATATCGGTTACGAAGACCTTGGCGTCCTGCTCGCGCAGCAGCTTGATCAACTCCATGCCGACGTGACCGCAACCCTGCACGGCGTAGCTGTATTTACCCACGTCTTCGTTGCCGAAGGTGTGCTTCAACGTCGCCATCAAACCTTGCAGCACGCCGAACGCGGTGAATGGCGAGGGATCGCCCGAACCGCCATGCACTTGATGCACGCCGGTGACGAATTCGGTTTCGCGGAACACCCATTCCATGTCGTTGACATCGATGCCGACATCCTCGGTGGTGATGTAACGGCCGTTCAGCGAGTCGACGAAACGACCGAACGCGCGGAACAGCGCCTCGGACTTGTCCTTGGCCGGATCGCCGATGATGACCGCCTTGCCGCCGCCGACGTTGAGGCCGGCCACTGCATTCTTGTAGGTCATACCGCGCGAGAGGCGGAGCACATCGTTCAGCGCTTCTTCCTCGGTGGGGTACGGCCACATGCGCAGGCCGCCGAGCGCGGGGCCGAGCACGGTATTGTGGATCGCGATGATGGCCTTGAGGCCCACATCTTTGTTATGGCAGAACACGACCTGTTCGTGGCCGGTTTGGCTAAGGGTTTCAAAAATCACGTTTGATTCCTGCAATCAAAGCCCATTCGGAACGTGGTTTCGGTTGGCGAAACCGCGCCAGGAGCGAGTCGGGGGAGTCGGATGAATTTCCGGTATTGTCGAGCCGCAGGGCTTGAGAAGGTCGATGGATACGCCGTGCAATCGCGCCTGCCGGCTGTGGGCAGTGCGATTCGTGACGCATGAGATTTATTATGGCACGCGTTACACACCGCTACAATTGAGGCATGAATGCTGTCTCACTGCGGCCATGAGTTCCATCGCACACCACGCTCCCGCACGCGAATCTTTTACCGGAGCGACACCGCTACGTTTTGTCACCGCCGCCAGCTTGTTCGATGGTCATGATGCCGCGATCAATATCATGCGCCGTCTGATCCAGGCGCAAGGTGTGGAAGTGATCCATCTGGGTCACAACCGCTCGGTCGAGGACGTGGTGCGCGCGGCCTTGCAGGAAGATGCCGACGCGATTGCGCTGTCGAGTTATCAGGGTGGCCACATCGAATACTTCAAGTACATGGTGGATATGCTCGCCGAACGCGGCGCTGCGCATATCCGCGTGTTCGGCGGCGGCGGCGGCACGATCACACCGGAGGAAATCCGCGAGTTGCAAGACTACGGTGTTGAACGCATCTATCACCCGAACGACGGCATGCATCTGGGCCTCGTTGCGATGATCGAGGATGTCGTCGCGCGCACGGCGCACGGCCGGGATTCGGGGCTAGGGGGTGGAGATTCGAAAAAGCGATGCGTTCCCGATAAGGATGACGAAATATCCATCGGACGAATGCTGAGCGCTCTGGAAGACGGTACGTTCAACGAAGCGGAACTTGCGCTGCTGCGCAAGCAATGGGGCAGTGGCTTTGGCGCTGCCGAATCCCGAATCTCCAATTTCCAATCCCGCCCGATCACGCCAGTGATCGGGGTTACCGGCACCGGCGGCGCGGGCAAATCGTCGGTGGTCGACGAACTCTTGCTGCGTTTCCTGCACGCGTTCCCACAGATGCGCATCGCCGTGCTCGCGGTCGATCCCACGCGGCGCCGTTCCGGTGGCGCGCTGCTTGGCGATCGCATCCGCATGAACTCGCTGCGTTCCAAACGCGTATTCATGCGTTCGATGGCCACGCGCCGCCAACACGCCGCGACCAGCGCCGTACTCAAGGACTGCGTGGCGTTCCTGAAAGGGCAGGGCTACGATCTCGTGATCGTCGAGACTGCCGGTATCGGCCAATCGGATTCGGAGATTGTCGATCTGGTCGATTTTCCGGTCTACGTGATGACCAGCGACTACGGCGCGCCCAGCCAGCTCGAAAAAATCGACATGCTGGATTTCGCCGAACTCATCGTGCTCAACAAATACGACAAGCGTGGCGCCGAAGATGCGCTGCGCGACGTGCGCAAGCAGTGGAAGCGCAACCATGCCGCGTTTCAAGCGAAGGATGAGGAGATTCCGGTCTACCCGACCATCGCCAGCCAGTTCAACGATCCGGGCATCGACGGGATGTTCGTCCATCTGTGCCGGCTGCTGCGTGAGAAGCTGCCGAGTATCGCCTCTACACGGTGCGACTTCGCTCCGCAGACCGATGTCGCGTTCAAGGAACCACGCGCGACCGTGCTGATTCCCGGCGCCCGTGTGCGCTATCTTGCCGAGATCGCCGAGCAGGGACGCCGCATCAACGACACCATCGGCAAGCAAGCCGACATCGCCGACCGCGCGCAGGCGCTGTGGATCGCGTTGAAGGAACTGGGCGACCCGCAATTGCCGAAACCCCTCGACCTCTACGACGCCGCACTTCTCCTTTCCCCGCAAACGGAGGAGGGGGCGTTGGCGCCACTGCGGCAGCGTTATAACGCCGCGGTCAAATCCCTCGATGGCGACGCGATCAACCTCCTGCGCGAATGGCCGCAGCGCCTGAAGTCGGTCAGCGCGGATGTCAACGAATACGAAGTGCGCGGCAAGACCATTTGTGTGGAGAATTACCGCGAATCGCTGTCGCACCAGAAGATTCCGAAAATCGCCGCGCCGGCCTGGCGCGGCTGGGGTGATTTGCTGATATTCCTGCAAAAGGAAAACCTGCCCGGCTACTACCCATATACCAGTGGTGTGTATCCGTATCGCCGCAGCGGCGAAGATCCGATCCGCATGTTCGCGGGCGAGGGCACGCCCGAGCGCACCAACCGCCGCTTCCATTACCTGAGTCAGGGGTTGCCGGCTGTGCGCCTATCCACCGCGTTCGATTCGGTGACGCTGTACGGCGAAGACCCGGCCTCGCGCCCGGACATCTACGGCAAGATCGGCAACTCCGGCGTCAATATCGCGACGCTGGACGACATGAAGAAGCTGTACTCCGGCTTCGACCTGTGCGCGTCGAGCACCTCCGTGTCGATGACGATCAACGGACCCGCGCCGATCATGTTGGCGATGTTCATGAATACCGCGATCGACCAGCAGATCGAAAAGTATTTGAAGGAAGAGGGTGCGCGCTGGGCCGCCGCTCAAAAGACCATCGACACGATGTTCGAAGGCCGCCAGCGTCCGCGCTATTCCGGCACGCTGCCCGTCGGCAATGATGGCCTTGGCCTCGCGCTGCTGGGCATCACCGGCGATCAGGTGGTCGATGCCCAGACGTATGCACGCATCACAGCACACACGCTGTCCACCGTGCGCGGTACCGTGCAGGCGGATATTCTCAAAGAAGATCAGGCGCAAAACACCTGCATTTTTTCGACCGAATTCGCGCTGCGCATGATGGGCGATATCCAGCAGCATTTCGTCGATCACAAGGTGCGCAATTTCTATTCGGTATCGATCTCCGGCTATCACATCGCCGAGGCCGGCGCGAATCCGATCTCGCAACTCGCCTTCACGTTGTCGAACGGCTTCACCATCGTCGAGTATTACCTCGCGCGCGGCATGCATATCGACGATTTCGCGCCGAACCTGTCGTTCTTCTTCTCCAACGGCATGGACCCGGAATACACCGTGATCGGCCGCGTCGCGCGCCGCATCTGGGCACGCGCGATGCGTGAGCGCTATGGCGCCAACGAACGCAGCCAGATGCTGAAATACCACATCCAGACCAGCGGCCGTTCGCTGCACGCGCAGGAAATCCAGTTCAACGACATCCGCACCACCTTGCAGGCGTTGTACGCGCTATTGGATAACTGCAATAGCCTGCACACCAATGCCTACGACGAAGCCATCACCACACCGACCGAGGAAAGCGTGCGCCGCGCGGTGGCGATCCAGATGATCATCAACAAGGAACTGGGCCTTAACTTCAACGAGAACCCTTGGCAGGGCAGCTTCATCGTCGAAAAACTCACCGATATCGTGGAAGAAGCCCTCTACAAGGAATTCGAAGCGATCAGCGAGCGCGGCGGCGTGCTCGGTGCGATGGATACCATGTACCAGCGCGGCAAGATCCAGGAAGAAAGCCTCTATTACGAGCAAAAGAAACACGATGGCAGCCTGCCGCTGGTCGGCGTCAATACCTTCCTGCCGAAGGAACACGGCGGTGATATCACCACCATGATCGAGTTGATCCGCTCCAGCGAAGAAGAAAAGCACCAGCAGATCGCCAACGTCGAGGCGTGGCGCGCCAACCGCAACGACTATAGGCCCGAAGGGCTGCGCACCCTGCAGCAGGCCGCACGTGAGCGCAAGAACGTATTCGCACAACTGATCGAGGCGGTGAAGTCCTACTCGCTAGGCCAGATCAGCCATGCGCTGTACGAGGTGGGTGGCGAATATCGGCGGAATATGTGATCCATGGTGCGTCTCGTCGATCAGATCAAGGAAGCCTTGGCCGCATTCGCGCGCCTGAAGACGCCGCCGGCATTGATCGGCGGATGGGCATTGGTCGCCCATATCGCACCTGTTTCCATTGAAGTCGGTCAGGGATATATTTTATGTTACGCCAAAATAATATGATTTCTTATGAAAAATAAAGCGGGGCCTGGTGGGATTGGCGCGGTAGGTTGGGGTGTGCGTAGCAAACCCCGGAATTTTAGGTGGAAGTGAGATGAGTTCGCAGACTCCCAATCTGCATGGTTGATCCTATAGAAAATCTGTTTCAGACATTGTCCATCCTCCCGACAAGCTGCCGGTTGACGGACAATGAGTTTTGAGGAAGAAATGAAACATCTATCCAACATGATTCATCGCCCGTCTTTTCTTGGGGCCTGGATCGGCCTGTCGATACTCACGGTCGCTCAGGCGCAAACCAGCCCCGATCCCATCAACAATCGGATCGATCAGCGCGGTTAGGTTGGGGTGCGCGTAGCAAACCCCAACATTTGGGAACAGGGATAAGACGGCAACGTTGGGGGACGCAAATTCATCTCGGTTCGCATGGGCTACGCTGTGAGTAGGGAATACCGAAAGAACATGCAAAAATCTGCCCACGGACAATCGAGGAATCAAAGGAATGATCGAGCACTACCCGCAACTCCGCCTGCTGCATATAACCTCCGCCACGTGTGGCGGCCTCTTGTTGACGCTGCGCGGGGCGGGCCTCCTGGTCGGCCAACTTTGACCAACATGGTCGTGAGTACGTTATCTTGGCTATGGCATCGACACCAGCTTGCTACTCGCTGCGTTTTCTTTGCTCATCGTTCTGTCGGCCCCGGTGTTCGCCACGGTTGGTTGCACGTCAAGATGCTGCTGGTCGTCGCTTACCTGGTAGGACCACACAGGGTAGACGCAGCCGGCGCGCGCTATTATGGCTGCTGATCCCGGCGTTGCTGGTATACTTGCAGATCTACAGCATCGCTCGTGCGCATCATCCACTGGGTATGCTGTATATCTGGCTACGTTAAGTTCTTTTTTGTAGAAAGGATATTTTATGGGAAGGCGATTTGAAATAAAGTGTACTGCGTGCGATTATAATTTCATGTTTGACGATCATGCATTCATGGGGATTGATCCATATCGTGAAATATATGATCTTTCAAAAGGGGGCATAAAAAAACAAGCCTGCTCTCTGCTTGAGAATGGATCAACTCTTGAAGAAGGCAGGTATGAACCTTATGCCTGCCCGAATTGTTATCATTTGACAGTGGAGTTTTATTTTCGGTTGCGCAAGGGAAATGATGAATATGAGCCGGATTACCAATGTTCGCACTGTGATGCTTTTTTGAAAAGGATACAGTTTGCTGCAGCCTGGTCCATCTATATGTATGAAGGAAAAGATGAATACACAAAAAAATATCAAAAATATCAATGCCCACAATGTGGCAGTGACAAGATGTGCTGGGTGCCCGGGATGTTTTATTATACGGGGGAAGTGCGTGAAGAAAACGCAGCATTCGAACAGTGGAAAATGAACTGTCTGCGCAAGCAAGATGAAACTTGAGGAGTAAAAACCAGTAAAAAGTCATGTGTTCCAGGCGCCGGTTGTAGAAACCATCGATACGCCCTGCATGCCCATTGAATTCGACTTGCAAGCTCGCGCATGCGGTGGGAAGATGAGCAGATAATGAGCAGACTCCAACTCCTACACCGATGCTTGCAAGGAGCTACATGATGAACACTGCGCCCAATCCCGTCCGCTATGCCGATTTCTACCGTCAGTCGATCGAGCACCCTGATGCTTTCTGGGCCGAGCAGGCCAAGCTGATCGACTGGCACACGCCGCCCCAACAAATCCTCGATACCAGTCGGTTGCCGTTCGTGCGCTGGTTTGCGGGCGGCACCACCAATCTGTGCCATAACGCCGTGGATCGTCACTTGGCGACACGCGCCGCGCAACCAGCACTGATTGCCGTCTCCACGGAGACCGGTAGTGAGAAAACCTATACCTACGCCGAGTTGCATGCACACGTGCAGCGCGCTGCTGCCGTGTTGCAGGCACTGGGTGTTACGCGCGGCGACCGGGTACTGATCTACATGCCGATGATCGCGGAGGCGATTTTCGCCATGTTGGCCTGTGTGCGCATCGGTGCGATTCATTGCGTGGTCTTTGGCGGCTTCGCCAGTTCATCGCTGGCTTCGCGCATCGAAGACGCGCAACCGAAGGTGATCATCAGCACCGATGCCGGCTCGCGCGGCAGGCGGGTGATTCCGTACAAGCCGTTGCTCGACGAAGCGATCCATCTTTCCGTATACAAACCCTCTGCCGTGGTGCTGCACGATCGCGGTTTGGTGCCGATGGAACTGGTTGCCGGGCGCGATCACATCGCCAGCACGCTCGAAGCGCAGCAGCAGAATACGCAAGTGCCCTGTGTCTGGCTCGACGCCACCGAACCAAGCTATGTGCTGTATACCAGCGGCACCACCGGTAAGCCCAAAGGCGTGCAGCGCGATACCGGCGGTTACGCCGTTGCACTCGCGGCGAGCATGAAGCACATCTACGATTGCCACGCGGGCGAGACCATGTTCACCGCCAGCGACATCGGCTGGGTCGTCGGCCACAGCTACATCGTCTATGCCCCGCTACTTGCGGGTGCGGCCACCGTGGTCTACGAGGGCTTGCCCACACAGGGGCTCGATGGGAAGACCAATGGCGCGATCTGGTGGAGCCTGGTCGAAAAATACAAAGTCAGCATCGTCTTTACCGCCCCCACAGCGATCCGCGTGCTCAAGCAACAGGATCCGGCGCTGCTCAAGAAGCACGACCTGTCTTCGCTGCGCATGCTGTTCCTGGCCGGCGAACCGCTCGATGAGCCCACGGCGCGCTGGATCAGCGAGGGTTTGGGCGTGCCCATTATCGACAATTACTGGCAGACCGAAACCGGCTGGCCGATCATCGCAATGGCCAACGGCGTCGAACGCATGCCCAGTAAATTCGGCAGCCCCGGCTTGCCGGCCTATGGCTACAAGGTCAAGATCCTGCATGAAGTCACCGGCGAAGAACTGACCGCGCCGAACGAAAAAGGTGTCGTCGTCTTCGAAGGTCCGACGCCGCCGGGTTTCATGCAAACCGTCTGGCGCAACGATGAGCGTTTCATCTACTCGTATTGGCGCAGCTTTCCGGACCGGATGGTTTATTCCACCTTCGACTGGGGCATCCGCGATGCCGATGGCTACTTCTACATCCTGGGACGCTCGGATGATGTGATCAACATCGCTGGGCATCGCCTGGGCACGCGCGAAATCGAAGAGAGCATCGCCGGCCATCCGGGTGTGGCCGAAGTCGCCGTGGTCGGCGTGGAAGATCCGCTCAAGGGCCAGGTCGCCGTCGGCTTTGCAATTCCCAAGGACAGCGCGGCCATTGACGACTCCGAAGTGGCGAAGAAACTCGAAAACGAAGTCATGCATCGTGTCGCCGAGCAGATCGGCGCCTTGGCTCGTCCGAGCCGGGTACACTTCGTTGCCGCGCTACCCAAAACCCGTAGCGGCAAACTGCTACGCCGTGCTATTCAGGCTATCTGTGAACACCGCGATCCGGGCGACCTGACTACCATCGACGATGTCTCGTCCTTGCAGGCGATCCGCGAGATGATGAAGTCGTGAAAAAACACTGAGCAAGATCAAGGCCCTACGATACGTACTTGAGTGTCGGTCGACTTCGACTACGTGGTGATTGGCTCGGGTTTCGGCGGCAGTGTGGCGGCCTTGCGCTTGGCCGAGAAGGGCTATCGCGTTGCGGTGCTCGAACAAGGCCGGCGCTGGACGGACGAAACCTTGCCACGCAGTAATTGGCAGTACGCGCGCTGGCTCTGGGAGCCGGCGCTGGGCTGGTATGGCTTTTTCGGCATGCGCTTTTTCCGCCACATGGTGGTGCTGCACGGTAACGCCGTGGGCGGCGGTTCGATCACCTACGCCAACACGCTGCTGGTGCCGCCGGCAAAGATCTGGCGCGAAGGCAGTTGGGCCGGACTGGTCGACTGGGAGCGCATCATGCCAGCGTACTACGAACGTGCGAGCCGCATGCTCGGCGTAACGACCAACCGCCGTCTTGGTCCAGCCGATCATCGTCTGCGCGAAATGGCGCAGATCATCGGGGTGGAAAATACTTTTTATCCGATGCCGGTGGCAGTGTATTTCGGCCAAGAAGGCGAGACGCCGGGCACGCCGCATGCCGATCCGTACTTCAACAGCGAAGGGCCTGAAAGACGCTCGTGTATCGGCTGCGGCGGCTGCATGATCGGCTGCCGCCACGGAGCCAAGAACACGCTCGATCTCAACTACCTGCACCTGGCCGAACGGCACAGCGCGCAGGTGAAAGCGCAGACGAAAGTGGTGGACGTGCGCCCGCTCGGCAGTGCTGTGGATGGCGCGCAGGGTTACGAAGTCGAAGCCGTCTCACTCACGCACGCAACGCGCGGGCAACGCACGCGGCTGCGCTGCACCGGCGTGGTGTTCGCCGCATCCTCGCTGGGCACGCAGGATCTGCTGTTTCACCTGCGCGAACGCGGCTCGTTGCCGGCGATTTCACAGGCACTCGGGCGTGGAGTGCGCACCAATGCCGAATCGCTGATCGGGGTGCGCTTTCCCGGCTCGACGGTGGATCTCTCACAGGGTATTGCGATCGGCTCAGGTATCTACATCGACGAACACACGCATATCGAGGCCACACGCTATCCGGCCGGTTCCGATAGCATGAGTCTGCTGACCACGCTGCTCGCACGCGGGCGATTGGGCCATTCGCGCATGCGTGTGCTAACGTGGCTCGGCACGCTCGCGCGCATGGCGCTGACGCGCCCACGCCTGCTGTTTGCCCTGCTGCGCTCGAAGAACTGGGCGCGCGAGGGCATGATCTTTCTGTGCATGCAGACGAGCGAAGGCCAGCTCAGCATGCACTTGGCACGGCGCTGGTATTGGCCGTTTTCCAAGCGGCTGGCGACCTGCGGCCCGAAGATTCCGGCCTTCATCCCCGCAGCCAACGAGTTTGCCATCAAAGCCGCCGCGGCTACCGGTGGCGTCGCGGTGACTTCGCTGACCGAAATCCTGCTGAACGTGCCGATGACTGCGCACTGCATAGGCGGTGCGGTCATGGCGCGCAGCGTCGAAGAAGGTGTGTGCGATGCTCAGCATCGCGTCTTTGGCTACCGCAACATGTACATCTGCGACGGCTCAATACTCAGTGCGAACCTCGGCGTCAACCCGAGCCTGACCATCGTCGCACTAGCCGAACACTGTATGAGCCATATTCCACCAGCGGCCGGACAGATTTGATGCCGTGTTTGGCGGCTAGGAAGGGGATTTCAGCAGATGGTCGCCTCCGCGCAATCAGTGTTCACTCCGTTCTTCAATGGCCAAAGCTCGGCGCATCCGGCGAATGCCCAAGGCGGTGAGAATCGCGATCGTCGGCACGGCGATCGCGGTGATGATTTCATGCGGGGGACCACCGATGATCGAGTGGATCCCCTCATAAACATAATGGACCAGTTGCGAGGCGTAGTAGGTAATCGCCACGATGGACAGCCCTTCAACGGTTTCCTGCAAGCGTAACTGAAGTTTCGCCCGCTGGTTCATCTGCGCCAACAGCCCCTGGTTTTGCTGCGCCAGTTCGACATCTACCCGGGTACGCAGCAACGCACTGTTGCGTGCAATGCGCGCGGCCAATTCGTTTTGTCGCCGCGCTACCGATTGGCAGGTGGCCATCGCCGGCGCCAGGCGACGATCCATGAACTCCTCAATGGTGGGGAATCCTGGCACACGCAGCTCGCGTAACTCGCCAATGCGTCGCTGTACCAGCGTGTAATACGCGTTGGCGGCGCCAAAACGAAAAGCGGTGCGCGTCACCGAACGTTCTACATCGGCGGCCAGTCGGGTCAAGAAGGTGAGCTGGCCCCGCTCGTCCTCGCTGCTGCGCGCCTGGCTCATGCGCTCGACCAGATCGGTCAGTTCGTTTTCGCTGCGGATTAAAAAGCGGGACACTTCTTTGGCGACAGGAAAGGCCAACAGCGCCATGATCTGGTAGGTTTCGATTTCCAGCAGACGCTGCACGGTGCGCCCGGCCTGGCGACGGGTGAGATGGTCATCGAGCACCAAAAAGCGGGAATAACCATCATGTAACTGAAAGTCGGAATACACCCAGGCCACCCCGTCGGACACCCGGGTAGCGACCACCACGTTACCGCGTTTGGAGAGGTCCTCGAGCACCTCCTCGGGAGGTGTCTCGTGGATGGGGCGCAACTCGATGTGAGTGGCCACCATCACTCTGCCCGGCAGGGTCGCCAGCCAATCGGCGGGCAGCGCCGACAGGGCCGATGTGTACAGGGGGTCGCCGGGCAGACGGCGGCGAAAAAAGGTATAGCTCGAAAATTCGTTGTGCCGCTCCCACTTCACGCGCAGGTCCGCCGCCTCCATCACCCAATGATCCCCTTGAATCGACGGGCAACATTGGGGGCCGAGAATCCCGCTCAACTGACGCAGGTGAGCTTCTTCGGCGGCCGCTTCATCTTCGCTGTGAAGAACGGCGAGATAACTCACCCATTCCGAATCGGAGAGAGCCATCGGCGGTCGGGAATGAATTTCGTTGTTGAGTTGCTCGCGCAGGGGATATTCGTTAAAGACTGGCATGAAAATGATTCCGGTGAGGAAGGTCTGAGCCCTGTGGTTGCTGGAATTACACTACGCTTCATCTTGGCGGTATTCAGCCTGGCAGCGTCTTCAACGTGTTCAACGTGCACTACAGTGTGTTCGTAATTGACCGGATCGTGGCTGTTCAAGCCCGCTACGATGGATGCCGGATCGATGTTCGTGCACCATCCGCACGGCGCGTTCACCAGTTTCGAAGGAAGCGACAGACGTCTGATGAGCGGCGGGGGAGGGGATTCCAGCGAGTTCCGGGATGACGGCACGGAACCTCCGCAGAGGATTCTGGAGCGGGAAACCAGACGGGTACTTGAGCCGTAACCCATTGATACTCAAGTCTTTCCTTCGCCCCCCTCTCCCCTGCCAAGGATGGTCTCAATTCTAGCCTTGTTTGTCTGCCTCGGCAATAAGTCTGTAGGGAGCAAGTAATCTGTCCGGACTTGTAGCAAATGATCTGTCCGGTTTCATCGGGTAAGCCCGAGTCCCGCCTGTTTGGCTCCAGCCGCCGGCTTAGGAACTGGCGAGAAACCGTGAACAAGCCCTCAGATACTGATACTGTTTTCCCACCGCAACACCCCCATCGGGTCGGCCGTGTTGCACGTGGAGGTTGAGGCGGGGAACCGGGCGTGGTCGCAGATTCGGATACACAACGCTGGCAACGCATTTTTGCGGTGTTCGAGGAAGTCTCCGATGCCTCGCCGGAGGCGCGCGACGAACTCCTCGCGCGCCTGTGTGCGGGAGATGAGGATCTGCGTCGCGAGGTCGTGGCATTAATGACGGCCGATGCCGCCGCGCCGCGCTTCGAAAAAGGGCTCGACGAAGCACGCCGTGCGGCCGCGATCGCCTGCATCGGCGATGGCGATCCCGGCACCGCCTCTATGCACACCGGCGACCGCATCGGTTCATGGCGACTGCTGCACGAACTGGGCACAGGGGGCATGGGCGTGGTCTGGCTCGCCGAGCGCGCGGACGGCCAGTTCGAGCAACGCGTGGCGCTCAAACTCGTCCGCAGCGGGTTGGATTCGCAGGCCGTGCAGCGGCGTTTTCTGCGCGAGCGGCAGATCCTCGCGCGCCTGCATCATCCGCATATCGCCCATCTGATCGACGGCGGCATCACCGCCGGCGGCAGGCCCTACTTCGCGATGGAGCATGTTGAGGGTCTGCCGCTGCTGCACTACTGCCGCGAGCACGCGGTCGGGCTCGAAGGCCGTATTCGTATCTTCCTCGATATCTGCGCCGCGGTGCAGTTCGCCCATGAGCACCAGATCGTACATCGCGATCTGAAACCGTCGAATGTGCTCGTAACGCACAACGCCGGCGTGAAGCTGCTCGATTTCGGCATCGCCAAACTGCTCGGCAACCTCGCCGAGGCCGATACGATCACACATCTGCAGCATGAGCAGCCGATGACACCCGCCTACGCGGCGCCGGAACAACTGCGCGGTGACGAGATCACACCGGCGACCGACGTCTACGCGCTGGGCTGCATCCTCTATGAATTACTGACCGGTCAACGCACACACGATTTCAAGGGCGCGCTCGGCTATCGCGATGTGCTGGGCGTCATCGAAAGCGAAGACCCGCGCGCGCCCAGCCGCGTCGCGGTGGACTCGGCCTTGGTACCGCTACGGCAACTGCGCGGCAATCTCGACACGATCGTGTTGAATGCCTTGCGTCGCGAACCCGAACGGCGTTATGCGAGCGTCGCCGCGCTCGCGGCCGATCTGCAGAACCATCTCGACGGCAAGACGATTTCCGCCCGGCGCGAGCAACTTGCGCATCGCGCCGCCGTGTTCGTGCGCCGTCATCACGTTGCCGCCACCGCCACCCTCGCCGTCGCGCTCACAGCCGCGATACTTGTCGCAATGAGCTGGTTCTCGCGCCCGTTCGTCGCCGAACGGCCGGCCAGCGCGGCGCTGGCGGTCGTCGATTTTCATAACCTCTCGCCGGATAAGGACACCGACTGGGTGGCCTCCGCATTGACCGACATGCTCATCACCGAACTCGTTCATGGCACGCGCATGCATGCGCTGCCCGATGAACTTGTACGGCCGGCGCGCAGCGATCTTGCAGCGCCCTCCGCAAGCGGCTATGCGCCGCCCAGCTTGGCGCTTTTGCACAAGCGGCTCGGCGCCGATTATGTGCTGAGCGGCAGTTATCTCGTCTCCGGCGCGGCGGGTGCGAACACCCTGCGCTTCGACCTCGCCCTGCAGGATGTGCACAGCGGCGCCACGCTCGCGAATGTCGCGCAAAACGGCGAGTTGTCCCATTTGACCGAACTCATCGAAAAAGCCGGCGCCACACTGCGCGAGCAGGCCGGCTATTCGGACTTGACGCCGGAAGTCATGCGCCAGACCGGCGAGGCGCAGCCGCCCAATACCGATGTCGCGCGTGCGATGGGCACCGCGCTCGAAGCGCTGCGCCGATACGATTTCGCGCGCGCCAAGGACGAATTGCTTAACATCGTGGCGATGGCGCCAGGCTATGCGCCGGCCTATCTGTATCTCGCCCAAACCTGGAAGCACTTGGGCTATGACGCGAAAGCCCTGGCCGCTGCGCAACAGGCCGCCGCGCATAGCGAAGGGCTACCACCGGACTTGCGCACGCGCATCGCGCGCGAGGTCGCCGTGCACAAGGCCGACTGGGCACAGGCGATCGCGCTCGATCGGCAATCGCTCGCCGCCGATCCGCAGAATGCCGAACGCCATCTTGCCTTGATCGACGATCTCACCAACGCCGGCCAGTGGGCCGAGGTCGATACGGCGCTGGAAGCGGTGCGCAAGCTGCCCGATAGCGTAGACGATCCGCGGATTGATATCGCGGCGGCGACGGCCGCCTTACGCCGCAGCGATCCGCAGGCACAGGCGGCCTTTGCAAATGCGGCGCTGCGCAAGGCGCTTGGCCGCGATGAAAGCGCCTTGGCGGCGCAGGCGAAGTATCGCCTCGCGCAGGCGCTGGAAATCCAGGGCAAGCTCGACGAGGCGGAAAGCCAATTCCGTGAACTTGTCGCAGAATTCCAACGTTTGGACCATCCGCGCGGCGAAGCCAATACGCATGTCGAACTGGCGATCATTCATGACACCCGCAATCAGCCTGACGCGGCGCGCAGCGAGTACGAGCAGGCCCTGGAAATCTATCGCCGGATCGGTGACGAAAAAGGCAAGACGTTGATTTACCAAGACTTGATGCGGATGCTCTGGTCCGCGGGCGATCGCGACGGCGCGCTGGCCGCGGCGCGCCAGGCGCTACAGATCAGCAAAGATATCGGTGACCTCGCGGGGGAAGGTAATGTCCTGAACTGGATTGCGGGTTTTGCGCGTGACGATAGCGCCGGAGAGGAGACACTGGAACAGTTCCGGCGGGCGCTGCATGTCAATGAACTGGCCGGAGCAAAATCGCAGCATGTATACGCGCTCAATAACTACAGCGAGGCGCTGCGTTTGCGCGGTGATCTGGCGGCGGCCGAATCGGCCTGCGCTCAGGCGCACGACGAGGCACAGACGCTCAGTGATCGCTCGCTGCATCTGGAGACGGACTGGCAATGCGCACGGATTGCCCTGGCTCGCGGCGACCGCAACGGCGCCGTGGCCGGGCTCACCCAGGCGCTGGCGATCGCGCATGCATTAGGCAACGACCAGAACGCAATCGCCATCGACAACGATCTGGCCGGTATCGATATCGACCGGGGGGACTATGCACAAGCCTGCGCTCGCCTACAGCATGTGGTGAACACATTGGCTTCCGGGGAAGCCATCACCATAGAGGCGCTGACGCAGGCGCTGCTCGCGCGTTGCCATGCAGCGTTGCAGCAGGGCGAACCACGCGACGAAGCGACGCGGCGCGCGCGCGAACTGCGCAGCCGCATCAATGCGCGCGGGGAGGCGATCATGGTCGACATCGCGCTCGCCGAGCTTCGCGGCTTCGCCGGTGAGCGGGATGCCGCGGTGGATACCTTGCGCGGACTGGCGCAGGATACGGAAAACCGCCATTGGCTGGCGTATTCGCTCGAAGCGCAGTTGGCGGAGTTACGACTGCTCGAACGCCCGCCGGTTGCGCGCGACGCAGCGGAACTGCGCCGGCGCATTACAAGCACCGCAGACCAGCATGGCTTTGGCGGGATACTCCTACGCCTAGGCAACGCGCCAAATTAATCTTCCGATCTATGCGACCGTAAGACATGATTCGCGCTTTCGGTCAACAGTTTATGTGCTGCCCTATCGAGTTCTACGCGCAACTCCAAGGGTTTGCCCGAATCCTGTGCCGCCGACAAGAACGTTTCACCGGCCAGTAACAGCGCCATGGCCTGCGCATACTGCGGACTGCAGTCGGCAAGCGCATCCGCGTTCAGTAGCATAGATACCATAGGATTTACAAGATACATAGGACGTACAGGGCCTCCAAGATTAGGCATGGTCGTTTCTCCAAATTGATTGAGGGAAGAGAACCCAGTCGCGTCGAACGATCTCGATCCGGCACGCCTGGGCTGCGAACAGGACCGGGGGAAACCCCTGCTTGTAGATACGACAAACGGCGGCGTTTACTGACATCGCATTTTCACCGAAGTCACCACACCCGCGTTCGCGTACCGGGTTGGGGGGCAACCCTCACCTGTAGATACGACAAACGGTGGCGTTTACTGACATCGCATTTTCATCGAAGTCGCCACACCCGCGTTCGTGTACCGGGTTGGGGGCAACCCCTGCTTGTAGATACGACAAACGGCGGCGCATGCGACCACCTGACAATTTTGGTGGGGCAACGCGGGCTGGGGGGAGATATTAGACAGGCTCTTACTTCGTCATTGTCTTGCGGCTTGTCTTTGCAGTACGGTAGCGGCATCGGGAACCGTAACGTGAAAGGCGGAGCCATGAATGCCCGTGACGCCGAATCCGCACTGCTCGCTCGCTGCGCCGCCGTCGCATATGAAAACGCACAGGCTGCGCAGGATCAACGCGAGGCCAGTGTATTCCGCTTGGCCGCGATGGTCGTCCGGTCCCGATTTCCCTACGAATCCGGGCACTTGATGCAGGCAAGCGAACGCTATTTCGCCAGACATCCGAGCGAAAGACTGGCTCCGGTCGAGGTTGTCAGAAATGGCTGGGTCTCGAGCCTACCCCGCTTGCGGGACATGCTGAGTCGCCAGCTTCGCGGACATTGAAGCCATGCTAGCGCGACCAGTGTTTCACACGCATACTGCGTTGGCGGCTGGTTTGAGAGAACTGTTTAGGCAACTTGAGCAACGACTGCTGTTACGCAGCCCTGTCGATGTGTATCTGGCCGGCGGGATGGCCGTTCATCTTTATACGGCGAACCGTGTCACTGCCGACGTGGATGCGGAATTCGGCAGTCGTGTCTTTCTTCCCAACGACTTGATGGTCGAGGTCGTACTGGAAGACGGTACCTCGCAGATCGTCTATCTGGACACCAACTACAATTCCACCTTTGCGCTGATGCACGAAGACTATCCGGAAGATTCCATTCCGGTAGATTTGGGGCTGGATCAGCTTAGGGTTCGTGTGCTTTCTCCCACCGATCTTGCGGTAAGCAAGATCGCCTGCTTTGCCGACAACGATAAAGAGGACATTGCCGCACTGGTTCGCCTCGGCCTGACCAGCGCCGATGAGATCGAGCGACGCGCAACCCGTGCACTGGCATTGGCCGGATACGTTGGTGGGCAAACGATGTTGCGCTTGAATCTTCGCGATGCCGTTGCTCTAGCCCGACAGGCAGAAGCCGATCTCTCATGAAAAGCCTGGATTGGGACCGTAACCCATAAGAACCTGTCTAATATCTCCCCCCACCCATCCTCAGGCATGGGGCAGCGTGACACCGGTCTGCCCCATGTATTTTCCGCCACGATCCTTGTAGCTGGTTTCGCATTCCTCGTCGGATTCGAAAAACAGCATCTGTGCCACGCCCTCGTTCGCGTAGATGCGCGCCGGCAGCGGTGTGGTGTTGGAAAACTCCAGCGTCACGTGGCCTTCCCATTCCGGCTCCAGCGGCGTCACGTTGACGATGATCCCGCAGCGCGCGTAAGTGCTTTTGCCCAGACAGATCGTCAGCACATTGCGCGGAATGCGGAAGAACTCGACCGTGCGCGCCAGCGCGAAGGAATTAGGCGGGATGATGCATACATCCGCTTTCACATCGACGAAGCTGCGCTCGTCGAAATGCTTTGGATCCACGATCGTCGAGTTGATGTTGGTAAACACCTTGAACTCGCCTGCGCAGCGCACGTCGTAGCCATAGCTGGACGTGCCGTAGGAAATCAGTCGCTTGTCGCCATTACGCCTGATCTGTCCCGGCTCGAACGGCTCGATCATCCCGTGCTGCCCAGCCATGCGACGAATCCAGCGGTCGGATTTGATGCTCACGCTTGATACCTCCCGAAAACGAACGCGCCATCATACGCATCCACCCGCCAGCGCGCCCTCTTTAGCCCCGGCAAGGAACGCTCTGCATGATGCGCCTGAGGGCCTGTCTAACTGCCATGGTGGACTATGCGCCGCCCAGGATGATGAAAGAACGCCCGTCGTTCCCGTGTAAGTACCTCCTAACCTCGTCATTCCCACGAAGGCAGGACTGACGTTGTTGGGTAGGGTCGACTCATCGAATCAGTCGACTCATCGAATCGTTGACATGCTATGGGGGAATCGCTTACAGTTACCGGATGTTCAGTCGCCGCCGCCATTCCAGTAACTCCATCGCCAAGGCCATCCGGCTCGTTAAGGGTATCGGTGGCGTGTGTGTATTCGTACTCGTACCTGTTGCCCTCAGCGAGGGTGTGGGCTAGGGCGCGTTTATAAGACTTAAGACGGACGAAAGACTGAAGAACCCCCAAACCCCACACCCGGTGACGAGTGTGGGGTTTTTTATTCCCGGCAGTATCTCCATCGAAGCATTGATCTCCACTGAAAGTGCCATGAACCGGAAAAACGCAGATGTCGTAGCCGAGCCAAGCCCTTCACGCGATCACGTGCGCATTTTCGATACGACCTTGCGCGACGGCGAGCAGGCGCCTGGTTTTTCGATGAGCCTGTCGCAGAAACTGCATATGGCGCACGCACTCGCGGAACTGGGCGTGGATGTGATCGAAGCGGGGTTCCCGCGCGTCTCCGACGACGACTTCGCCGCGGTACACAGGATCGCCAGGGAAGTACACGGCTCGGTCATCTGTGGCTTGGCGCGGGCGCAGGCCGGTGATATCGATACTTGCGCGCGTGCGCTGGAACCGGCGGCCGCCTGGCGCATTCATGTGTTTCTCGCCACCAGCCCCTTGCATCGCGAGCACAAGCTCAATATGAGCCGCGATCAGGTGATCGATACCGGCACCGCGGCGGTGCGCCGTGCGCGCAGTCTGTGCGAAGACGTGGAGTTCTCCGCTGAGGATGCGCTGCGCACCGAGCCGGAGTTTCTCATCGAGGTGCTCTCGGCGATGATCCAGGCCGGTGCGACGACTGTAAACGTACCCGATACGGTCGGCTATACCACGCCAGCGGAGATCCATGCGTTGTTCACGCGGTTGAAGCGCGAGGTGCGCGGCATCGACAAGGTGATCTTGAGTGCGCACTGTCACGACGATCTGGGGCTGGGCGTGGCCAACAGTCTGGCGGCGGTTGCGGCCGGTGCACGTCAGGTCGAATGTGCGATCGCCGGCATCGGCGAGCGTGCGGGCAATGCGGCGCTGGAAGAAGTCGTCATGGCGCTGCGCACGCGTGAGGATCATTTCAAGGTTCGCACCCGGATCCGCACGCCGCTGCTGTTGCCGACCGCACGCTTGCTCGCCGACGTCACCGGCGCGACGATTCCGCGCAACAAGGCCATCGTCGGCGACAACGCGTTCGCGCACGAATCGGGCATTCACCAGCATGGTGTGCTGAGGCATCGCGAAACCTACGAAATCATGCGCCCGGAAGATGCCGGCGTGAAGCGTTCGCAGATCGTGCTCGGCAAACATTCCGGCCGCCATGCGCTGCGCGATCGTTTGCAGAGCTTGGGTTACGAGGTTGACGAGGCGCAGATGGACGATCTGTTCGCACGCTTCAAGACACTCGCCGATAAGAAAAAAGAAGTATTCGATAGCGATCTGGATGCGCTCGTACTCGGTCAGGATCCGGCCACACTAGGGCCGTGGCGGCTCGTGCAGATGCATGTGACCTCGCATCTGCACGGTCGTGTGTCGGCTGCGGTGCGGTTGGGTCATGACGACGGACGCATCGTCGGCAAAACTGAAACTTCGCTCGGCGATGGCCCGGTACATGCGATGCTGCGCGTGATCGAACGCGCGACGGGAGTCGATCTGAACATCGTCGATTTCCAGATTCGCTCGCTGAGCTATGGCGCCGATGCGCAGGGTCGGGCGTTGCTGAGGGTCAACCATGCCGGACGCGAATTCGTCGGTCGCGGTGTATCGATCGATATCGTCGAAGCCGCGGCGATGGCGGCGCTGGAAGTGGTCAATCGCATCGAACGCACCCGGCAGGGGCAGGCGTTGTCGCTGGTGGCGAATCACGTATGAGAACGCGTCTAACTATCTTATTAAGGATATCGAAATGAAAACGACCGAATTCATCTGGCACAACGGCAAACTCAAGCCCTGGAAAGAGGCGACCGTGCATGTCACCGCGCATGCGCTGCATTACGGTTCGTCGGTATTCGAGGGGCTGCGGGTTTATGCCACGCCGCAAGGGCCGCAGTATTTCCGTCTCGCCGAGCATACGCGGCGCCTGTTCGAATCGGCCAAGATCTATGAGATCGATATCGGTTACAGCACGACGGAAATCAACGCGGCCTGCAACGAAGTGATCCGCGCCAACAAGATGGCATCGGCCTATGTGCGTCCGCTCGTGTTCCGGGGCGAAGGTCCGCTGGGCGTGATGCGCAAGATCGATTCCATCGATGTGTGCATCATGGCGATGGAGTGGGGAGCCTATCTGGGCGAGGCGGTCGAAAACGGCGCCGATGTGTGCGTCTCGTCGTGGCATCGCGTCGCGCCCAACACGCTCCCGTCGTGGGCCAAGGCCGGCGGCAACTATCTGTCGAGCCAGTTGATCGGTTTCGAGGCCAGGCGGCACGGTTATCACGAAGGCATCGCGCTCGGCTACAACGGCCTGCTCTGCGAGGGCGCGGGCGAGAATGTCTTCATCATCCGCGATGGCAAGATCAAAACGCCGTCGACGAGCGCGGGCGTCCTCACCGGCATCACGCGCGATACGGTCATCACGTTGGCCGGCAAGCTCGGCTATGCGGTCGAGGAGCGCGATCTGCCGCGCGAAGCTTTGTACACCGCCGATGAAGTGTTCATGGTCGGCACCGCAGCGGAAATCACGCCGGTGCGTTCGGTCGATCGCAAACCGGTCGGCGCGGGCAAACCCGGGCCGATCACCAAGGCATTGCAGAAAACGTTCTTCGGCCTGTTCAATGGCACGACCAAGGACGAATGGGGCTGGCTGACGCCGATCGATGGCGCAGCATCGAAGAAGAAGGAGGCAGCGTGATGACGTCCGACAAAACACCGCGAACCCTGCTCGACAAGCTGTGGGACGCCCATCAGGTCGTCGCCGAGACCACGGCGACCCCGGCCATTCTCTATATCGATCTGCATCTGGTGCACGAAGTCACCTCCCCGCAGGCGTTCGCCGAATTACGCGCGCGCGGCCTGAACGTGCGCCGTCCCGAACGCATCGTCGCGACGATGGATCATTCCACGCCCACGCTGCCGCCCGGCGCCGATGGCAAGCGGCCTTACGCGAACGCCGAGACCGCCGCGCAGGTCGCGCAGCTTGAAGCGAACACGCAGGAGTTCGGCGTACGCTTGTATGGCTGGGACAGCGTCAATCGCGGCATCGTGCATGTGATCGGCCCGGA
>JAISPQ010000018.1 GCA_031274955.1 Rhodanobacter sp.
CCAAGATCGACATCGCGCGGCAGAACGGCGGAATGGGCCGGAACCAGGAGGACGTCGTCGAACGTGAGTGCTTCGGAGAGGATACGCATGCCCTATTCTACAGGACCGCCTCAACACTCGCCAATGCAATGCGCGCGCAGGTGTGGCTGTCCAACGTTGAGGATTCGGACACGTACATGGGGGGCTATGGGTTTCTGTGGAAAGCCGACGTGGCCCAGTACGATAAGCTGTCGCCATGTCACTCAAGATTACCGAACTGTGCATCAACTGCGATGTTTGCGAACCGGTTTGCCCGAACGAGGCGATCCGTTTGGGCCTGTCGTTCTATGAAATCGTGCCGGATCTGTGCACCGAATGTGTGGGACACTACGACACGCCACAGTGTGTGGATGTGTGCCCGGTCCAGTGCATCATCACCGACCCCGAGCACGCCCAGACGCACGAGCAGTTGCTCGCAAAATACCGGCATCTGATGCAGGAGAACACATGATTCGTATAGTCCGCAGGCTGGCGGTGTTGGCCGCCTTCGTCGTCGTCGTTTGCTCCGTCGGTGCGCGTGCGCAGGCACTGCACGACAAGCCCGGTCGCGCCGCGATCGCCAGCGCGCACACGTTGGCAACGCAGGCCGGTTTCGAGGTACTGGAGCAAGGCGGCAACGCGTTCGACGCGGCTGTTGCGGTCGCTTCCACACTGGCGGTCGTCGAGCCGCAGAGTTCCGGCATCGGCGGCGGCGGTCTGTTCCTGCTGCGCCGCGCGTCCGACGGCATGGAGGTGATGATCGATGCGCGCGAAACCGCGCCCGCGGCGGTCGATCCGAAGGATTACCTGCAAGCCAACGGCGAACCCGATCGCGATCATGCGGTCAACGGCCCGTTATCGGCAGCCATTCCGGGCGAGCCTGCGGGCCTGGCCTGGCTGGCCAAGCATTACGGCAAACTGCCGTTGTCGAAATCGCTGGCGCCGGCGATCCGCATCGCACGCGAAGGTTTCCAGCCCGATTCGCGCTTCCTGGGCGAACTGGCCATGCGCAAGGAGGTGCTGTCGCGTTATCCGGCATCGGCGGCGCTGTATCTGCCCAACGGTGAAGTGCCCAAGCAGGGGTGGACGTTCAAGACCCCCGATCTTGCGCGGGTGCTCGAACGCATTGCCGAGCAGGGCGATGCCGGTTTTTATCAGGGCGAGATCGCCAAGCGTCTGGTCGATAGCGTGCGCGAAGCCGGCGGTAAATGGTCGATGGAGGATCTCGCGCACTATCAAGTAAAGGAACGCACGCCGCTCACGTTCGACTATCGCGGCTACCACATCGTGACCGCGCCGCCGCCGTCCTCGGGCGGTATCGCGCTGGCCGAAATGCTCAATATCCTGTCCGGTTACGATCTCAACAAGCTCGATCGCGTGCGGCGCGTGCATTACATCGTGGAAGCGATGCGCCGCGCGTTCCGCGATCGCGCCGAGTATCTGGGCGATCCGGATTTCGTGAAAATGCCGGTGGCCGAGTTGACTCATCCGCTATACGCGGCGGGTTTACGCGCCTCGATCCTGCCCGATAAGGCGACGCCGAGCGACATGTTGCCGGGTTATATGGCGCCATCACAGGGTACGCATACCTCGCATTTCTCGATCATCGACAAGGACGGCAATCTCCTGTGCGCGACACAAACGGTAAACACGCTGTTCGGTTCCACGTTTGTCGTGCCCGGCACCGGCTTCGTGCTCAACAACGAGATGGACGATTTCGCGCTCGTCGTCGGCAAGCCCAATGCGTATGGCCTCGTCGGCAGCGACAACAACGCGCCCAAGCCCGGCAGCCGCCCGTTATCATCGATGACGCCGAGCTTTGTGATCGGTACCGATCGCATCGGCGTGATCGGCACGCCCGGCGGCAGCCGCCTCATCACGATGGTGCTCGAAGGCATCCTCGCCTTCATCGACGGCGAACTGCCGGAGCAATTCGTCGGCAATCCGCGCTATCACCACCAGTATCTGCCCGATGTGATTTCCGCGGAGAAAGGCGCGTTCACGCCCGATGAGGTGAAGGCGCTTGAGGCCATGGGCTACACGGTCAGCGAAAGCGAGCGCCGCTGGGGCTTCATGAACGCGGTGAGTTGGGACCGCAAGAGCGGGCAGATGCACGCCGGCTCCGATCCGCGCGGGGTTTCTGGTAGTGGTGTCGTAAAATGATGGATACCTCGAAAAACCTGCTGCGCCGGATAATTTGCGCACCGGCGGCGCACAAATTCTCATCGCTCGCTACGGTTTTTCGAGGCGTCCTGATTGTGGTGAAGCACCCATGAAACTCTGGTCCATCCTCGGCAATTCGCAGAAACTCGACGGCGGCGCGATGTTCGGCAACGCGCCGCGCGGTATGTGGGAACGCTGGCTCGCGCCGGACGCCGAAAATCGCATCCAACTGGCATGCCGCGCACTGCTGGCAGAGGGTTTGAACGGCAAGACCGTGCTGTTCGAAACCGGCATCGGTACTTTCTTCGAGCCGAAACTGCGTGAGCGTTATGGCGTCGCCGAGGAACGCCACGTGCTGCTGGATTCACTGCGTGAGGCCGGCTTCTCGCACGAAGACATCGACGCGGTCGTCATCTCGCATCTGCATTTCGATCATGCCGGCGGCTTGCTGGCAGCGTGGCGCGAAGGCGCAGCGCCGTCCCTGCTGTTTCCGAACGCCACCTACATCGTCGGCGAGGAAGCCTGGCAGCGTGCGACGCATCCGCATCCGCGCGATCGCGCCTCGTTCATCCCCGAACTGCATCCGCTGCTGGAAGCCTCGCAGCGGCTCGAACGCGTGCAGGGCGCGCATTCGTCCACGCTTGGCCCGCAGGTGCGTTTCACCTATTCCAGCGGACATACGCCCGGACTGATGATGGCGGAAATCGCTGCCGGCAACGCCACCGAAAAAAACGGCGGTATCGCATTTTGCAGCGATCTCATCCCCGGCCGGCCGTGGGTGCATCTGCCGGTCACGATGGGCTACGACCGCTACGCGGAACTGTTGATCGACGAGAAGCGCGCATTCCTCGAAGACAAGCTCGCGCGCAACGTGCGGTTGTTCTTCACGCACGACCCGGATTGCGCCAGTGCGCATATCGTGCGCGATGCCAAGGGCCGCTTCGGTACGCGCGACGAATGCACCTCGCTGGCGGGTGAATCGCTCTGATGGCACGCCGCCGCTACCGCAACCGCTACCTCTACCGCGAGCGCCGTGGTGGCTTGCGCGCGCTGATCGTCGCGCTGCTGGTCGTCGTCGTACTCGGCATCGCCGCGTGGCACATGCTGCATCGCGAGCAGCATGCGCCGCCGTTTACCTCTACCGCAATTCCCACGCCGCCGATGGCGACCACGGTACCGTCGATTTCTGCCGATCGTGTGGACAGTGCCTACGAGGGCCATCAAGTCGAAGTCAGCGGCATGCTCAGGATCGGCAAGCCTGCGCGCGATCCTCAGCTTGGCATCGAAGCCAATGCGCTGGTACTGATCCGCCAGGTTGAGATGATGCAATGGCACGAGAATTGCTCTGCCAGCAACTGCAGCTATACACTGGCCTGGTCGGAGCGGCCGGTGGATTCGCAAGCGTTTCGCGATGCCGCCCACCATCGCAATCCGCAGCATTTTCCGTTCGCGAGCGAACGCTTCGTGACCACGGATGTGCATCTGGGCGCGTTCGAGGTCGATCCCGCACTCATCGGCGACGGCGTCGAAGCCACCGCCTATTCCGTGCACGCCAGCCAGCTTGCGCCGAACATGGCCGCTACCTTGCGCGATTGCGATGGCGCGCTGTGCACGACGGGCAGCGGTGGCGCCGGCGCCGTCGGCGATCTGCGCATCAGCTATCGCACCGTACCGGTCGGCACGCGCACATTGACGGCATTGCAAAGCGGATCACGGTTGCGCAGCATCACCGCACACTGATCCACCCCGGGGCGATTGTGATGAATAATTTCACGCCCCACGGCGTCTGAAATCTCCATGTCTCAACCCGTCGCCCTCATCGCCCGCATCCCGATCACCGAGGCGGACTTCAAGAAATTCCTGAGTAGCCCGGCGGCAAAAACGCTTGCTGGGTGCATCGCTGAGGCATTGAGCGAGCCGACCGAAGAAGCCGGCGAACCCCATTACTACGTCGTGTTCCGCTACCTCAAGCCAGAACAGGCCGTTTTTGCTTTCATTTACTTTCGCTACGGCAATGCCACGGATTTGTGTGAATCGCGCGAATGGCAGGTTTTGCAGGTGTTGGCGACGTATACACAAGACGGCCCGCCGGGTTTCGTCCTGCATAGCCTCGACGCGCTGAATCTGTTCGAGAGTATCGCGGCCGCTTTTTCCGTGGCGGGTGGGTGTTGTACGGAAACTTCGTTCGCTGCGCTGGGTTTCGACCAGGAACAATTCCGCAAGGATTGTCGGAAATATTTCTATGCCGTCATGCGGGAAAACT
>JAISPQ010000155.1 GCA_031274955.1 Rhodanobacter sp.
TCACCGCTGGCCAGGCAAATCCGCACGCGCTTCAAGTCCGACGGCACGGGTCGCGGCGGTTCGGCCAGCGGCCGTTCGGCACGCAGCGCATCGACGATCTGGAAAAACAGCGGCGCCGCCGCATCGACGCCGACGAAAGCCGTATTGCTCGAATTGTCGAAATTGCCGACCCACACGACGAGCACATAGGGCCCGAACACGCCCGCCGTCCACGCATCGCGAAACGACCACGAGGTACCGGTTTTCCAATACACCGGCAACGGCGATGGCTGGGCATTGTTCGCCTCGTCCGGGCGCAGATGCTGGCGCAGCATGTCCATCGTCATGTAACTGGCCTGCGCGCTCAGCAGGCGCTGGCCGGGCGCGGCGGGATCATCCGCGCGCAGCCGCAGCGGTTGGTACAGCCCGCCGTTGGCCAGCATCGCGTACATGGCGGCGAGTTCCTGCATCGTCACCTCGCCGCCGCCGAGTACGAGCGCGAGCCCATAGTGCTGCTCGCTCGCCAGCCGGCGCACGCCGGCCTCCTGCAGGAACTGATAGAGGCCCGGATTTTTCAGTTGCGCGGCAACCCACACGGCAGGCACATTGCGGCTGCGGTTGAGCGCATCGGTCGCGGTGATCGGCCCGAGGAAGTGGCCGTCGAAGTTCTCCGGCGCATACGGACCAAAAGATGTCGGCACGTCGCGCAGCACCGTCTGCGGATGCAGCACACCTTGGTCGAAACCCAGCGCGTAGATGAAGGGCTTGAGCGTCGAACCCGGCGAGCGCCGCGCCAGCGTGCCATTGACCTGGCCCTGGATCGCCCGTTTGGAGAAATCCGCCGAGCCGACCAACGCCTTGATGCCCATGTCGCGCGTATCGACCAGCAGCGCCGCCGCGTTGCCGACGCCGTGTGCATCGTTGCGTGCGACGTAGCGGCTGATTTGCCGTTCCAGCGCGTGTTGCAGGTCCAGATCGAGCGTGGTGACGATGCGCGCCGGATCGCTCGCCGTGTCCAGCCCCGCGTCGCGCGCGGCCAGCACCTGATCGACCGCATGAGGCGCATTGAACGGCAGCGCGGCCAGCGGATGTAGTGTGAGCGGCAAGTCGAACAAGGGTTTGAGCGATTCGTCCTGCGGATGGCGCGTGAGCCAGCGCGCGTACAGATGGTTACGCGATACCGCCAGCGCGCGGTTGATTTCGGTCTGGCCCTGCCCATCGCGCACCCGCCGCACCGGGTCTTGCGGAATCACCGCGAGCGCGAGCGCCTCGGGCAGCGTCAGTGCGTCGGCGGGTTTGCCGAAATACACGAGGCTGGCCGTGCCCGCGCCTTCGATGTTGCGGCCATACGGCGCATCGTTCAGATACGCCTCCAGGATTTGCCGCTTGGAATAGAACAGTTCCAGTTGCAGCGCGCGGGCGATTTGCCTGAGCTTGCCCAGCGGCGTGCGCGTGTTGAGCTGCCACAGCGAGCGCGCAAGCTGCATCGTGATGGTCGAGCCACCCTGCGGGCTGCCGTTGCGCACATAAGTGACCCACGCGCCGCGCGCCAGGCCGTAGGGATTGAAGCCCGGATGCCAGCGGAACCAGCGGTCCTCGTGCAGCAGCGCCGCTTCGACGAACTGCGGCGACATCTGTTCCAGCGGCACCCACAGCCGGTAGCGGCCGTCCTTGGCGAGCGTCAACCGCAGCAACTGGCCCTGCGCATCGACCACCTCGGTGGACGACGGCCTCCAGTCGCGCAAGACCGGATGCGGCCATAGCCGGCAACCGATGAGCACTGCCGCCGCCAGCAACACACCCGTGAACACGTTGTTCCAGCGATGCAGCCAGCGGGCAAGGGTGTGCAGGGCGTTGCGCAGCATGGCAACCTCAGTGCTTGGCCGACACGCGCGGCGCCATCATTGTGCGCCCACCACCGTCAGCGTCGTCCCGCCCGGCGACTGGGCCTGGATGCGGCGGTCGTACATCGATTCGCCGTAGGCGGGCGGCACGTTGAAGCGGCCTGCATTGCTGGCCTTGATGCGGTAGACGAACTCGCATACATCGGTGGTCGCGGTGCCGTAGATCACCACGCGGTCTTCGCGCACATCGGCGAACTCAGGCCGCCAGGTCGAACCGGCGACACCGATCGGCGAGCGCCATTGCGCGGCGGCCGCGCTGTCGCCGTTGCCGCCGTTATCGTCGTCGTCGCTGCCCTTCTTGTTGTCGGTCTGCGCATCGGGCGCGGGCGGCGGCGTGAGCACCGGATCGAAACCGCCGGGCAGCAGATCGACGATGGCGACGTTGCCGACGCTGGCCCTGCCGGTGGCGCGGATCTTCAGATGTACTTCGATCTCCTGGCCGAGCGTGATCTTGTCCAGCGGCTTGCCGTCCGCAGCGGTGTACTCGCGGATGATTTCGAGGCCGTTCTTGATCGCCTTGTCCGACGCGCCACGGTCGTAGCCGGATTGGCTGGCGATCCACCACGCGGGCAGCGTGCTGTTGTTGACGAAGTCCAGCCGTGTCGCGTCGGGGCTCCAGGTGGCCGTGCGCATCAGTCCGCCCTGAATCGACGACACATCCTTGACCGTGCCATCCGCGCGCGTTTCGTTGATCGCGAGCTTGCTCACGCCGCTTGTCGTCGCGCCCGAATAGGTATCGAACGCCAGAATCGTCATCGCCGACGACAGCGTATTGAAATGGGCGTGCCCTAGCGACGCCACGATGTTCTCAATCGCGTTGGGTGAGAGTTTGCCGGCGTGTTCGGGGAAGTGTTTAGTGAGCAGATACAGCACGCTCGCATCGCGCGTGAGCGGGTCGATGTAATAGCCGAAGTCGAACGGCTCATCGCGCGAGGGCTTGCGCTCCAGCAGCTTCTGCGGCCCGGCGATCAGCGCGGCGGCCTCCTTGTTCTGCTTGAGCAGTTGGTACGCGGCGGCCAGCCACGCGGCGGCAAGATCGGTCTTCCATTCATCCGGGTAGGCGTCTTGCAGGCGCTTTTGCACCGCCGCGAGGCTGTTGGTGGTCACGTTGCCCTGGCGCGTCAGCAAGTACACCGCGTAGGCGCGCTGGCGCAACAAGTCGAGCGAATTCAGCGCGTCGTTGGCCGCCAACTGCTGCAAGTACCGGTTGCCCGCATCGAACATATCCGCAGGTACGGCGATGCCGCGCTCGCGCGCATCGAGCAGCACGTGCATTGCGTAGGCGGAGACGAACGGGTCCGCATCCGGCGTCGCGCTCCACAGGCCGAAGCCGCCTTGCGCGTTCTGCCGGCTGCGCAGCACATTGAAGAACGGCACCGTCATATCCGTGCCGGTCGCGCTCACGGTGGTGAACTGCTGGGGCGTTGGGCGGGTCAGCTCGCGCGTGGACAACCATTGGGACGCGAAGAAGCGCGGCGCCATCATGCTGACGAATTGCTCGGTGCAATAGTGATCGAAATCGGCCAGATAGATGGCCAAACCCTCGGACAGCGCCCGCGGCGCGGTCGAGATGCTGGCGTCGCGCGCCGAGTAGGCGTCGTACATCGTGCGTAGATTGGGCACGCTCGCATTGCGGCCCGGATCGAGCTGCGCGAAATCCAGTTGCGTGCGGAACGGCGCGGCCGGCCGCACCGACACATCGATGCGTTGCTGGGCCGCTTTGCCGCCATAGCGCGCGCCGAAGGTCAGCGTGCCCGAGCCGAGCGTGTCGGTGGCCTTCACGCGGAACAGCGCCACACCCTCGTGCTGCGGCGCAAGTTCAATGGTTTGCGTCGCCGGACCGAGCACCTGCACGTGCGGGCTTGCGTCGAGCGTGATCGCGATCGGCGCCGGTTTGTCGCCCGCATCCGTCAGGTTGTTCGATAGGCCGACGCTGACTTGGGCTTCATCGCCCGGCGCGAGCGTGGTCGGCACATTCGGCGACAGCACGAAATCGCCGCGCACCGTGGTCTGGCTGGACACGGTGCCGATCAGATCCGGCGCGACCGACACCGCCATCACGCGCAGCTTGCCGTTGAAGTAATCGGGCACCGGATAGCTCAAGCGCACATCGTCCGCGCCGCCTTTCACATCGATGATCCCGGACCAATAGACGACCGGTTTTTCGCGCTTGCGCTTGAACGGATTGAGCTGGCGGCCGATCGCATCGTCGGCGTCGCCGCCCGGCGCGGCCATCGCCATCAGCTTGTCGAACTCCGGCAGGATCAGATCGAGAATCTGCGCGGTGTTGACCTCCAGCATGCGCTTGCGGAAGAAGAACTTGAGCGGATCGCCGAGCTTGTAGTGCGCGACTTGCAGAATCCCCTCGTCGATCGCGAAGACGACCGCTTTCGTCGGCTTGGCCGAATGCAGGGTGAAGGTCGCCGTCTCGCCGGGTTTGACCAACGCGGGCGCATCCACGGTCAGCGCATTGCGTCGTGCATCGAGGTTGACCGAGAACGGCGCCACCCCATAGCTGAGCGGACTCATGAAGATCTCGTCCGATGCCGGATCGCGGATGTACTGCACGTTGATATAGCCGTTGCCCTCGAACCCCGCGGGCACCGCGATGTGCTGCACGGAACTGGTCGTGTCCGCGTGGAACCAGGCATGTGCGTAGACCTTGTCGCGCTCGATCGTGATCAGGCCGCTGCCCGCATACGGCGCACGGATCGCGATCTCCACCGACTCGCCCGGCGCGTAATCGTGCTTGTTGAGGCTCACCTGCAACTCCGCGTTGCGGTCGAGCGAGCGCGTCACGTTGGCCTGGCCGGTCACCGTGTATTCGATCCGGTTCACCTCCACGCCGTCGGCGCGGCGGATCGAGAGTACGTAACTGCCGGGTTTGTCGGTGCGCAAGGCGTAGTCCAGGCCCGCCGCCGGAATCGCCAGCGGCTGCTCATCGACGGGCACTTCCTTGAGCCGCGAGTCGTACTTGTATACGCCCGAATCCTGTTTGGTCAGCACCGACACATAGCGTTGCTCGACCAGTTGCGCACGCAGGTCCTTGAGCTCGATCGCCTGTGCGCGTGGATCGATCGCCACCAGATGCAGCGTGCGCGGGCTGCCGCGCTTGATGTAGTCCAGATCATCGACCGATTTGTAACCGACCAGCCAATCGTTGCTCGACACCAGCGTCTGCGCGTTCGCGGCGACGTTGCGTCCGCCATCGGCTTCGTAGGTTTTGCTCTGGAAGTAGAGTTGATAGGTCGCGTCGGCGTACTTCTTCAGATCGAGATCGAACTCGGCATGGCCCTTGTCGTCGGTCGTGCCGTCTTCCAGTGTGGTCGTGTAGCCGTCCTTGGCGCGCTTGGCATCGAAGAAGTGGTAATCCTGCCAACTGCGGAACGCCGGCCAGGCCGGCCGCAGCGTCAGCGTCGCTTCCACGCGCCGATTCTCGGCCGGGGTGCCGAACAGGTTCTGCGCATCGACGATGCCCTTGAGGCCATCGGGCTTGACCCAGCCTTCGGCGACCTGCTCGGAGAGCTTGGCATCGACCTTCATACGATCCGGCAGAAACTCCTTGACTTGCACCGTCGTGCTGCCGATCGGCGCGTCGCCGGTCTGGCCATTCTTGACGATGTACAGATTGACCGCCCAGGTGCCGGTCGCCGCGGTCTCGGCCGGCGTGTGGTCGAGTTCGGTAAAGCCCGAGGCATCGACCGTGACCGGCTTGCGCGCGACCGTGATCCCGCGCGGATCGACGATCTCCGCCTGCAGCGGTACGCCCGCCGGGCTGCGCGCCCAGTCGGCTGCGCGCACGATCAGGCCGATATGGAACAGATCGCCGGGCCGGTACAGGCCGCGGTCGGAGAACAGATACGCGGACAACTGCCCCGGATTGGTCGCATTGCGCTCGCCATCGACATCGAAACGCGAAAAGTCGAGCTTGCGGTCGCGGCCATCGACGGGCAGAAACGACAGATCGTTGTCCTTCTGGACCGTGTAAAGCTGCGGGCGCTTTTCCCGCTCCAGACCCTTGAGTGTCGGGAAGTGCGCCACGCCGTCCGCATCCGTGGTTTGCGTGAACAACGTTTGGCCGTTCAGCGCGAGCACCGACACCGTGGCACCGGCCACCGGATTACCGTTGTGGATCGACTGGACGAACACATCCTGGCTGCCGTCGAGTGCGCGCTTGACCAGCATGCCCAGGTCGGTGACGACGATCAGGCGCGTGTCGAGGATCCGGTTGCTGTCGTGATCGCCGTTGTGGTGATCACTGCTGTCGTCATCGTCGCTGCCCGAGTCGGCTTGGCCGGTCCGGCCTTCATCGTCGCCGTCCGCCGAGTCATCGCTATCCTTCGTGGTAGCGGCTTTTTGTTTCTCCGCCTTCTTCTTCTTCTCGGCGGCGGGATCGTATTTGGACAGGTGCAGCAGAAACACGCCGCGCTTGCCGTCCTTGAGATATTGGCCCAGATCGACGCCCTCGTAATGCGCCTTGTCCGGATCGCCGGCCGGAAACGCCTGCTTTTGCTCGAAACGTTCGACGATATGATCCTCGCTGAACAACGCCGCCGCCAGATTCGGCTGCGTATAGCTGCCCTGATTGAAACTGACCAGGTGCTGGAGCTGATCGGGCAACACGCGGCCGATCTCCAATTTCATTCCCGGCATGTTGCGCGATACCACGGAGATGCGCTTGCTGCCGCTCAGCGACAGCAGCGAACCGTTGGCCATGAAGCGCAGCATTTGCGGATAGTCCGGCACCGTGAACGTCTGGGCGAGTGCCGAACCCGGCAGGTAGCCGCCCACCGATTTCAAGCCATCATCAAAGCGTACGTAGATGCGCTCGCCGGGCGTCGCGTGGTATTTGAAACTCTGCATCGTCGCGAACTCGCTCTCGGTCGGGATCACTTCCAGCGGCAGCGGCTTGGATTGCTTGAGCACGGCCTCGCTCACCTCATCGAAGGTCCACGCATACGACGCAGCGTCATCCGCCGCTTTGGCATCGGGCTTGCGCCTGGGCAGCACCCATGCCTTGGTGCGCGCGGCCAGGTCCGCGCTGCGCACACCATCGGAGATTTTCGTGACGATCACCTGCTCGGGTTCGTAGTGGTCGTTGTCGACCAGCGTCGGCGCCACGTCATCGATCGTCAGGCTGTACAGGCCGGGCACATCCACTGTGGCGCGCAGCGCATCCTGGGTGCCGTCACCGCCATTCGCGCCGCGCACGCCATTGTCCACATCCAGCCGCACCGACAGCGGATCGCGCGGGATTTCCAGCGGCTGCGAACGTACCCAGGCCGTGAGCTTGAAGGCGTCGTAATTGACCGCGTAACGCAGCGGCGTCGTGCTCTTGCCGTCGCGACCGACCAGCGCCAAGCCGATGCGCTTTTCAAACTCCACCGGATCGACCGGATAATTGAAGTGGACTTGCAGGATCGCCTGCTTCTCCGCCGGATTCTCGGGATTCTGATGGAACTCGACGTTACCGGATTCCGCCGTGAACGCGGGCATATCGAAGGCGAAACGGTTGTCGGCCAGCATCACCTGCGGCGCGCATAACTCATGTACGGCAAAGCGCGCCTCGACATGCACGCCGGCCGGCCAATCGGCGGCGGGGGTGAAGCGCAGCGTGCGGTCATCCAGCCATTGCCACGCCCCCTTGAGCGCAGGCGTGATCTGCACGCCGTGATCGACCGTCTTGCCGACCTGTTCGATCGGTGCGGCCGAGCGTGAGAACTGGATATCGAGCGGATGAATCGTGATCTGCGGATGGCCGCTGTCGTCGGTGTCGTAGCTGGTGAGCGCGGGCGTCGTCACTCTGAAGCTCGTCATCTCGGGTGCGGGCGGCTTGGGCCGATGCAGAAACCAATACCCGCCATACCCATGCACGAGCAAGGCCAATACGGCGACACCGGCAAGCCACGGATGACGGCGTACCGTGGTTACCGTCCACCCCATCCAGGTGGGGGCGCTCCATGTGAGGCTACCGACCAGGGGGCGCAGCACGAGGCCGAGAAAATGCAGCACGAAACGAATCGTGCGAATCGGGAGAAACAGCAGAAAACGTAACAAGTTCATGATGTGACCCCAGCCTTTGGACGTAGCCCAGCACTGAGTGTAAGCGTCGATGGTTGTAACCAGCGCATCACTTCACCCATTGCGTTTACAAGCGCACGCAGGATGCCCGCCGTTTATGGCGTATCGCGGGCGAATACGGCCATGGATGGGGCAGTCGATGGCGTTGGAGGGGCGGTATCGCGCCAGATCGCATGCGGCATTCACCGCTTCGATTTTTCACCCCTCGCCCTTGGGGTTGAATAGGGGGAGGTCTAAAATTACTATGCCATAAAGATCATGGTGTTATCAGCGCTGTACCTGCATGAGGAGTGGGCCAGCGATGACACCCGTCGCCAGAAAGCAGGGAGGGGGGGCGCAGGAGACCACATGTGCCACCAAACCACAGATTGCTCTGGAGCAAATTCGTACAGCCAAGGCTGCCGCAATACCTGTGGGCGTCGTGTTAGACGGTGGAGCAAACTCCAATGATCAATAAGCCACAAGATGAGATTGATCAGGTCGCTAGGCTCGGGCGTGAGTTGCGAGATGGCTCATGGCTTTCTAATGCTCGGAGTCGTGCACAGAGACGCAAGAGCGTCTGGAATCTTCTGCTGCCACTGTTTGGCTTGCCACTGTGGGTATTTTTTACGTTTTTGCTGGTGAAGCTCGGTACATACATGCATCAGATGTTCCACCCGGCGCAGGCGCAACTTTTCACAAACGGGCCTCTTCACCTCAATGCCGCGCTAGTGCTGTTTCCCTCAATAATCGCCACACTGTGCCCAGCTTTCTTGCTTGCCAATCAAATCGTTTACTTGCTGCCACCTGCCCGCCGCACCCTGAATGCAGAGGCCCAAACTACTCCGGGCACCAGTTACATGGAATCGCAGCGTGCCTTATTTAAGGTGGGGCTTTGGGCGATTGTCCTTTGCGGGGCTCTGTTGGTGTCAGGAGCAGTCATTGGATAAACCTTACGTGCTGTTAGTCTTTTGTCTAACTGTCATGGTGGATTGCACCACCCAAGATGATGAAAGATACTTCGCAATGGAAGGTAACTGACCAAGGGTAAGGTACGAACACCGTGGTTCGCACAATGGCTGATCCTTCTATCCCGATTAGGCGAAAATACATCCTTCTCATAGGTGGCCTTTGGTATAAGTAGAGAAGCAGTCGTGTGTTACTTTATCCACTTAGCAATTACTCCGCAGAAGCGATCGGACGACGCCGAGACAACTGCACGTGTGGCTGCCAAAGAACACCAACTGAAACTATACGGACAATTCCCCAATCACCTCACCATCACAGATGGTCACTGTTCTTGCCATTTTCTCGTCCGAAACGGGGTCAAAGCCCCTGTCGCTGCCTTCTTGCGAGATTTGGTGCAAGCCAAGCCAGTCAAGAACATACAGGTCGGCTGGATCTTCGGTAATGGAATGCCTGTTATGCCTGTTGGTGCTGTAGTCGAACGATTAACATTGGCAGAATTTATAAGTAGAAATGAAATGCGCGCGCTTACACCTGAAATTTGGTATCGTTTATATGCTCCAGAAAAATATCACTTCTAGCTAAATAGTTGCCGTCGTGCCTCTCAAGAAACTCGCGCCTAACTTTTTGATTTGTATAGACAGCATCAGATGCAAGCGACTTTCTTTTGGAACGGTTTTCGGCACGTCCGGGCCGATTACTTCGCTAACAATAGGCTCAAGGCGGACGGCTTCGCCATCGCTTAGCTTTGGCGTTAGGGGATACTGTGAATCGCATCGTTGCAGTGGCAGTACTTTGTATCTTGCTTCAAGCCTGTACGATTCGGCTCGTTACCGTGTACGATGGGCTGAAAACTATTGTTGTCGATGCGGAAGCAGAGACTCCAGTAGATGGCGCAGGTGTATATGCCTTTGGATACTCAGGTGAGATATCGCTCGTTGCGACAAGCGACAAGAACGGAGCCATTCTCCTCAACCCCAAACGCAGACCCAATGTCATACCGCTCATGGGGGAGGGTTTGGCTGAACTCCAGCTTTGGGTGTGCAAGGATGGGTACGAACCGCAACGAGTAGCTGCGCGAGGCGGATGGAATGCGGACTTCAGTGTGGCGACGCACACCCTCGCTCCCGTCAGACTCAAGCGGGACAGTGAGGCTTCTCCAGAGAGTTGCCAAAATCGCATCAGTCCCCATATTCATGATCGTGCTGCTCCCTAACATTCTACAAGGGCTTCCCCTCTTCGCATGTTAGCGAAGTAATCGGCCCGGACGTGCCGAAAACCGTTCCGAAAGAAAGTCGCTTGCATCTAATGCCGCCTATACAAATCAACAAGTTAGGCGCGAGTTTCTTGAGAGCCAAGCATTTCCCGCGTAGACAGGCATCTCTTACTCCCGCGAAAGCGGGAATCTAAGGACGTTGCTCTTGCTTTACGAGGCACGAAAAAGCAAAAGCCCATGGATGACGCACGGCGATCCCGCCGTTTGCCCCCCGATCAGAAGCATCTTGGGGACAGTTCCTCCAATCCCCAATCCCGGCTTTTGTTTCATTTCACGCGCATACGCGGCTGCACCGCCGGGCCACCGATCGGGCTTTCGCCACGCGGCGGACTGCCGCCGGTGCTGGCGCCGGGTTTCGTGGTCCAATCCTTCGGCGGATTGGGCGCCTTACCGGCCATGATCGCTGCGATCTGGTCGCGGTCGATGGTTTCGTAGGTGAGCAGTGCCTGCGTCATCGCTTCGAGCTTGGATGCATTGGAAATCAGGATTTCCTTCGCGCGCGCATAGGCGCGGTCGATAACGCCGCGCACGACTTCGTCGATCTTGCGTGCGGTTTCTTCCGATACGTGCTTGTGCTGCGTGACCGCACGGCCGAGGAATACTTCGTCTTCCTCGTCCGTGTAGGTCATCGGACCGAGTTCTTCGGACAATCCGTATTTGGTGACCATATCGCGCGCAAGCTGGGTGGCGCGCTGGATGTCGTTCGAGGCGCCGGTGGTGACTTTGTCCTCGCCGAAGATCAGTTCCTCGGCGACGCGGCCGCCGTAAAGGCTGGCCAGGCGGCTTTCGAGCGAAATCTTGGAATAGCTGTAGCGATCCTGCTCGGGCAGGAACATGGTGACGCCCAGCGCACGGCCACGCGGGATGATCGTGACCTTGTGCACCGGATCGTGTTCGGGCATGGAAAGGCCGACGATGGC
>JAISPQ010000200.1 GCA_031274955.1 Rhodanobacter sp.
GTACCATGCCATCTGCGTATCCAGCCACACCGTCAACGAGCCTCGCGCCTTCAGCGCTGCGTTGTACTGCGGCCAGTTCGTCGTCTGGTACCGTTTGCGGGGCGTGTTCGTCTTCATTCCGCCAGTGTCTCACGGCTTGGCGGGCTGGGCCAAGCCGTTTGTGCAACAAAGCCGTTTAAATTTGCACTCGTTTAAATTTGACCCACACAATCCTCAAAAAGAGGCAATTTTTAGCGAGCGTCAACACGCTTCCCCGAGACGTGAGGCCAGATTAAATTCATGTGCGACCGGCTGTTTGACAGGAAATCGAGAATAATCGAGTACAAGTGATAAATGTGCGTTGCTTGCGCAGCAAACCTTAGCGTAAAAGCGCCTATCATACCGCAAGGCATTTTATAAGGAATGATCGATGTTCAAATACTTTTTCGTCGGTGAATGGTAGACCATCGAGTCTGGCCTTTCGGGATAGATCGGCAATTATTTCGTCACTTTTTTGAAGTTTAACAATAATTCTTTCCAGCATGACGATATCATCACGATGGGTCAGTATGCCGCCCCCATTTTTAGAGATCAAATCAGATGGATAATCAGATCGGTATCCAATTATAGGTAAACCACAAATCAAAGCTTCAATCAGACATCTTGGCGATTCGAGAGTTTTGTGGCAAAACATAAATACGTCGTGCTTTTTTAGCTCTGCGAGAACATCCTCGTGAGGCAAGCTGCCTGTAAATCGGATTGAAACCCCCAAATCATCGGCGTGCTTCTTGGCCGCATCCAGCAGCTTCCCATCACCAAGCCATGTCGCCTTAATTAAGGCGCCATTGTGTGTCGCCTTTGCGATAGCCGATATCCAATCAAAAACGCCTTTATCTTCGACTGCACGGCCGGCATATACCACACGTAGTTCGGAAGGTCGATTGTTTAGTCGACGCTCGAGTTGTTCCTCAGAAATATGATCAATCTCGCCTATATGTATATTGTGGACAAGCTGCGGATTGCTGCAAAACGGAGCATAAGTCCGATAACAATCCGCCCCATGAAACAGACCGAGCGTTGCCCGCTTGATAAGCGCACGTTCGTAATGCTGCATCAGTTTAGCATTGATTAGCGTATAGATCTTGGCTAAGCCAGATTTAAAATTTGCCGATGTCGCATGAACTTGAGATTCGACGCGATCGGTCCATACTGAGAACGGCCGCTTTAGACGATGCGCGATGAGTGCAGCCACCGAGGCCCAATCACCCCACAGTCCCCAAATCCCAAACTGGAGATAATCAGCCTTCTTGATTTCCCGTTTTAGCAACCGCATGATCGAAGGTAGTTTTGCTAAAAATTGGTGCGGATACCAAGCCTCTGGTAGTGATACATAATTGAGTCGGTCGGCGCCTCGAATCGTATCTAGCGGTAGGGTAGCGCAATCCTGATGGGCTACCTCAATACAGGCCAGTGTAACATAATCAAAATGCTTTAACCATAGACTCAACCCATTATGAGCCTGAGATTCTACAAAAAGCCGTCCACCTTCTCGATGGACTTGAATCGGCAGCACCAGAAGTAAATGGCTCATGGATAATATCTTACGTGGGGGTAGGTTAAGGCTACGACTGACCAGTATGAGTTTAGAGGCGTAAAGCTGCTGGCCAGCGGCATAACGAAAGCCGAGGTCACCCGGCAGTTGGGCGTAACGCGCCAGGCAGTGACCACTTGACAGCAGCGTTTGGCCGAAGATGGTTTGTCGTCTGCAATGCAGACGCCGAGGGCAACGATATTTTCGCGCGGTTCCTGGCTGATCGTCTGCCGGCCCGCCTCAAGCGCATGGTGGCCGTCGAAACAAACCCGGGGCCAGCGGCCCCATAGGCGCAACCCTCGTGGCGCAGTCCGCGCGCAATGGCCCAACTTGCCGATCACGCCCCTGGTGCAGCCCAAAGCGCAACTCACACCAGTCGATGCGCTGACCGATCTACAACCGATCATCCAAGTGATCCAGAACTGGCGCATGTATTTCCCCATGGGAGTGCTGGCAGCGGTGCGGGAGAGAATATCGTAACGGTCCGACGCTATGGATGGGAAGGCGAATTTATTCATGTGGTTTTCTCGTTTTGCTTTGCTCGCGCGTAGTGTAGTCCTATGCGCGCCATGCAGAGAGAGGCGCGTGCGGCACATTCTATACGGGGTGGCGTATAGTGTAGTCCTATGCGCGCCATGCAGAGGCATTGAGGGCAATCGCACCCCGGCATCATCGGCTCGCTTCAGATCCCCATGTGCATCCTGCACTGCTCGCAGCAACGAGCCTATGCGCTGACGAATCTGCGGGTGCGCTTGCAGACCGTGCAGAATCTCTTCATCGCTGATCCGGTCGATTTCCATCGCGGCTCCTTGCTTTGGCGGTAAAGCCTCTATTGGGACACATCAGTTTCAATCGCACCCAGCGCGGCTCTCAGCCGGTTTGCCTCGGTACAATGCGAAAATATCCATATGGTTGCATGACTTGTTGCACGTGGAGACAAGACAGGATCGAAGATCATGGACAACTTCAACCGGTTGCAGGCTCTCGACGGCTGGCGGGGCATCAGCATCCTGTGCGTGCTGGCAGGCCATATGTTGCCGCTCGGGCCGAAGTCTCTCGCCATGAATGGGGCCATTGCCACGACCGGGATGAGCCTGTTCTTCATTCTCTCGGGGTTTCTCATCGTTTCGATGTTAAACAGGAACGGCAACGTACTGTCGTTCCTGGTCCGGCGTGTGTGCAGAATCATTCCCTTGGCGTGGGCTTATTTAATCGTCGTTCTTCTTGTCACTCGCGCCAGCGGCGCTGCATGGAGCGCGAACTTGTTGTTCTACGCCAATCTTCCGCCCTTTTATTTGGGTCATATGAATGGGCATTTCTGGAGCCTTGGCGTGGAAGTGCAGTTTTATGCGGGCATTGCAGTCATCGTGGCCTGCGCGGGCCGCGCTGGATTGATGCTGGTGCCTTTGTTATGCCTTGCGGTCACGGCGGTTCGGATCGTGGACGGGGTTCCCATCTCGATCGTGACCTGGTCGCGCATAGACGAAATTCTGGCCGGCGGCTGTCTCGCGCTTGCATATGCTTCGCCACGGTGCAGGAAAGTCATGGAACTGGCCCCGCCGATCGCGCCGTTGCTGATCGCGCCGTTGCTGGTCGCATCCAGTCACCAGGCTTTCGGCGCGTTAAATTATGCGCGGCCCTATCTGGCGGCACTGCTGATCGGATCCACGCTTTTGCAAACATCGGGCCGGATCAATACGATTCTGCGCGGACAGTCCTTGCGGTATCTCGCCGAGATATCGTATGCCCTCTATGTCATTCATCCGGCAACCTATGCCGGATGGCTGGGGGAAGGCGGCGTCGTGACGCGATACACGAAGCGCATCGCAAGTTTCGGCCTCAGCTTTCTCTTCGCGCACATCTCCACGAGAACATTCGAGAAATACTGGATCGGCGTGGGGCATCGGCTGGCTACCTCGATCGAGGTCAAGGCCAAGTCCAAGCCCGGATCCAAGCTCAAATCGAGCGAGCGTTGAAATCGTGGCACTGCTGCTGTCCATCGCGCACTTGGTTTTGCTTATCGCCGCTATAGCGCTGTCGATCCCGGTCGCCGTGTTGCTGGTTCAGATCGTCGCCGCGCTGTTTGCCAAGCGTGCCATGCAACAAGCGCCTCAACCCGAGGTGCAAAGCGATGCGCACACGCTCGCGGTAGTCATTCCCGCGCATGACGAGGGGGAGAACCTCGTCCCGACCGTGCAAGACGTTCTGTCGCAACTCGGCCCGCGCGGCCGGCTTATCGTCGTTGCGGACAATTGCACGGACGATACGGCTGCGATTGCCGCGCGTGCCGGGGCCGAGGTGTTGATCCGCGACGATCCCGCCAGACGCGGCAAGGGCTACGCGCTGAGTCATGCCGTTCAAGCGTTGTCGAAGGCGCCGCCGGATTACGTCGCTTTCGTCGATGCCGATTGCAGGCTCGAACGCCTTGCGCTGCAACGATTGCAGGACGCATGCATGCTCACACACCGTCCGGTCCAGGCGCTCAACTTGATGAAGCAGCCGCCGGCCAGTCCCATCGATCACCGGCTGGCTGAATTCTTCTGGCTGATACGAAATTACGCGCGCCCCATGGGTTTGCGCGCTCTGGGGCTGCCCACTCAGCTCACGGGCACGGGCATGATGTTTCCGTGGCCGCTCATCGCGTCCGCGCCTCTGGCGAGCGGGAATATCGCCGAAGATTTGAACTTGGGGATCGATCTGGCGCGCACCGGGCATGCGGCTATTTTTGTTCCCGGCGCGGCGGTCACGAGCTTTTTCCCGGTCTCGGAAAAAGGCGCTACCACTCAGCGCGAGCGCTGGATCGCCGGCCACATCAAGACGATCTGGCGGCGCGTGCCGCTGTTGTGGAAAGCGATGGCCACCGGCAACAAAGATCTGTTTGCGCTCGTCCTGGATTTGCTGGTTCCTCCGATCTCGTTTCTTGGCCTGCTATTGCTGATGATGCTGCTCGCGAGCGCGGCGCTTGCCGCCGCGGCGGGGCTGACGGCGGTGTTTTTTGTCAGTGCGGCCAACGTCGTGGTTTTGGCCGTCGTCATCTTCATTGCCTGGCTGGCTTTTGGACGCGAAGTCTGCTCCGCCGGCGCCATTTTTCATGTCGTGGCAGGCGCCCTGGCGGCGCGCATCCGGCTTTATTTCAATCTCGCGCGCGGTCGAGGCAGTTCGACCTGGGTGCGTACCGATCGTGACAAACGCTGACGTTCTTCAGCCCGCGTTCCGGGAAGACTTGGCATCGAACAGCGTGCGATTCTTGCGCCAAATGACGCTATGCGCCAGCAGATCGCGCGCATAGTTCGGCACACCCCGCCGCCTTTGCAGCATTCTTTTTAGAACGCCGAAACAGTTCCCGGCCAGGGCGAGAAGGTCCGCGAATATTGCGTAAGGTATTCCATATGTCACGACGAAGAAACGGCGCCGCGATTCAAACCAGTAGGCCGGCAACCGTTTGGGAGCGGCATTTCTTTCCGTTACTTTCGTGCTCTGCCCCGCGATGTGCATCACTCTGCTGGCGGGAACGTACCAGGTCGCGAAGCCCTTTTGCTTGGCGCGAAAGCAGAAGTCCGTTTCCTCGAAATACAAGAAGAAATTTTCGTCGAGCCCGTCGATGGCGTCGATGACGCTCCACCTGACCATCATCGATGCGCCGGGAACCCAATCGATCGGTTGCGCCGTTTTGCTCATGTGCCTGGCGACCACCCAGCGGTTCAACAGGCGCGTCGCCATGCCCAGTTCGAGCGCGCCTTCCAGTTCGCTCCAGGCCGTGGGAAAACGAAAGGCGATGGGCCAATCACTCCCGTCCAGGTTTTCGAAGCTGCTGCCCGTGATGCCGGCTTCGGCTCGGCTATCCAGAAATGACACCAGCTCTCGCACCGCCCCCGGACGCAGCACCGTGTCCGGATTCAAAAGGTGAAAGTACCGGGGCGGACCGCTACGCCGGGCTTCCCGAATCGCGAGGTTATTGCCATAGGCAAATCCGCCATTGCGCGGCGCCGCCAGCAATGTCACCCAGGACGACCAGCCAAACTCGTCGATCGCTCGCTGGACTGCGGGCGCGTCTCCGGAGGCATTGTCGACCACGATCACTCGTATTCCGAGCGTTGTCGCCGCTCGCTCCACTTCGATCGAATGCAGACAATCAATCGTCAGTTCAGCCGATTTATAAGTGACGATCGCAACCGCGACATCGAAGCTCATGCGTGAATTTTCATTCGTACATCAGGTTCGCGCGCTTGCGGCGTCCGGATGCGGGCCGAAATCTGCGCGGCGACGGCTTGCGCGAACGGCTCTTGCAGCATGCTGAAATGTCCGCCATCGACGTCGACCGAATCGAGATGATCGGTCAAGCCGGCCCAACCGAGCGCGTCTTCGGCAAAGATCTCCCGGAAAGGCGTATCGCCACCCTCCCCGCTGCACGCCCGAATCAGCAATACGTTCGGCCCGCTGATCGGTGTCGGCCGATAGCCGGACTCGGCCGTGTCGTAGATTTCACGCACGCTCAGGCTTGGAACGGCAGCTGGCCAGGCGCCGTTACGCCGCAGGGTACGGTCCAGAAGTTTGAATCTCCAGCACACGAAGGCGCGCCGGGTCGTGTTCGAGACTTCCCAGCGCGCCGCGCGAAAGGCCTTGCGTCCGAAAGTCGCGGCCATGCCGGCATAGGCGGCCAGGCCGCCGCGGCGGTCCTGCGCCACTTGCGCCAGACGTTGCAGTCTCTGTTTGCTGATTCTGCCGGGGCGCTCGGTGGCGGTCGGCGATGCCGCATCGAGCAGCGCGACCAATTCGACGCGCGATCCGGCCTGCTCGAGTTGCCGCGCGACTTCAAATGCAATCACGCCGCCGGCGCACATGCCGCCCAGATAGTACGGGCCGGACGGCTGGCGATCGCGGATCAAATGCACGTAGTACGCGGCCATGTCCTCGATTCGGGTATGCGCCAGAGGAATGCCTTGAAGACGCCGCGGCTCGATGCCGATCACGGTGAAGGCATCGGGCAATCTGCGCGCGATGTTTTGGTAGAGCAGCGTTTCGCCGTCGCCATCATGGACGAAATAAAAGTTCTCGGTCCCGCCCGGCCGCAGCGTCACCATCGAGGCGGACGATGGGCCGCGAGCGTCCATGAATCGCACGAGTTGCCGCGCGGTGCAGTGGTCCAAAATCGAAGTCAGCGGCAATTTCACTCCGAACTGCCTTTCGGCCAGTGCAAAGAGGCGGGCCGCCAGCAGCGATGAACCGCCGGACGCCGCGAAATCGTCTTCGACGCCAAGATCGGGAACGCCGAGCACCTCGCGCCATAGTGCCAGCATCCGGGTTTCGTGTTCTCCGGCCGGCGCAACGGACTCGCCTGGCAGCGAGCGCGGACGGGAACGCAACGCGGCGACGGCCTGGCGCAGGTCTTCCCCGCCGCGCAGCGAGCCGGCCAGCCACACGAGATGATCGCCCGATGCGGCGCCCGCAGCGGGCTTGGCCGGTTTATTGCCTTCCGCATCGCGTGCCTTGATGACCTCGTCCGGATCGTGGCCCGGGCGATGGTGAATATTCAGTGCATCGGCCGCCGGTATCCGATAGGTTTCGCGGCCGTTGTCGATCTGCCGGAATTGGGCGGCGACGCTGTCGATGAAGGCACGCGCCGGCTCGTTTCTGTCCGACGCCACGAACGGCACCACGACGTGACTCAGGCCTCGTTTTTCGGCAACGGCGCCAAGCTCGCGCAAGATCGTATGTTCGACGCCCCGGCCAAGGACGCGGCAACTGAGCAGAAACGTGTCGGCGACCAGCACGGGATCTTCAACCACGTGGATCACGAGCCCGACCAGGCCGTAATCGCCGAACCTGTCTTTCACTCTTACCCGCAGAATCGAGGCCTCTTTTGCCAGATTGCGCAATTCGGATTCGGTTCGCCTGACGGTGCTGAAGTTGAATTGGTTCGTCCGCTGGGTGAGTTGGGCCAGCCGCGGCCATTCGGATTCGTCGGGCGGACCGATGTCGACGACCACGTTGAGCGAAGCAATGAACTCCACGATATCGAGCGCGTTGCTTTCGAGTTCCTTGCGCGCAATGTCTTCCTTGTAGAGATCGGTCCGCCGTTTGTCTTCGTTCGTCACCGCCGGTTTGTCGAAGGCCCAGAATCTGGCGAGAAAACCCGCCACCTCGCCGTCCGCGGGCAGCAGGACCGTGAGCACCTGCGGCAGCTCCGCCCGCATCAGTTCGCACTCGACCGGGTTGTCGTCGATGAAGACGAACGAGTCCAGCCCCAGATTCAGCGCGCGTGCGAGCGACCGGACGTTTTCCGGCTTGTTGTTCCAGTTGATGCGATGGGCGACGATGTGGTCGAGCTTCAGGCGCATGTCGTCGCGCATCTCGAACACGCGGATGACGTCCTGTTCCGTGTTTTTGCTGGCCAGGCAGATCAGGGCGCCTTGCTTTTGCGCCTCGACGGCGAATTGCTGCAAGGCGAGACAGGAGGGCGTGACGCGGATGCCTTCCACGCCGTCTTCTCCGACCACGCCTTGCCATAGCGTGTTGTCGCAATCGAGCACCAGGACCTTGCGCGCCGGCACGAGCGCGGCATGGACCTTGCGCGCGACGGCGATCGCGATCGCCGCGAAATATTCCTCGGTAAACGGGATGTGCGCCAGCGCATCGCTTTCATCGTCATACCGCTCGGTGGTGGCGAGCAGATCGACGTCGTCTTGCGTCAGGACCAGGACGCCCGACAATTTTCGCGCCAGCGCGATGAGCCGCGCGTTTTCGGCCTCGATCACGTCTGAAACGGCGGAGTCTGGCCTAGACGCCGCCAGCACGCCCACGATGGTCGGAGATTTCGCGCGCGCGGAAAACGACATCAGCGCATCGGCAAGCTGGCAGGCGGTCGCGGCGATGAAGTCCGCCTCGCCGGAGCTTGAGTCGCCGGGCGTGGGCTGCCGATCCCTGACGAAGTCTTCGAGGCGCACCAGCACCACGTTGGCGCCCTTTGCATTGCCTGCAAGCACGCTCGACGGCGACAGAAGCTCCTGGATAACCTGGTGATAAGGCGCGAACTTGACCGTCAGCGGAAAACCCGCTTTCTCAAACAGGTAATCGAGGTTGGAGCGCAGCGGCTCGGCCGTGAAGGTCGCGGCCACGGCAACGGCGCCTTGCTCATGCTCTGCCATGGAGTCCTGATTTCAATCTAGATCGTGCTTTGTCTTACATCTTTTAATATCTTACCGGATTAAGCCAAATTCCGGCCCAATTCCGACCTGCCTAATCCGTCTTATCGGCCGTTGAAAAGCCTGAAGAAAGCGCGTATATCATCCTTGTCCATGCAAACAGGAATAGCCAAGTGAGGAAAAGGTGAAATTCGGCACCGTTGCGATCGGCCGCAATGAAGGTGAACGGTTGCGAAAATGCCTCGAGTCGCTGTCCGCGGCTGATTTCGTGGTGTACGTCGACTCCGGGTCGACGGATGACTCGGTGCAATGCGCGCGTCATCACGGTGCGGATGTGGTGGAACTGGACCCGAAGATCCCGTTCACGGCGGCTCGCGCCCGCAATGCCGGATTCGCGCAATTGCGCAAGATGGCCCCCGATCTTGTCTATGTGCAGTTTGTCGATGGCGATTGCCAATTGGCTGAAAGCTGGCCTCGGGAAGCGATTTCTTTTCTCGAAAAGCATGAGCAGGCCGGGGTGGTGTTTGGACGCCGCCGGGAACGGCACCCCGAACAGTCGATCTACAACTGGATGTGCGATCAGGAATGGAACGTTCCGGTTGGCGAAGTGCGGGCGTGCGGCGGCGACGTGATGATGCGCGTGCAAGCACTGCGGATGGTTGGCGGCTATCGCGATGATCTGATCGCCGGGGAAGAACCAGAACTCTGCGTGAGGCTGCGCGCGGCGGGTTGGCGCATCTGGCGGCTCGATGGGGAAATGACTTTGCATGACGCCGCGATGACGCGGCTGAGTCAGTGGTGGCGGCGCACTATCCGCGGTGGCTATGGGCTTGCCCAAGGGGCCTATCTGCATGGAGCGGCTCCCGAGCGCCATTGGGTGTGGGAGTCGTGCCGCGCCTGGATTTGGGGGGTGTGGCTGCCGCTCGCATGTCTTGCAAGCGGACTCGTCCTTGGCCCATCGGGCTGGGCGGCCTGGCTAATCTATCCGCTGCAAATGCTGCGTCAGACATGGCGCAATCCGGGACGGCCGCGCGAGCGCCTCACGCTGGCGGCTTTCCAACTCCTTGCCCGCTTTCCGGAGGTCTGGGGCCAGATCAGGTTCATGCGCGACCGGCTGCTCGGCCGGATTCCGCGGATCATCGAATACAAGTGACAAGCCCCGACAGGCTCCATTTGACTGTCACAATCGAATACTTAACGCTCACCTT
>JAISPQ010000202.1 GCA_031274955.1 Rhodanobacter sp.
AGTTCGTGCTCGATCAGCGTGCGCGCCGCGCGCGGCAAGCAACGCGTATCGTCGCGTTCGGCCACGGCGTGCACCGCTGCGAACAGCGCGCGGTTCTGGCCCAGTTCGCTGGCGTGCTCAACGATCTTCTCCTGTGCCGCCGCGTAGGCCTTGCGCAAGCTTTCCGAATCGGCAACGCCGTGCAGATGCGAAACCGGCGCCCAAGCGCGGTTGAGGCGGTCTTCCAGTTCCTCGCCGAGCATCATCACGCTGTCGAAATCGCGCGGCGCGGGCGCGGCGAGCAGCGCGTCGATACGCGCGCGATAATCGCCGAGAATGATATCGATCGCCGGCTCGACGTGCTCGGGGCGGATCGCGGAAAAACGCGGCAGGCCGGTAGCGGCCAGTAAGGGATTGTCGGTCATCATGACGGAGCCATATTGGTGTTAGCCTTGCGTCCTGTCCACTACTGATCCACGTATGAATCTTAGGCCTTACCTCGACATCTCGCCGCGCCTGGGCGCGCATGTGTACATCGACCGCGGCGCGCATGTGATCGGCGATGTCGAAATCGGTGACGATGCTTCGCTGTGGCCGTGCGTCGTCGCGCGCGGTGACGTGCATTACATCCGCATCGGTGCGCGCACCAACATCCAGGATAGTGCGGTGCTGCACGTGACGCGCCCCGGCGAATACACCGATCAGGGTCTGCCGCTCTTGATCGGTGCGGACGTGACCATCGGCCACGCCGCCGTGGTGCACGCCTGTACGATCCACGACGCCTGCCTGATCGGCATGCACGCGACCGTGCTCGACGGCGCGATCGTGCATCGGCACAGCCTGATCGGTGCGGGTGCGGTGGTGTCGCCGGGCAAGATCGTCGGCGAAGGCGAGTTGTGGGTCGGCAATCCCGCCCGTTGTGTGCGCAAGCTGTCCGATGGCGAAATCGAACGCCTCTACCACTCGGCGCAGCACTATGTGCGGCTGAAAAACCGCTATCTCGGTATCGATCGATAGTCTGATAATCGGATACATGCATCGCCACGGGGTGGAGATCGCCCTCCTGCGTTTGCAGCGCTGGAGGCAGATGCCCCCCGCGGCATGCGAAGAACGCGGCTGTATTCCCGACCGCCGTCGGGTGGCCGTACGACCTTCGACACGCATGAGGAAACGCCGATGAGGACTCCATCGCGCTGGCGACTGGATGGGCACACCGCCTTGGTCACCGGTGCCAGCAAGGGCATCGGCCTGGCGTGCGCGCGCGAATTGGCCACGCTCGGCGCAGACCTGCTGCTGGTGGCGCGCGAGGAGATTCATCTGCAGCAGGTGCGTGGCGAACTGGCGGAGGAGTTTTCCGAATGCTCGATCGACATCTGCGCGGCGGACCTGGCGATCCAGGAACAGCGGCTGGAAGTGTTCGACTGGATCGCCGACCTGGATATCGGACTTTCGCTGCTCGTCAACAACGTGGGCGACAACACCCCGCGTGCTGCGCTGGATTACGAACTTGACGAGGTGCGCGCGCTGTTCGAGAACAATGTGCTGAGCGCCTTCCAGATGTGCCGTCTCGCGCATCCGCACCTGGCCGAACACGGCAACGCGGCGATCGTCAACATCGGCTCGGTTTCCGGCATCACGCACGTGCGCACCGGTGCGCCCTATGGGCTGACCAAGGCCGCCTTGCATCAGCTCACACGTAATCTGGCCTGCGAATGGGCGGAGGATGGCATCCGCGTCAACGCGGTCGCGCCGTGGTATATCCGCACGCGGCGCACCGAAGGCCCGCTCGCCGATGCGGATTATCTGGATGAAGTGCTCGCGCGCACGCCGATCGGCCGCATCGGCGAACCCGAGGAAGTCGCCGGCGCGGTCGCGTTCCTGTGCCTGCCGGCCGCAAGCTATATCACCGGCGAATGCATCGCGGTCGATGGCGGATTCCTGCGTTACGGGTTTTGATGCGATGGACCACGACCACATCGACACTCCGATCGGCCCATTGCTCGCCGCCGCCGATGCGCAGGGCCTTCGCCATATCCTTGAGCGAGCGCGGCGACGCGGACGGCCAAGGTGTAGGGGCGGCCTGGCTTGATCGTCCTCGCGCAGCGCCTGCACGGGGGCGCGCCGACATTCGTCCGGCAGGCCGAGCAAAACCTGTGCAATCTCGGCTGCCGGGCACAGATCGCGGTGCAAGCGGCAACACCACGATTCCTATGTATGCAAACATCGTGTCGCGTCAGCATCCCTATTCACGCCACAATCGTGCGCTGCTTCTTGCCCCGATCAGATGAAAGAGCGGTCGAGCCGACACCACTCAAACCCCGATCACATCGGGGGCAGGCTCTTGAGGGGGATGGCTTTTTCGGCCTCTCCCCCGCATGGGGAGGGAAAACAGCGTTGCGTACAGCGCGGTTCTTCGCCCCCCCCCATTCCGGTTCAGTAGCGCGGTACGGTTGGATCGATTTCGACCGACCACGCATCGATACCGCCGGCCACGTTCCACACATCGGTGAAGCCGTGATCGCGGAAATGTTCCGCCGCGCTGCGGCTGGCGTTGCCGTGGTGGCAGATGAAGGCGAGCGGGGTGTCCTTGGGCAGCGCGGTCAGGCGCGCATGCGTGTCGGGCGTCAACACGTCGCCGAACGGGAATGGCACACGCTCGCGCTCCGCATCCGGGCGTACGTCGATCACCGTGATGTCGCCGGCGTCGATGCGGCGCTTGAGGGCGTGCACGTCCAGCGCTTTCACTCCGTGCGGCATGCCTGCGCGTGGCGCTTCCGGCAAATGGATCGCCAAGCCTTCGCCGTGCGGTGTGTTCGTCCAGTCGATACTGGCGCCGCGCGCGCGCTGCGCGGAAGCGGCATCGAAGCGGATCTCCAGGCCGTTGGCGAGGACCACGATATCGTTCGCGCCGGCTTCGCGCAGTTGGAACTGCGGCTGGAAACGGCCGTCCACCAGCAGGAACAGCTTCATGTCGCCGGCGTCGGCCAGCGCTGCGCGTACCTTGGCGACGGCGGCATCCGAAATCGAAATCTGCGGCGGCGTGCGGTCCGGCTCGGTCACGCCGAGCAGGCGGTGCAGTTCGCCCGAATCGAACATCGATCGCACGATGTCGGCGCCGCCGACGAGTTCGCCATCCACATACAACTGCGGGATGGTCGGCCAATCACCGAATTCCTTGATACCCGAGCGGATATCCTCATCGGCGAGCACGTCCACGGTCGCGTAGTCCTCGAGCAGCGCATCGAGGCGGTCGGCAGCCGCCGCGGAAAAGCCGCACTGCGGCGCGTGACGCGAGCCTTTCATGAAAAGCACGACGCGATGGCTGTCGAGCAGGGATTGGATGCGGGCGCGGGTGGCGGGAGCGAGCGACATGGCAGGTTCCGGTCAGTGAGGGGCGGCGATCATACGCTGAGCGATGCCGGGACTGTACTTGTACAGGAGGCGCTGGCGGGTTGATTAACCCAACGTGATGGGTTAGCGTGCGTCATGGTAACGATCTTCCGTGCCAATGGCCTGCGCGTCGTCATTTTTTCCGACGATCACGAACCCGCTCATGTGCACGTATTCGGTGATGGTCAGGTCAAAATCGATCTCGCCGGTACGGACGGCAAGCCGGAACTGGTTTGGGCTGAAAACATGAAACGCAGCGACGTGCGCCGGGCGATGAAAATCGTAACCGAGCAGCGGGCGGCCTTTCTTACCCGATGGAGAGCAATCCATGAATGATTTGACCGATGCACAGATTGACGTCGCTCTTGAGCGGGGCAAAATCGCTCAAACCACGGAACCCAGAGCGGCGGCGGCACGCTATGACGCGAAGAAGGGGCTGCTTATTGTCGAACTGACGAACGGGTGCACATTCGCTTTCCCGCCGCGCTTGGCGCAAGGATTGGAGCACGCCAGCCATCAGCAACTCGGGGAGGTCGAAGTTCTCGGCACGGGCTACGGGCTGCATTGGGAAAGCCTTGATGTCGATCTGTCCATTCCGGGCCTGTTGGCCGGGATATTCGGTACGCGCAGCCACATGGCTCGCCTGGCTGGCCAGGCCACCTCGCCGGCCAAGGCTGCCGCGGCCCGAAAAAATGGTCGCAAGGGTGGCAGGCCGTACAAATCCGCAGTGGGATGATTTCCTCCCGCAAGAGGCTGCCGCAAAAGGTTACACGTCGTCATTCTGCGCGTAGTCGCAGAATCCACATGCCGCATGGATTGAAGCGACTATGCTTCGCTACGCGCAGAGCCGTATTACCGGCTCGTCGGCTACACATCCGCTCAAACGCCCTGATTCAGGCGTGCGAGGTCCACATCGTCCAGACGCAGCCTCACCGCGCCGGCCAGTTCCTGCACCTGCGCCACGCTGGTCGCGCCCGCGATCGGCGCGCTGATGCCCGGACGCGCGATCAGCCATGCCAGCGCCACCTGCGCCGGTGTCGCCGCATGGCGGCGTGCGATGTCGTCCAGCGCCGCGAGCACGCGCAGTCCGTAACCGTTGAGATAGTTGCCGACGGTGTTTGCGCGCGTCGCGCTCTTACCCAGGTCTGCTTGGCTGCGGTACTTGCCGGTGAGGAATCCGCTGGCGAGCGCGTAATAGGGGACGACGCCGATCTGTGCCTGGCGTATCAGCGGCTCCAGTGTGGTTTCGTAGCCCTTGCGTGCCATCAGGTTGTATTCGGGTTGCAGCACTTCGTA
>JAISPQ010000010.1 GCA_031274955.1 Rhodanobacter sp.
TGAATGCAATGTTAGCGAAGTAATCGGCCCGGACGTGCCGAAAACCGTTCCGAAAGAAAGTCGCTTGCATCTGATGCTGCCTATACAAATCAACAAGTTAGGCGCGAGTTTCTTGAGAGAGGCGGTGAAAAGCACGGCTGAGCCACCAAAGAAACGGTGAGCCGACCGCAAAAACGATAATGGCTCCGACGATGACACTGCGAGAGAAAGCCTCGTGTGCGGCGGCGAGTGTAAGACCACCACCGCTTGGAAGAAAAACGCCGACAGCAGCAGGCGCAGCCAAGCCTTGAAGACCAAGCAAGCATAAACATGACGTGAAAAAGTACAACACCGGGCGGCCAATGTGCCGCCAAGCGATTGCTGTGGCGATAACGGCTAGCACTAGCGGCAGCGCGATTAACAATCCGAGAATGTTCTCTTAAGCACCTAACGCTTGAGCCAAGCGGCCGCTGCCGCGTACCGCATGATAGCGCGAGTGCCCTTCGCAGCGGTCTAGCAACTGATACCGCCGGAGATAACCTTGATGGCGCCGACAGCGCCAGATTGCAACGTAATGTCGATGCCGAGCATGGACTGAGTGCAGATCTTGGCGTAGGTAACAAATTCGCACCAAAGGTGATCCACCTCGTGTTCGTAGCAAGAGCCACCACCGCTCTTGGCGAAAGTACGCAAGGCTTGAAGCGAAGAGCCTGGCGGGAATCTCGCGGAGAGTGCCTGCGAGAATGCCGCATCGTTCGGCCACCCTTGCTCAGAAAACAGCACATGAAATGCGATGTCCTTGCGACGATCAACGGTACAACCAGCCAACCCGAGAATGACCAGCAGAACAATAACGGCATGACACTGAATTAGGTGCATAACGCTTAAGCTAACGGGTATCCGTACTTGGCGCCTAACGCTTCATCTTCGCCGCGAGCGTCTTGCCCAGATCCGCCGGCGACTTCACCGTGGTGACGCCCGCCTTCTCCAGCGCGGCGAACTTCGCCGCCGCCGTGCCCTTGCCGCCGGAGATGATGGCGCCGGCATGGCCCATGCGCTTGCCGGCCGGGGCCGAGGCGCCGGCGATGAACGACACCACCGGTTTCTTGACGTATTGGCCGATGAACTCGGCGGCGTCTTCCTCGGCGCTGCCGCCGATTTCGCCGACCATGATGATGCCCTGGGTTTGCGGATCGTCCTGGAACAGCTTCAGGCAGTCGATGAAGGAGAGGCCATTGATCGGGTCGCCGCCGATGCCGATGCAGGTGGACTGGCCCAATCCCTCGTTGGTGGTCTGGAACACGGCCTCGTAGGTCAGCGTGCCCGAGCGCGACACGATGCCGACCGTGCCGGGTTTGTGGATGTGTCCCGGCATGATGCCGATCTTGCACTGGCCCGGGGTGATGATGCCGGGGCAGTTCGGGCCGATCAGTACGGTGTGCGGGTGCTTGGCCAGCACGTTCTTCACGCGCAGCATGTCCAGTACCGGGATGCCTTCGGTGATCGTCACGATGACGCGGACGCCGGCGTCGATCGCTTCGAGGATCGAATCGGCCGCGAACGGCGGCGGTACGAAGATCACCGAGGCATCGGCGCCGGTCGCAGCGACCGCATCGGCGACGCTGTTGAAGACCGGCAGGCCGATATGCGTGCTGCCGCCCTTGCCGGGCGTCACGCCGCCCACGACTTGGGTGCCGTAGTCCAGCGCCTGCTGGGCATGGAAGGTGCCCTGCTGGCCGGTGAAGCCCTGCACGATAACCTTGGTGTTTTTGTTGACGAGTACGGACATTTCAAAGGGTCCTCTGCAAATGGGTGGGGTGCAGGTGTTCAGGCTTTCGCGGCGGCCACGGCTTTCTTCGCCGCATCGTTGAGATCATCCGCCGAGGTAATCGCGAGGCCGGAATGGGCCAGGAGTTCGCGGCCCTGTTCGACATTGGTACCCTGCAGGCGCACCACGACCGGAATCGTGAGGCCCACTTCCTTCACCGCCGCGATGATGCCCTCGGCGATCAGATTGCAACGCACGATGCCGCCGAAGATGTTGACCAGGATGGCCTTCACCTTGTTGGAAGAAAGAATCAGCTTGAACGCCTCGGTGACGCGTTCCTTGGTTGCGCCGCCGCCGACGTCGAGGAAGTTGGCCGGCTCGCCGCCGGCGAGTTTGATCACGTCCATGGTGGCCATGGCCAGCCCCGCGCCGTTGACCATGCAGCCGATGTTGCCGTCCATGGTCACGTAGTTGAGGTTGTTCTGCAGAGCCGCAGCCTCGGTGGTGTCTTCCTGGGTCAGATCGCGCATGGCGAGCAGATCGGCGTGGCGGAATTCGGCGTTGTCGTCGGAATTGACCTTGCCGTCGAGCGCAGCGAGGTTACCATCCTCAAGGATCGCCAGCGGGTTGAGTTCCACCAGCGACAGATCCTTCTCGTTGAACAGTGTGTACAGGCCCAGCATGATCTTGCTGAGTTGGCCGACCTGCTTTGCATTGAGGTCCATCGCGAAGCCGAGCTGGCGGCACTGGTACGGCTGCAAGCCCTCGACGAAGTCCACCGCGATGGTGTGGATATCCTGCGGGGTTTCCCGCGCGACCTGTTCGATGTCCACGCCGCCGTGCTTGGAGGCGATGAACGAGATGGTTTTGGTGTCGCGATCCACCAGTACCGACAGATACAGCTCTCTGGCGATGTTGGTGGCGTCGGTGACCAGCACTACATTGACCGGCAGCGCGCGGCCGGCGGACTGATAGGTGGCCATGTGCGTGCCGAGCATGCCTTGGGCCGCCGCGCGCACGGCGTCGAGACTCTTGCAAAACTTCACACCGCCGGCCTTGCCGCGACCACCGGCGTGAATCTGCGCTTTGACCATCCACTGCGAACCGCCCAGCACTTGAGCAGCATCCACGGCGGCTTGCGGAGAATCGGCAATCTTGCCGGGTGGCACGGCGATACCGTAAGCGGCGAATAATTCCTTGGCTTGGTATTCGTGGAAATTCATGCGGGCACCTCGAAAGTAAAGGGCAGCGCAACGTCGTATGCGTGACGTGGCGTGCAAGTACAGCTCGGAAGAGCGGCGTGCGACACGCTGCCGCAGCGGGGGCGGGTATTGTCCGGGAAATCATACTGGAAGGCGAGAGCGAGAACCTGTCCGCAACCTCCCGTCGGCCGGTGTCGGAGACGGTGTGTGCGGGTTGGTGGGAATATTAAGGATAAGTTCTATACTCAGGGCCGGTACGAAGCGAACATGACGGTCGATTCCGAGTGAGCAAGCCGAACCCGAAACCGGGTGATCTCACCCGGCGCGAATTGTATTTCTCCAACCTCTATCGGTGTTTCGAGGCGATCGTCTACGTTGGCCTGGCCTTCAACGACCACGTCGGCGACTGGGTGAGAGTCCAGCGTCCGCTGCTGGGTCAAAGCGCCGCCATCGGCTACCTGGTTTTCGCGCTCGTGGTGCCCATCATCGCCAAGCGGCTACGTATCAGCCTGGTCACGGGCATCAGCGCGGTGCTGTTCGTCGATATCGTTGCCGCCGCGCTGATCCTGATCGCGCTGAGCGGATACAGCATCGTCCCGATGATGATCCTGGTGAACGTGGGCATCGCGGTCCTGCTCTTGCCGCATCGCGCCTACCTGTTCGCGGCGGCGGCGACGGCGGGTGTGCTGGCGCCGTTCGGGGTGGACTGGCTGACGCAACCAGTACCGCCGCTCCTGGGCATCAACACGCTGGCGATCATAGCGGCGTATTTCGTTTTCGCCATGCTACTGCGCTACCTCAGCGGTCACATGCGCGCGACCGAAGATCTCGCCGCGCAGCGCGGCGTGGACCTGCTCAATCTGGAACAGGTCAACGATCTCATTATCCAGCGCATGACCACCGGCGTGTTGCTGGTCGATGCCGAGAATCAGGTGTTGCGCATCAACGAATCGGCTTGGCATCTGATCGGACATCCATCGCCGAGCCAGCGCGCGCTGGGCGCTATCGCGCCGGAGCTTTTGCGGCGTCTGCAGCACTGGCGTCATTCGGGCAGGGCCAAACAGACCGCGTTGGCGCTGGCTGCCGATGCGGCCGAAGTGATTCCGCGCTTTGCGCGGCTGGCGCCGGACGACGATGCGCACGCGTTGATCTTTCTGGACGATACCTCGCTGCTGTCGCGGCGCGCGGAACAACTCACGCTCGGCTCGCTTGGCCGCTTGGCGGCCTCGATCGCGCACGAGATCCGCAATCCGCTCGCCGCGATCCGCTATGCGGCACAACTGCTCGCAGAATCGCCGGAATTGACCGCCGAAGACAAGCGTCTGGCGAACATCATCAACGATCACTGCACGCGCGCCAACGAGGTGGTGGAGAATGTCCTGCAACTTTCGCGGCGCGAGCGTTCGCGGCCGGAAAGCATTGATCTGAATGTATGGGCGCTTGTGTTCGTGGAGGACTACAAGCAAGCCAACGACCTGGGCAGCGATCATCTAGGTGCGGTGACGCAGAACCTGCCGATCCAGGCGATGGTCGATCCTCAGCACTTGCAGCAGGTGGTATGGAACCTGGTGCAAAACGCGCTGCGCTATGGGCGTCAGCCCTACGAACCGGCGCACGTGAGCGTGGTCACGCGGTTGGCCACGGACAAGGCGCTGCCGCTGATCGAAGTCGTCGATCGCGGACCGGGCATTCCGCCCAAGATCGCCGCACAAATCTTCGAACCGTTCTATACCACGCATGAGTACGGCACCGGGCTCGGTCTGTATCTGGCCAAACAGATGGCTGAAGCCAGCCAGGCCACGCTCGAATATGTGCCATCCGCTGCCGGCGGCGCACGGTTTCGCATCACTTTGATGCCGGTCGCTTCGCTGCTGACATCACGCAGTGCCGCGTCGCCCGGATAAGCCATACATGCCCGGTGTTTCTCTCTGGCCTGATAGACTGGCAAAGCATTTTTTCGCTCGTTTGAGATGGAGAAAACATGATGTTCAAGACAGCGCACATGCCAGTCATAATGATGTTGTCCGTGTATGCCGCCGCCGCTTCGGCGCAGCCAGCCATCCAGGCAGGGCGGGCGATTGATGCGGCGGCGATCATGCAATACGACGGGGAATGGCGGCCCAGCCGGGGTTGGGATCGCGATATCGAACTGCGCTGCGAGAGTTCGGGCTACGGCTACAACCTGTGCCAGATCGATACCGGCAGAGGTAGCCGTGTATTCATCGTCCGGCAGATGTCCAGTACGCGTTGCGTCGAAGGCGAGAACTGGGGCTGGAACCGCGCCGGCATCTGGGTCGACAAAGGCTGTAAAGCGCTGTTCCGCGTACAGCGGCGCTGGGTCGCGGATCCACCTCCGCCACCTCCGCCACCTCCGCCTCCACCACCCCCGCCGCAGACATGGAATCCGGGCTCGAACTGGGACCGCGAAATCTCGCTGACCTGCGGCAGCTCCGGTTATAACTACACGATGTGCCAGGTCGATACCGGGCGTGGCAGCCGTGTCTATCTGCAACGCCAGATATCCAACACGCGCTGCATAGAAGGCCAGAACTGGGGTTGGAACCGTGCCGGTATCTGGGTCGATAAAGGGTGCAGCGGCGTATTCGTGGTCGAGCGCCGCTGGCGCTGACCGCGTTTGCGAGCGCAGGTGCCTGCTGTGGTAGGTATTGGTGCTGTCGCCACGCGCCGGCATTGCGGCGCAGCAACTTCCTCCGTAGCATCTCGTGCCTTTCCGCGCCGTTCCGGCGCACGGTAAACGAATCATGCGCAGCCATTATTGCGGGCTTATCGACGAAGCCCTGATCGATCGATCCGTCACTGTGTGTGGTTGGGTGGATACGCGCCGCGACCATGGCGGCGTCATCTTCATCGATCTGCGCGACCATGAAGGTCTGATTCAGGTCGTCGTCGATCCCGACAACGCCGCGGCGTTCCAACTGGCTAGTGAGATCGGCTACGAATACTGTCTGCGCGTCACCGGCCGCGTGCGTCGCCGCGTCAGCGTCAACGAGCGCGT
>JAISPQ010000023.1 GCA_031274955.1 Rhodanobacter sp.
GGCAAAGACATTGCCTCGACCTGCGTAAGAAAATAGCGCCACACTACTGTGCTTGATCTCGTTATTGGTGATTTCCGCCTCCCGGCATCGCCATAGGCCGATGGCCGTGCCCGAGGCGCCGTCGAAGACGCAATCGCGGATAGCCAACCTATCCACGCAATAGGCTGTGACAAGCCCATTGAAGTGTTTTGGAGCATGCGGCAGCGTATGGATCGGTCGTTCGGCAGGATCTATGGTCTTGGCATGGGCCAAGGACATTCCTCGGAAGACCAGCCCGGAAATGCTGACTGCGGAGAGTCGGGTTTCTTTTTCGCGGGGACGAATATCGAGCGTCATTGCACCGCGCGCGCCCGATTCGATGATCGTTTTTCCCGGCGTTCCCCATAGGGACAGCGGCGCTTCGATCGCGAGTTCTTCCGCGCGGTAGATTCCTGGTCGTATTTCGAGCGGCAGAGAAGCTTTCGAAGCTATGTCGACCGCCTCTTGCAGCGTCGCTTCTCGCAACATTCGCTTTTTCGCGTTCCGTTTGTCAGATGCGGCGCCGATTACGATTCGATCTGGCCTCACTTCGATCGGATAGCGATGCTCGCTTGTCGTAACGAAAGCCAATCTGACGCTCGGAACGGAAGTGGCGGCGATGGGAAGCGAAATGAGAAAATCACGTCGTTTCATGGCGAAACCAACCAAGGTTATTGAACGACAGCCGGATTGTCGTTCGACTTCCGCCCGCAGTCAATGTGGAGTCTTTTCCAATGAGGCATGAGCCTAGAACCGAAGTTCCAGCAGCCGCCAGACAAATTTCCCTTCCCTCACAATCAGTTATCGTGAAGTACGGGTTCCGGTTTCTGTCTACACCTGAATTTGTTTGATCAACTCCAGCGCACGCTGTTGGGTCGGATTGGGAGTCGTTTCGATCTCGAAGGTCGGCGCATTGTTACCTGCGCTGGGTGTACGGCAGGTGTTGCGCACCAAGCTGGCCAGTTCCGCCATCAGGGTGGCAAAGCTGTGGATGGGCGTGCCATCCTCAAGCGCGCGGCGGTTCACCTTGGTGTGCGCTGCTTTTGAGCGTTGCGCCGGCGCCACCGGATCGCGCGTGGCCTTGGCCGCTTGATCGGTATCGGCAAACATCAATTCGCGCCAAGCTTCGCGCATATGCCATTCCACGTAGTAGGCCAGCATGCACATGAGGATATGCGCACGCACCCGATCAGCACTGCGGTGGTGGATCGGCCGCACCTTCAGATCGACCGTCTTGAGCGAACGAAAGGCGCGTTCCACATGGGCCAGTGACTTGTAGTTGCGCACGCAATCCTGCGCCGTCATGCGCTCTGACTCCACCGAGGTGCGGATGATGTAGATACCATCCAGCATCGCCTCGGCGGCAATTGCCGCGTGCTTGCGTTGGAAGCTCAAGCGTTCTTCGCCGATGTCCAGTTCAAAGTGCTTGGCGACCTTGTAGCGATTGACGACCTTGCCCACGGTCACGCCGATCGTGTCCGCACCCGTGAGCCGGCCGGCCTGTACCCGCGCCTGAATCGCGCGCAGACTCGTTTCGGTGGCCAGCAATAGTTCCTCGCGCTTATGCGCACGCCGCGTCGCCAGTTGCGGATTGCGACAGGCAATGAGCCGTTCGCCCGGATACTCCGGTGAAGTGATCTCTACAAGATTGCGTTCATCGAACAAACCCAACTGCAACTGCCCCTCCTCGACCAAGGCGCGGATCGAGGTGGACTTGAGCGCGGTAATCCAGTCCACGCCTTGCTGCTCGCGCAATGCCCCAATGATCGCGTGACCGAGCATGCCGCGATCGCCCACCAAGACCATCTGTTCGATACCGAACACTTCGCGCAGCCGCTGCACTTCGGGCAGGAACGTGGTGCTGTCCGATACATTGCCCTCGTGCACCGACACCGCCACCGGACAACCGCGCGTATTGGTCAGAAGACCATAGTTGACCTGCAACAGTCCGCGCTTGCCATCGCGACTGTAGCCCAGCTTGGCCAGCGGACAGCAAGTGCCTTCGAAGTAACTGGACGACAGGTCGTACAACACCAGACCGCCTTGCGACAAATGCCGTGCCGCCAGCTTCTTCTGGATCGCATCCTGACGCGCAAGCAACCAATCCATCGCCGCATACAGATCATCCTCGCTCGCATCGGCCACGCCGAAGTCAGATGCCAAGGTGGTGGTATGCCACCAGCGGGTCGTGGCCAGCTTGGTGTGTGGCGCCGCGATGCGCGCCGCGATCATCGCCAACGTCAGATCGCGTTCGCGCGAAGGCTTGCTGCCCAGCACCGACTCAAACCCCAGACGCTGCATCGCCAAGGCGACGGCATGCACATGGCCGTGGGATCGTGAAGCAACCACCTCGAACGCCTCGCCCAAGGGCACGAAGGTCTCCCCGCGTAATGATCGACGAATGACTTCGATCAGCGGCTCGGGCAGATGCGAGAGATTGCCCAATGTCTGGTTCTTAACCTTGCCGTCCTCGCGATAACTGCGGCGCAACAAGTGAGAGCGATAGACCTTACCGTTGCAGGTACGTGTTGTGGTGACGACGTGAGCGGTTCCGCTTCTGGCTGGCATGCGGAAAATAATAGACTATATTCTTCGATATGTCAACATTTTTAGTGACTACATTTTTATACAAACTCAACAACCCAAAAGACGAAAAAAACCTGCGCTGACAAGCGCTTGCACTCGCATGGGGGGCGTGTGAGGGCTGGAACTTCGGTCTAGACACCACTTCGGCGAGAGTCGGCGAGTTTCGCAGCAATGGCCGATGCGGATTTCCTGTGGGAAAATCGCTCGCGCCTGGCGATCCAGGTTCATGCTGGCGAAGACATCACGGGGGCAGATGCGAAAATGCCGAGCGCAAACGACAAACGGCCCATCAACCTCGACGGTTTTCTGCTGAT
>JAISPQ010000159.1 GCA_031274955.1 Rhodanobacter sp.
ATATGCTCTTATAGCCTCTGAATGAGTATGAATTTTAGTGAAATTTTCATTAAAAAGTTATGGAATTTTTCATGGCGACGATTCAAAGTAATGTGACTCACGGAACCGGCATCCCCTGCTTTTGAGGGTTCTTCCCGGATTCTTCATCCATCACTAGTATTGAAGGCTAGAAATGAGACACATCTGCAACAACGTGTACGGGTTGATCCTTACGCTTTTACTCATAACGACAACCGCATTTGCGCAGGATTCGGTCGGAACCGATCAGGGCGCCGATGCGACAACCCAAACCACCGCAACCCCTTCATCTCTTCATGGCATGGGGTTGATTCCATCGGCAAAGGTCGTTGAACTGCCCACCCACAGCCACGCTGTTGGCGTCGCTCCATTACCCGCCACGGTCGACTTGACCCAGTGGAGCGTTCCGGTTGGTGATCAGGGACAAGTCGATTCCTGCGTAGGCTGGGCCGTAGGGTACGGTCTGATGGGGTGGTATGCGAACCGTTTGAATATGGCACCAACCACTTTTGCTCCCATGTATATGTATTCTCAGATCAATTTTTCGTACATGTACTCCTCCGATCCACAGTTGGTGTCAGAGATGTGCGGGAATGAGAATGACTGCGGAGCAAATATATCAGACGGCTTCAATCTCGCCATGGATCAGGGAGTAGATACCGAGAGCGACTATTCTCAGGGAGATTATGACTGGAAGGACCAGCCCGCAGCCGTAGAACAAGTCAATGCTGCTTATTATAAAATTAATCAGTGGAATTATATATTCTCGAGTCCGAGTGATGGTAGCGGTACCGGCATCAATGGTCAAATAGCGATTCAAACGGCATTGGCCAACTCACAGCCGGTTGTTCTCGGCATGGCGGTGCGTGAATATATGTATTTCAATTACTGGAATGTTTCTCAGGATACGCTCGATAGCGATATAACAAGCGACGTCGTCGGCGACCATGCACTACTTGCGGTCGGCTATGATCAGGATGGGCTGCTGGTACAGAACTCCTGGGGTACGAGCTGGGGGTTTGGTGGTTTTGGCCGTCTCGCCTGGGCTGTTGTGCAGCAGGATGTATATGAAGCCTATACCGTGGATAGCGCAGCCTTTGGTCCTTACGCCATCACGCCGATCAGCAGTGCCGGCGGCACGATCAACCCATCGACACCTGTTGCAGTGAAAGCGGGGACATCTACTTCGTTCAAGATTACGCCGAGCTCGAAATTCGCTATCGCCTCCGTCACTGGCTGCGGTGGCTCGCTCAGCGGTACCACATACACAGTGAGTCACATCGGCGCCAACTGTACCGTTACAGCGACATTTGGAAAGGCTACCTACACGGTGACCGCCAGCGCTGGAGTACACGGTTCCATTACTCCTGCACAGTCTGTTTTGGTAGAGTGGGGAAATACCGCGCAGTTCACGTTCGAACCAGACCCTGGATACGTGGTTGTTCGTCCGGTCGGCGGCACCTGCGGCGGTTCGCTCAACATCAGGAATGATGTTTACACGACCAATACCGTCAAGGGTAACTGTACCGTCGTGGCCACGTTCAAGAAAGGAGCCTCCCCAATTCAGGGGAGTAATCAGCCCATTACCGCACCGTTCGGCATGATCTCCAGGGTGCCGTAGCGAGGGTAGACTGCCATACGGAAACGCTCGCGACGGTGAATTTCGCCCAGCCACGTTGCCGGTAGCGCCGGATGTCCATGGCCGTTTCCTTCATCGCCCAAGACGCCGCCGGCCTGATGCAGAGCATGGGTTTTACTTCAGGCCATCGTGGAAGCGGCGGATAAAGTCGCGCACATCGGGATAGACGGCGTTGCGCCAGCGCCGGCCGCTGAAGATGCCATAGTGGCCGGCGCCTTTCACTTCCAGATGCTGCTGGCGCGAGGCCTGGATGCCGGTGCACAGATCGTGCGCGGCGCGCGTCTGGCCGGGGCCGGAAATATCATCGAGTTCGCCTTCGACGGTCAGCAAGGCCGAGCGTGTGATCGCTTCCGGCGCGACGCGCTGGCCCTGCACGTGCCAGGTGCCGAGCGGCAGCCGATGTTCCTGGAACACGGTGCGGATGGTGTCCAAATAGTACTCGGCGGGCAGGTCGAGCACGGCGTTGTATTCGTCGTAGAAGCGGCGATGCGCGGCGGCGTCTTCCTGATCGCCGCGCAGGAGATTCAGGTAGTAATCCCAGTGTGCGGTGAAATGCCGGCTCGGATTCATCGCGACGAAGCCCGCTTGTTGCAGAAAACCCGGATACACACGACGACCCTTGCCGGGATAGTTGGTGGGCACCTCGAACACGACATGGGTCTCGAACCACGAGTATGGCTTGGTCGTGGCCAGATCATTCACCTCGGTCGGGCAGCGGCGCGTATCGATCGGGCCACCCATCATGGTCAGTGTCAGCGGCGTCGTTTCGCCGGCTGCGGCCATCAGCGAAACCGCCGCGAGCACCGGCACCGTGGGCTGGCACACCGAGATCACGTTCAGCTTTTCGGCGCCGAGGTGCGTGATGAAGCGGCGCACATAGGCGATGTAATCGTCGAGTCCGAACGGCCCCTTGTCGAGCGGCACCATGCGCGCATCGACCCAATCGGTGATGTAGACATCGTGATCGCGCAGCAGCGTGCGCACGGTATCGCGCAGCAGCGTGGCGTGATGGCCGGATAGCGGGGCGACCAGGAGCACCACTGGATCGTCGCGCAACTGCCGCAGCGCGGCAGGGTCGTCGCTACAGCGCTTGAAGTGGAGGAGATCGCAGAACGGCAGTCTGATCACGCGTTCCTCGATCACCGCCGCCTCGCGCGCGTGCGCGGGCACGGCGGTGATGCCGAACGCGGGTTTCTCGTAATCCTTGCCGAGCCGGTAGATCAGATCGCAGCCGGCGGCGGCGCGATCCATGCCGGGCCAGCGCGCGAGCCAGTTGTCCGGCGACGACATCACTTGCGCGGTCACGCCCGACCAGGTCACCCAAGGATGGAACAGGGTGCGGTTGATTTCGTGCAGGTGGTAGAGCATTAGTTAGTTTCCGTATGCGGCAATGCAGCGATTCTAAGGCATTCGCAGCGGTTGCGCGGCACATTGGAAATCGTGATTCTCATCACGCGGCAAGTCGAATGGCCTGTGCCCCGCAGGTCTGTGGCTGGCACGGCACGATCGCAGGAATCAAAATTGCTCTCGCCCTATGCCCCGCAGGTCCGCGGCTGTCACAATCCGCGCCAAGTCGTGCGCTGTGCGCGCCGGAGAACACTGGAGACCGGGATGAAATCGAGCGCATCTGCAACGTGGCGCGTGGTGGCCACGGTCGCAGCCGGTATCGGCATGGCGGTCGCCGCGCGGGCGCAAGTCCCCGCGCCGGAGGATGTGGCGTATCCGGGCACGCTGCGTGTCGCGGTCGATGCGACCGATCTCGCGCGGCGCATCTTTCGCGTCCACGAAACGATTCCGGTACAGCCCGGTCCGTTGACCCTGCTGTACCCGCAGTGGCTGCCCGGCAGTCATTCGCCGCGCGGGCCGATCGACAAGCTCGCCGGTCTCGCGTTCAGCGCCAACGGCCAGCCGATCGCCTGGCAGCGCGATCCGCTCAAAGT
>JAISPQ010000177.1 GCA_031274955.1 Rhodanobacter sp.
CTGCCGGCGCAATACACGACCGGCAGCTCGATCATGCCGAACAAGCGCAACCCGGACGTGGTGGAACTGATGCGCGCCACCTATGCGAGCGTCGCCGCCGCACGCACGGAAATCGAGCAGTTGCTGTCGCTGCCGTCCGGCTATCAGCGTGACGTGCAGTTCTCCAAGGGCGCGCTCTACCACGGCTTCGCGCGCGGCCTCGCCGCGCTTGCGCTGTTGCCGGACCTGCTTGCGCACATGCAATGGAATGCGTCGGCGATGCGCGCAGCGATCGACGATGCCATGTATGCGACCGATGCCGCGATCGAGCAGGCGGCGGCCGGTGTGCCGTTTCGCGACGCCTATCGCCGCGCTGCGGAATCGGCGGCGGAAGCGGGGCAGGGCCGTACGCCCGAGGCCAGTCTCGCCGCGCGCGTATCGCCGGGAGCGCCTGCGGATTTGCGTCTGGACGAATTGCGGGCGCGTCTGCGCGGACTGGACTGACAGATTTTCGATGACGGCACTCGCGCCATTGGGCCCGGACGACCGCCTGCTCATACTCGCGCCGCATCCGGACGATGAGACGATAGCCACGGGCGTTCTGATCCAGGTGGCATTGCAGGCAGGCGCGGCACTGCGGATCGTGTTCGCGACCGATGGCGACAACAACCCCTGGCCGCAACGCTGGATCGAACGGCGTTGGCACATTGGCGCACGCGAACGTGCCCGCTGGGGTGAACGGCGACGGCAGGAAGTGAGTGCAGCTTTGCGCGTATTGGGTGTGGACGCGCAGGCCACGCGGTTTTTGGGCTGGCCGGATCAGGGCCTCACCGAACGCCTGATGCGCGACGATGAGGCTGTCACGATCCTCGCCGGGGAAATACGTGCATTCGCGCCGACGCACGTGGCGCTGCCCGCACTGGCTGATCGTCATCCGGATCACGGCGCGCTGCGTGTACTGGGCGATCTGGCGCTGCTGCGCGCGGAATGTACGGCCACGCGCCTGTCCTATGTCATACACGGCGATGGATCGCCCGTCGATGCGTACGTGGCGCCCGGCGACGAAGCGCGTTTACAATGTAAGAGGCAGGCGCTGCTGGCTCATGCGAGTCAACTCGTGCTCAGCCGCCAACGTATGCTCGGTCTCGCTGGACAGCCGGAACGCTTCGATATCCTGGACGCAGCGGGAAGCTTGCCGCCGGTACAGAAGGTGGGGGTCTGTATCCGGATTGCGTACCGGCCTGGGCATGGCTGGCGCCGCCGCCGCGACCTGCTGCTCGTGCTGGTTACGCACGAGGAAACAATGAGATTCCGCTTCGTGCTACCGCGATGGGTAACGCGCGGATCGCGCGTGGCACTGGATGCCGGGCGGGGGCGGGTCTTCCAGGCGCAGTGGGCCGAAAACACATGGATACTCACCCTGCCGCAGCAGGCCGCGCCCCTGCTTGCGATCTATGTGAAGCTTGATCGGCGCTGGCCGCGCCTGATCCTTTTCGACAAGGAGTGCTGGCATGAGGGCGCCAGCTTGCTGCCGGGAGGCGCCGAAGCGTCGTTCGAAGCGCGGACGCAAGGCAGCCAGAGCTAACTTCCAGCGCGTATTTGCCAGAAGATTTACAAAAATATCGTTTTTAAAACAACAGGTTACAATGGCTCCGCCAGGAACCCCGGAAAACCTTAACGAAATTTTAAGCGAGCTGACCGGATAATAGGCGCACCTAGCCGGCTGTGGAGAAACAGCCCGCTAGTGTGATCCACGTAGCACATGACGCGACTCTGCCGCGACCGTGCGTTTTGAGAAAGGGCAGGATAGCCCTTTCTCAACAATCAGCTATCTGGCTGTTGAGAAACAGCCTGATAGTGCGGTCCATGGACGGATCGCCCGTAGATCAACGACATAAGTCGTTGATCTACGTAGCACGTGACGCGGCTTTGCCGCGACCGTGCGTTTTGAGAAAGGGCAGGATAGCCCTTTCTCAACAAATATGGCGTCACGCTCAAGTTGATCGGGGCATGAAAAAAGTGACGCAACCCGTTGATGATTATGAGGAAGCCCTATGACTTACGATATTGGGATCGGACGCTGCGCGGAAGTGTATGAAGACACGGTGGTCGTCAAGCTCGAAAGTGTGATGGTTCAACGCCTTTCGCCCGCGCATCCGTGGCAACGCTCCGGGACGAGTCTACTGCGCCTGAAGCGCACAGTGTGCAGTACGCTGCGTCCTCCGCAGCCGGATCAGGAGTTATATATCGATCGCGATGCGCTCATGAAACGATCAATGGCATCGCTTGATCTGATGGGTAATGGGGCCATGGTGTCGGTGGATCTGCGCGCATTGCTTGTCGATCTGGACCCGCAGCCATCGGCAGGCCCGCAGGGAAAGGCGAAGACAAAGGGCCAAAGCAGCGAGCGCAAACCGTCCAAACGCTGAGAATATGCCCAAAGATCTTCCCATAACTTGTTGATTCACGCTGCACATAATGCGGCTCTGCCATGACTGTGCGTCTTCATACAAGGGTGGGATAGCTCTTTCTCAGCAATGTGTTATTTCGAGCATCCTCTGCGCACAAACAGCGTGCCGAGTGTGTCAACAGGCCATAGGACAATACTGCGCATGCAGATGTACCAGCTCCATCTGGCCGTGGGTATGGGTCTTCTGGAAGATCTGCTTGAGGTGGCTGCGTACGGTGTTCTCTGACACGTGCAGAGTCCGCGCCAGCGAGGCGATCGAATGGCCAGCGAAGATCAACGCATTGACGCGCGCCTGCGCCCGGCTCAGTTTGAACTGGCGCGCGAACAGGCAATCGTGGTGGTCATGCTCGACGCCTTGCCGGCGCACAGTGACCACCAGCAGCGTGCGCGCCGGGCTGGGTCCACCGCCCAGCGCTGACCCGGCAAGCTGTAGCGTTAACGTAATGGGTAGTGGCGCGCCCGGCGTTGACACCGACAGCACTCGCGTGGGGGAGGGGGCGTCGTGGGCATCATCGGCGATGCGCGCCAACGCGGCCAGCGTCTCGCGCAGTGCGCGATGCTCGGCCGGCATCACCGCAGCCAAGTATTCGCCGTCGCGGTAAAGACCGCTGCCCTGCTCGCACAGCACCTGTGCGGTGCGGTTGCTGTAGGCGATGCGGCCATCCGCCTCCACCAGGAAGGTGGCGTGGGCGTGAGCGTCAATGATACGCATTAGCGCCTGTTCGAGAGCGGCGGTATGGCGGCGCTGCCAGCGGTTCTCCGTGGCCAGCGCCACATGCGCCAGCAGGCCGCGGAATTCGACCTTCTCGCGCTGACCGAAGCGCCGCTGGTCCTCGCCGCGGTATAGCTCCAGATAGCACAGAGCCTCGCCATCACATGCCACCACGCCGCACAGCCGGTGCAGAAAACGACAGGGACGCAGCAGGGCCTGATAGTAGTCGGTACGCTGCAATTCGCGGCTACCCAGTGCCTCGTCGCCGCTGCTGACGTGCAGCGGCTGGCAGGCATCGGAGGAAAGAAACCAGGGATTGCGCGGCGCGTAATCGGCGAAGGCACGCGCGAAGGCGGCATCGTCCGGCGCGCCGTACAGCACCTCGCCCTGGCCGCTGGCCAAGTGCCGCCGCGCCAGCACGGCTGAGGCGGCGCCCAGGCGCTTGCGCAGTTGCGCCATTACGCCGCGCCAAGCGTCGTCGTCACGGGCGGCGTGGATGTGATAGAGCAGATCAGCTGTCGCGGATGGATTCGGCATTGTGCGCAGGCAACCACGCCTCCTCCTTTGGTACCGGTCTATCGGATTATTTGGGCTGCAGCGGGGGATGCAAAACAGCCTGCGCGCTGTAGACTCGGCGTAGAGTTTTTCTACTGCAGGGGTAAAAGTCAAGGCGAGTTCTTATTCAATGGGGAGCCTTTTTATAAATAATTCAGTAGGCTGTGACAATAATCTCATTTTCAATGGGATGGCCTTTTGATAAATTATTCAGTTGGCTGTGACAATAATCTCATTTTTACCCGGTTGTTTCTCTGCGAACACCTGTTGTGCCGAAAGATACGGTTGAGAAATTGATTAATACTTGGCATTGAGCAGGCTGTTGAGAAACAGTCTGTTAGTGTGAAAGAACGCGAAAGGGAGTAGGGGGAGGGGGAAGGGAGCAAGGAGGCAGGTTCAGTCGGTGCGTAGCGCCGGGGAAACACTTGGAAAGACCTCGCAAGGCTTCCCCCTCATCCTGGCCCTCTCCCACAAGTGGGAGAGGGGAAAAGCACTTCTTTCATCATCCAGGGTGGTGCAAACCGCCATGACCGTTAGTGGCTGATCATCCAGGGACGCCTGCCGGCGAAGGACTTGGCCGCGCCCGCCTGCGCCGCTTTGGCCTGCGTGCCGCCGCAACCGCAGCCCGGCCCATGGCGGTGGCCCGTCGATAGAGCGGGCGCGTGGGCGCTGCGCTCGTTGCCCGCATGGGCGCGCCGCTGCGTGGCTGGCATCAGGGCCAGCATGGCGGCGGCCACGGTACGCTGGGCCGGCCCAGCACAGGTCGGGCAGGATTGCGGCGCGTCGCGCTCGGCGATGCGCCGCCTCACGCTGAAAGTACCGCAGGTGGTGCAGGTATAGTCGTAGATCGGCATCGTTCGTACTCCGGGATGGCGGGGTGCTGGCCCGTGATCAGGTGCGGTCCGGCGAGAGCAGCACGTCGGCGCCACCACGGATATGGACCGTGGGCCCGCTGGCAGCCGGCCGGATGTCGAAGTCGAAGATCTGCGTGGGCAGCCACAGCGTGGCACAGGAATTGGGAATGTCCACCACCCCGCTGATATGGCCCTGCACCGGCGCGGTGCCGAGGATGGTGTAGGCCTGCGCACGCGAATAGCCGAACTTGGTCATGTACTCGATGGCGTTGAGACACGCCTGGCGGTAGGCCACGTTGACGTCGAGGTAGTGCTGCTTGCCTCCCTCGTCGACCGAGATGCCCTCGAAGATCAGGTAGTCGTTATACGTGGGCGTGATCGGGCTGGGCTTGAAGATCGGATTCTTGATGCCGTACTTGGCCATGCCGCCCTTGATTACGTCGACCCGCATATGGACCCAGCCTGCCATCTCGATGGCGCCGCAGAAGGTGATCTCGCCATCGCCCTGGCTGAAGTGCAGATCGCCCACCGACAGGCCAGCGCCGTCCACGTAGACCGGGAAGTAGACGCGGGAGCCGCGCGACAGATCCTTGATATCGCAGTTACCGCCGTGCTCGCGCGGCGGCACCGTGCGCGCGCCCTCGGCGGCTGCCTTCTGGCGCGCGTTGCCCTGCAGCTTGCCCATGTGGGCGGTGGGACCGAAGGGCGGATTGGCCAGCGGCGGCACGCGCTGGGGATTGGTGGCGATCAGGCCCCGTTCGCGTTCGTTCCAAGTGTGCAGGAGCTTGGGATCGGGCAGGCACCCGATCAACCCTGGATGGATCAGGCCGGCGAAGCGCACGCCGGGCACGTGACGCGAGGTGGTGTACAGACCGTGAAAATCCCAGATTGACTTCTGCGCTTGCGGGAAGTGATCGGTGAGGAATCCGCCACCATTCTTCTTGGAGAAGAAGCCGTTGAAGCCCCACTGGCTGTCCGGCTTGGCGCCGATATCGAGCAGATCGACCACCAGCAGATCACCGGGCTTGATACCGCGCACGCCGACCGGTCCAGACAGGAAGTGGACGATGGAAAGGTCGATATCACGCACGTCGTCGGCCGACTCGTTGTTCTGGATGAAGCCGCCGGTCCAGTCATAGGTTTCCAGGATGAAATCATCGCCTGGGTTGACCCAGCAGGCCATCGGGATGTCCGGATGCCAGCGGTTGTGGACCATCTCGTTTTCGTAGGCCGATTGCTTGAGGTCGACCTGGATGAGGGTGTTTGCCATTTTTCCTGTCTCCTTAAGTGGTGGAACGATGGGACTCGGCCGCTGTCGGCGGCCGGCCCGGATGGAGGACGGTGGTCGGCACGAGCGCCTGGCCGCCCGTCCGAATTACGTCAGCGTGCCGTTGAGCAGCAGGTAGCCCGGCAACCAGCCGGTGAGGATGCCCGTCAACACGGTGGCGACGCCGGCCAGCTTGAGGATCGGGCGTTGCAGTGCCAGCAGCATGAAATAGAGGAACCACAGCACGCACCAGCCGACCCAGCACCAGGCGAACCAGACATCCCACACGGTGACGGCGTGCTGTAGGGAATCGATGGCGACCGGGATCACGGTGATGGAAACGAACAGGCTGAACCAGCCCAGCCCGCGGCCATCGGCGCCATTAAAGCGGTTCAGCGCCACCCACAGATAGGTGAGGGTGAACAGCAGGGTGAGTGCGCCGGCCTTGATCGAGGCAAGGTTCGCGTCGTTGCCGAAGATCAGATGCAGTGCCACCAGCAGGGTTACGCCGCCAGAAAAGATGTTGACAATCCAGATCTCGCGGTCGCCGATGCGGCCGAGCAACCACAGGCCATTCAGGCACAGTACCGCTCCTACATACAGCAAGGTCAAGCCGAGCATGACAGTCTCCTCCCCAGGTTTTCATAGGTCTGCTGCGTGGACCGCGCGTGGCGGTGAGGCAGGTGGGTTCACTATAGGAACGCGGCAGCCGGAGCGAATCCTTCGCGTCGATGAATCGTGCTTCGCCCAATGGCGGGAGGCAGCCTCACCCAGCAGGATGAGGCAGGCGACCGAAAGTCGGCGCGGTACATGCGCAGGTGCTATCTCTTTATCACATCGTTATTTCCGACGCTTGTGACGTAACTTTATGATTTAGCAGATGTTTGACTCCCGCCAGAGGCATGCGGGAATGACGTTGTTGGGTAGGCCGAAGATCCCCCACCTGTTTGGCTCCGGCTGCGCCGGCTTAGAAGATTTCAGACAGGCTCTTACACGCCCGTTTCGATGCGTTCCACCCGCTGCAACCCACGTGGCAATAATCCACCGCGTGCGGCGCGATGGGCGCCGTATTCCACGAGATCGTTCCACTTCAGCGTAAGTTTGCGCTGGCCGGCGTAGAGCGTTACTTCGCCCTTGCCTTCGGCAACCACGGCGATGCCGACCACACGCTCGCCTTCGGCCAGCCGCGCCTTCGGGATTTCGATCAGCTTGTTGCCTTTGCCGCCCTTGTCCAGCTCGGGCAGTTCCGCCACCGAGAACATCAGCAGATGGCCGGCGGATGTGACGACGACGATGCGGTCGCGTGCGGGATCGGCGACCGGTACGGGCGCGAGCACGCGTGAATCCTCATCCATCGTGATGATCTGCTTGCCGCCCTTCTTGTTGGCGAGCAGCGTCTCGAAGCGGGTGAGGAAGCCGTAACCCAGATCGGTGCCCAGTACGAGCTTCGTGGACGCATCGGCGATCGCCAGCGCATCCAGGCGTGCGCCGGCCGGCAGCGCGAAGCGCCCGGTCAACGGCTCGCCGTTACCGCGCGCGGACGGTAGCGTATGCGCGGGCGTGGAGTAGCTGCGGCCGGTCGAATCGATGAAGGCGGCTTGTTGCGTCGTGCGTCCCTTCACGGCGGCCAGGAAGGCATCACCTTCGCGATAGCCCAGCGCGGCGGCATCCACATCGTGGCCCTTGGCGGCGCGCACCCAGCCCTTGGCCGACAGCACCACGGTCAGCGGCTCGCTGGCGACCAGCGCGGTTTCGTCCAGCGCTTGCGCGACGGCGCGTTCGATCAGCGGTGAGCGGCGTTCGTCGCCGTATTTCTTCGCGTCGTTTCTGAGCTCGTCCTTGATCAGCAGCTTGAGCTTGGCCGGCGATTTGAGCGTCACCGCGATGTGTGCGCGTTCTTCTTCCAGCGCGCCGCGCTCGGCGTCGATCTTCATTTCTTCCAGCCGTGCGAGCTGGCGCAGGCGTGTTTCGAGAATGTAGTCCGCCTGTTCCTC
>JAISPQ010000239.1 GCA_031274955.1 Rhodanobacter sp.
TATGGTGGCCGTGCTGCTCAATCACGCCGGGCGTTTGCAGGCCGATGCGGCCGATGCGCTGGCGATCGCGCTGGCGCATGCGCATACGCGTGCGAGCCTGCAACGCATCGGCATTGCGCGCACCGCCTGGAGACGCCGCGGATGATCGGTCGCTTGAAAGGTGTGTTGGTGGCCAAGCAGCCGCCGTGGATCGTGATCGATGTCGGCGGCGTCGGCTACGAACTGGAAGCGCCGATGTCCACGATCTTCGATCTGCCCGAGGTCGGCTGCGCAGTAAGCCTGTGCACGCATTACGCGGTGAAGGAAGACACCGTGGCCTTGTACGGTTTCCTGCGCGAGGCCGAGCGCAGCCTGTTCCGTACCTTGCAGAAAGTCAGCGGCGTCGGTGCCAGAATCTCACTTGCGGTGCTGTCGGGCGTGAGTGTGGATGAGTTCGCGCGGCTGGTGCGCGAGGGCAATATTGCTGCGCTCACACGCATTCCCGGCATCGGCAAGAAAACCGCCGAACGCATGGTGGTGGAACTGCGCGATCGCGTCGGCGGTCCCGACGCCGGTGGCGTCGTGTTGGCCGCTGCCGGCGGCGCGTACGCCGATCCTGTGGCCGAAGCCAGCGTCGCTTTGCAGGCGCTGGGTTACAAACCCGCCGAAGTCGCCAAGCTGGTACGCGCCGCGTCCGCGCCCGGTGATCGCGCGGAAGACATTCTGCGCAAGGCCTTGAAGGCTGCGCTGCGCTGAGGTTCCCGCATGATCATGGCAGTGTGTACCTCACTTGATGATGGAAGCAGTACCTCTCTTCCCCGCCCATCCCCCTTAAAGGCGGGAGAGGGGGTGCTTTTCCCTGCTCCGTGCTCTTTCACACAACGATCGTCCGCGAGAGATTCCGTCGATGAATGACGATACGCAACAAGCGGTGGGCCGCACACGCCTACCGGCATTGGCGGTAGGCGCGCTCGGCGTCGTGTTCGGCGACATCGGCACCAGCCCGCTGTACGCGGTGAAAGAAATCTTCACCACACCGGGCGTGGTACTGGATGCGGCCAGCGTCTACGGCATGCTCTCGCTGATCTTTTGGGCGCTCGTGCTGGTGGTGTCGCTGAAATATGTCGTTTTCGTCATGCGCGCCGACAACCGTGGCGAGGGCGGCATCACGGCGCTGATGGCGCTGGCGCAGCGCAGCGCGCACGCCAGTCCGCGCGCGCGTTGGTGGATCGTGATCTTCGGCATGTTCGGCGCCTCGCTGTTCTACGGCGACGGCGTGATCACACCGGCGATTTCCATGCTCTCGGCGATGGAGGGTATCGAAGTGGCGGCGTCGGGCCTGCACGCGTACATCGTTCCCGCGACGGTGTGCATCATCCTCGTGCTGTTCGCGCTGCAACGCTACGGCACCGCGCGCGTGGGCATCCTGTTCGGGCCGGTAATGATACTTTGGTTCGCCTGCATCGGCGTGCTGGGTCTGCGCATGATCCTGATCGAACCGCATGTGCTGTACGCGCTCAATCCCTGGTATGCGGTCGAGTTTTTCCTACACCATCGCCTGCCTGCGTTCCTCGCGCTGGGCGGCGTCGTGCTCGCGCTGACCGGCGCCGAGTCGCTGTACGCGGACATGGGGCATTTCGGCAAGAAACCGATCCGGCTGGCCTGGTTCGGCTTCGCCTCGCCGGCGCTGGTGCTCAATTATTTCGGGCAGGGTGCGCTGCTCTTGAGCAATCCCGAGGCGGTGAAGAATCCGTTCTATCTGCTCGTACCACCGATGCTGTTGTACCCGATGGTCGCGCTGGCGACGGTGGCGACGGTGATCGCTTCGCAGGCGGTGATCTCCGGTGCGTTCTCGGTGACGCGCGAGGCGATCCATCTGGGCTTCGCGCCGCGCATGCACGTCGTACACACCTCTGACGAAGTGCGCGGACAGGTTTTTCTGCCGTCGGTCAACCGCATGCTGCTCGTCATGGTGGTGGCCGCGGTGATCGGCTTTCGCTCGTCAAGCAATCTGGGCGCCGCCTACGGCATCGCGGTGACCGGCACGATGTTCATCACCAGCATGCTCGCGCTGGTCGTCGCGCGCCGCCTCTGGGGCTGGAGCCGCTGGGCCGTGGCGCTGGGCGGCATCATGTTTGCGACCATCGACAGCTCGTTCTTCGCCGCCAACGCGGTCAAGATCGGACACGGTGGCTGGTTCCCGCTCGTGCTGGGCGTGTTCGTGTTCACCCTGCTGACGACCTGGCGTCGCGGCCGTGAACTGGTCATCCGCGAGCTCAAGCAAAGCGGCCTTGCGCTGGAACCCTTCATCGACTCGATCAGCGCGCATCCGCCGCTGCGCGTGCCGGGCACGGCGATTTTCCTCACCGCGAACCAAAGCGGTGTACCGCACGCGATGCTGCACAACCTCAAGCACAACAAGGTGCTGCACGAGCGTAACGTGATCCTGACGGTGGAGACCGTGGAAACCCCACGCGCCGAACTCAATGAGCGCATGGAAACAGCCGAACTCGGCGGCGGCTTCTACAAGCTGATTCTGCGCTTTGGCTTCGCCGAAGACCCCAATGTACCGGCCGCGCTGGTGCGCAGCACATCGGGCGGGCTGACTTTCGATCTGATGGATACCACGTTCTTCTTGAGCCGCGAGAGCATCGTTGCGACCGACCACAGCGCAATGGCGTTATGGCGCGACAAATTGTTCGCGTTCCTGCAACGCAACGCGGTTTCGGCGACGGCGTTCTTCCGCATTCCCGGCAATCGCCTCGTCGAATTGGGTACGCAGGTCGAGATCTAGGCCAATGGTCCATAGCCGCAAGCGGGCGATTTGGACTAGGCTAGACCGGTCAGAACGTTCAATGAGGGTGCCATGAATCCGCGTTGGCTTCTCGTACTTGGCTTGGCATGCACGCTTACCGCCTGCGGCGGCGGTGGCCCCGTGAAGCGCGTGCATCCCTCGACTGCGAGCATCCAACAGCTCGCCGTGCAGGCCGACGGTGTCTGGCGTATCACGTTACGCATCCAGAACTACAGCACGACGCCGATGCACTACAGCGCGCTCGACGCGAAATTATCCATTGCAGGTGTTGAGGCGGGGCGGATCGGCATCGTGCCGGATATCGACATCGTCGGCAGCAGCGGCGATGTCGTGGAGACGACCTTGAAGACCTCCGCGAAGATACCGTCCGGCAACGATTTCGCCTACGAACTCAAGGGCCATATCCAGACCAGCGAGCCGAAGGGAAGTTTTCCGTTCACCACCTCGAGCCGCCTGTCGCCCGTGCCGGGCATAGCCAATACCTATCGTTGAGATCACGGTACGCCGGTCGTTCGGCGACGATCCGGCGCAGCCATTCGCAAGAGAGACCCCATGAGCCGCTATACCGCTCCGCTTGCCGATATCCGTTTCGCGCTGTTCGACGTGCTCGATGTGGAAAAAACCTACGCACGCTTGCCGGGCTGTGCAATAGCCACGCGCGACCTGATCGACGCTGTGCTCGAAGAAGGCGCGAAGTTCGCCGAACAGGTGCTGGCTCCGCTCAACCAGAGCGGCGATGCCCAAGGCTGTACGTTCGATACCGCGACGCGCAGCGTGCGCACGCCGAAGGGCTTCAAGGAAGCCTTCGCGAAATATACCCACGGCGGCTGGCCCGGACTCACCGCGGATGAGCGTTTCGGTGGTCAGGGCATGCCGGAAACCATCGGCGCCGCGTTCAAGGAAATGCTCGATGCGGCGAATCTATCGTGGAGCAATTATCCGATGCTGTCGCACGGCGCATCGTCCGCACTGGAGCATCATGGCGAGGACTGGCAGCGCGAGGTGTTCTTAAAACGCCTCATCAGCGGCGAGTGGACCGGCACGATGTGTCTCACCGAAGCGCATTGCGGCACGGATCTCTCCCTGCTCAAGGCGCGCGCGGAACCGGCCGCCGACGGCAGCTACCGCATCAGCGGCACCAAGATCTTCATCACCGCCGGCGAACACGATTTCGTCGACAACATCCTGCATCTGGTGTTGGCGCGCTTGCCGGATGCGCCGGCCGGCGTGAAGGGCATCTCGCTGTTCCTCGTGCCCAAGTTCAAGGTCGGCAAGGACGGCACGATGGGCGCGCGCAATACGCTCGCCTGCGGTTCGCTCGAACACAAGATGGGCATCAGGGCCTCGGCGACCTGCGTGATGAATTTCGACGCCGCCCAAGGCTGGATGATCGGGCTGCCGAACAAAGGACTGGCCGCCATGTTCACCATGATGAATACCGCGCGCCTCGCGGTCGGTTTGCAAGGCTTGGGGGTGATCGAACGCGCGTATCAGAGCGCACTGGCCTACGCGCGCGAGCGCTTGCAGATGCGCGCGCTGTCGGGCGCGAAATTCCCGGCCAAGCCGGCCGACCCGCTGATCGTCCACCCCGACATCCGCCGCATGCTGCTCACGCAGAAAGCCCTCTGCGAAGGCGGCCGCCTGCTCGGCCTGTACGCGTATCAGCAGGAAGACATCGCCAAACATGCCACGGACGCCGCCGAATGCGAGCGTGCGCAGGCGCTGGTGTCGTTCCTGACACCGATCGTCAAGGGCCTGCTCAGCGAGTCGGCCATCGAATGCACCTATGGCGCACTGCAAATCTTCGGCGGCCACGGCTACATCGTCGAGCACGGCATGGAACAACTCGCGCGCGACGCGCGCATCACCACGCTGTACGAAGGCACCACGCAGATTCAAGCGCTCGACCTGCTCGGCCGCAAGGTGATGCAGGCGCAAGGCGTCGGCCTCAAACACTTCCTCGCCGAAATCGGCGCGTTCTGCGCGCAGCATGCCAAGGATGCGGCACTCGCAGAATTCGTCGCGCCGCTCGCGGCCGCTGCGAAAAACTGGGGCGAGATCACTGTGGAACTGGGCAAACGCACGCTGGCGAACCCCGAGGAAATGGGCGCTGCGGCTTACGACTATCTGTTTTATGGCGGCTATATCGCGTTGGCGTATTTCTGGGCGCGCAGCGTAGCGGCCGCGAACGCGGGCGCATCGGTACCGCCGGCGCTGCGCAGTGCGAAGCGCAGTACCGCGCGGTTCTATTTCGCGCGCATTCTGCCGCGCATCCATGCGCACGCGGCGGCGATGGAGAGCGGCGCGCAGAATCTTCTGGAAATGCCCGACGCGCAATTTGGCTGACCGGCGTCTTTTCTCCCTCTCCTGCAAGTGGGAGAGGGAGAGGGAGAAAAAGCAGTGAACCAATCACCGTTCTCCCGCCACATCCATATCCGCCCCGCACGCGCGGGCGACGACGAGTTCATTCTTGGCTTGATTCCGCGTCTGGTCGAAGCCGAACTGCCACCGTGGCGACGGCGTGGCGAATGTGCCGCGGGCATCCGTGCGGATGTCGCCCGGCATCTGGGCGAGCAGCCGCCGGGTTCTCACCTGTTCGTGGCCGAGAACGATGCCGGGCAGCAGATGGGCTTCCTGCATTTGCAAACCGTCGCCGATCATTTCGTCGATGCGCGCAATTGCCATATCGCGGATCTGGCCGTCGCGCCGGATTGCGAAGGCTGCGGCGTCGGCAGCGCACTGCTCGCATTTGCGCAACGCTGGGCGCGCGAACACCGTTGCCGGCACATGACGCTGGCGGTCTTTCCGGGCAACGCGCGTGCCCGCGCGTTGTACGAACGCCACGGCTTCGGCATCGACCTGTTGCGCATGGCCAGACCGGTCCGTTGACCACGCGCCGCCGGAATAGGTTTGATCCTCATCGTTTTCCCGTAATAAGCGTTGTTTTATGCAAGCGCCTCTTACTTCGTCGTTCCCGCGTGCCCTTGGCGGGAACCCAGTGCCTTTGCTTTTTGCTTTTCCATACCTTGAGGGCAAGAGCAAAGACGCTGGATGACGCGCGGCGATCCCGCCGCTTGCCCCCGAAATGCTTCTGATCGGGGGGCCGTGGCTGTTTGTCCACATGCCTTCGTCATCGTTGGGTCGAGTACACTTGGTACACTGCCTCGCTCTTCCTTGGCCCGTGAACAAACAGTTCCCGGCGCGGGCGGAGGGAGATAGTAGACAGGCTCTTACAGTTGCGGACCGTTTTCGCTTTATCAGAGCGGAGGTTTCATGCTGAGGGAAGGCCACACTTCCGGCGATATCCACGGCACCCGCGTTCTGTCCCTCGACTCCACGGGGCGCATCCTGGATTGGATGAGTTGGCAGAACGCGGTGTGTCTGTACGTGCGCGGCGCGGTCGCCTGGACGATTGGCGATCCCTGCCTCACGATCCGTGGCGGTACGAATCGCGATACCGGCACACGCAGCCACATCGATCTGCATCCGATCGTCGCCAGCACCGGGCACGCGCGGCCGAGTGCGATCGATCCGGCGCCGGCGCTGACCAATGCCGCGCTGTTCGCACGCGACCGCATGCTCTGCCTGTACTGCGGCCATCCTTTCCATCGCGGCGAACTCACGCGCGATCATGTGCAGCCGATGTCCAAAGGCGGTCGCGATGTGTGGTCGAACGTCGTCACCGCCTGCTGGTCGTGCAACGTGAAGAAGGGCAACCGCACGCCGCAGCAGGCGGGCATGCCGCTGCTCGCGGTGCCGTACCGGCCGAGCTGGGTCGAGCATCTGATCCTTTCCAATCGCAACATCCTCGCCGACCAG
>JAISPQ010000015.1 GCA_031274955.1 Rhodanobacter sp.
AACACGCTGGCGGCAAGCGCGGCATCGACGCCGCAGTGCTCGAAGACCTCGGCAAAATGCGCGAGCGTGCCGGCGCCGCCGGAGGCCACCAGCGGCAACGTGGTGACATCGCGCACCGCCGCAAGCTGGTCGCGCGCATAGCCGCCACGCACGCCGTCGGCGCGGATCGAGTTGAGCACGATTTCACCGGCGCCGCGTGCCGCGACTTCGCGCACCCAGTCAAGCAGCTTGCGTTGGCTGTCGCTGGCTATATCCGGTTTTCCGGCGTTGACGATCACGCGCCACGAGTCCGCGCTGCCGCCGGCCAGGCCATCGACATCCATTCCGATCACCACACACTGGCTGCCGAAGCGTGCGGCCAACTCGTCGATCAGTTCGGGCCGCGCCAGCGCCGGGCTATTGATCGAGACCTTGTCGGCGCCGGCCGCGAGCACCGCTTCCGCATCGGCGACGCTGCGGATGCCGCCGGCGACGCAGAACGGAATATCCAGTTCGCGCGCCACGCGATCGACCCACTCCGCATCGACGCGGCGGCCTTCTGGACTGGCGGTGATGTCGTAGAACACCAGTTCGTCGGCGCCCTCGTCCGCGTAGCGCCGCGCGAGTTCGACGATATCGCCGACCACCCGATGATCGCGGAAGCGCACGCCTTTTACGACGACGCCATTGGCCACATCCAGACAGGGAATCAGGCGGCGCGCGAGCATGCGGCGATCTCCTCCAGTGCGAGGGTCCCATCCAGCAACGCGGTGCCGGCGACGCACGCCGCCACACCGGTGCCGCGCAGCGCGAGCACATCCTCGCGATCGCGCACGCCGCCGGAGGCGATCCACGCGAACTGCGGCCAGCGCTCAGCCAGCGAACGATAGAGCGCGACGTTCGGTCCCGCGCTCATGCCGTCGCGCGTGATGTCGGTCGTCAGCACGTGGCGCAGCCCGGCCTGCGCGAAACGATTCAGCAGCAGCGCAACATCCACGCTCTCTTCACCTTGCCAGGCATCGACGGCCGGATGCCAGCGGCCGTCGGCATCCAGACGAAGATCCATCGCCAGACACAGACGCTCGCTGCCGAACGCCGCTAACCATTCAACAAAGGTATCCGGCGCGCGCACGGCGACGCTGCCGACGACGGCGCGTTCGATGCCCGCCGCCAGTAGCGATTCCACATCCGCGCGTGTGCGCACACCGCCGCCGGCCTGCACACGGATGCCGGTGGCGGCCATCTTCGCGATCAGAGGGATCTGCGCCGGCCGCTGCGCGCGCGCGCCGTCCAGGTCGACGACATGCAGCCACTGCGCGCCGGCATCGGCATAGCGTTTGGCGAGCAGCACCGGATCGTGCTCGAACGTCCGCGTCTGGGCGAAATCGCCCTGTTTCAGCCGCACGACACGTCCGTCGCGCAGATCGATGGCGGGAATGATCTTCATACGAGCGCGAAAAAGTTCTTGAGCAGACGGCGTCCGGCCGACGCGGATTTTTCCGGATGAAACTGCACGCCGGCGACATGGCCGTGCGCGACGGCCGCGGCGAAGACGGTGCCGTGATCGGTACTGGCGATCGTCTGCGCCGTCACCGGCACCGCATAGCCGTGCACGAAATAGAACCAGTCATCGTCGGCGATGCCGTCGAACAGCGCATGCGGATGCGTGAGCCGCGCCTGATTCCAACCCATGTGCGGCCAGCGCGGCGCCATCGGCAGGCGCTGCACGGCGCCCGGCAGAATGCCGAGCCCCTGCGCATCGCCTTCTGCGGAACGCTCGAACAGAAGCTGCATGCCGAGGCAAATGCCCAGTAGCGGTTGCGTGAGCGAGCGCAGCACACGATCCAGATCGCGCGAGCGCAAGGCATGCATCGCATGCGCGGCGTTACCGACGCCCGGCAGGATCACATGCGTCGCCGCCGCGATGCGCGCGGGATCGTCACCGACCTCGGCCTCGACGCCGACGCGTCGGCAGGCTTCGCGCAGCGATCCGTAATTCGCGCCGCCCGCCGCGATGATGTATGCACGCACGTTCATCGGCGCGCACTCGCGAGCAGGCCCTTGCTGCTGGGAACTTCCGTGACGCCGTCGCGCCGGATCGCCTGCCGCAACGCGCGGCCGACGGCCTTGAAGCACGCTTCGATCATGTGATGCGCGTTCTCGCCGCGCACACTGAGGTGGATGTTCGCGCCCAGCGCATCGGCCAGGCTGCGGAAGAAATGCGGCACGAGTTCGCTCGGCAGCGCACCGACGTTATCGCGTGCGAATGTGCCTTCGAACACGCAGCAGGGCCGGCCGGAGAGATCGATCGCGACCTGCACGAGGCTTTCATCCATCGGCAGCACGAATCCGTAACGGCCGATGCCGCGGCGGTCGCCGAGCGCCTCACGCAAGGCTTCGCCCAGCGCAAGCGCACAGTCTTCGACCGTGTGGTGTTCATCGATGTGCAGATCGCCTGTGCAGCGTAGCTGCAGAGCGAAGCCGCCATGCACGCCGAGTTGTTCGAGCATGTGATCGAAGAAGCCGATACCGGTCGCGATCGCCGGGCGCGTCGTAGCGTCCAGATCGACGTCGACCTCGATGCGCGTCTCGCGCGTGATGCGGCGCACCTGCGCGCGGCGCGGCGTATCGAGCAATGCGCGCGCGATGTCGGCCCAGGTCTGCTCGCCGATGCGCAGGCCACGGATACCGATGTTGCGCGCGAATTCCAGATCCGTTTCGCGATCGCCGATCACCGCGCTGTGCTCGCGGTCCAACGCGCCGGGGCCAAGATAATGGCGCACGAGGCCGACGCCGGGTTTGCGCGTCGGAGCATGTTCTGATGGCAGCGTCGGATCAATCAGGATTTCACGAAAACCGATGCCCTCGCCGGCGAGTATGTCCAGCAGCAGGCGCTGCGGTCCGATGAAATCCGCTTCGGGAAAACTCGGCGTGCCCAGGCCATCCTGGTTGCTAACCATCACCAGTTCGTAGCCGGCCTCCACGCAGCGGCGCAGCGCGCCGATTGCGCCGGGCACGAGGCGGAACTTCTCATAGGAGTCGATTTGTTGGTCGGCGGGTTCCTCGATCAGCGTGCCATCGCGATCGACGAAGAGGATTTTCGGTGCGCTCATAAGGATGGCTGCGGCGAAACGGTGGAGAGGTCGTCCAGCGCGGCGAGCACGGCATCGTTCTCGGCGGGCGTGCCGATGGTGATGCGCAGGCAACCCGCGAGCTTCATATAGTGGCTCACGTCGCGCACGACGATACCGCGCGCGAGCAACTGTCCATATATTTTTTCCGCATCGACGAAACGCGCGCACAGAAAATTCGTCACTGACGGATACACGGTGAGCACCTGTGCGGATTTCATCATGGTGCGCGCCAGCCGTTCGCGTTCATCCAGCACGATGTCGATGCGCGCGCGCATGGTCGTGACGGCAGTCTCGGTCAGCGCGGCAAGTGCGGCATCGATACACGGGATCGGCAACGGATACGGCGCCTGTACCCGGCGCAACAAGGCGACGATTTGCGCATGCGCGATCAAACTGCCGACGCGCGCACCCGCCAGGGCGAAAGCTTTCGACAACGTGCGCAGAACGACGATGTTCGCGTGCGCGGCCAGCAAGGTTGTTGCGCTTTCCGCATCCCGCGCGAACTCGAAGTAGGCCTCGTCAACCACGACCAGCGCACGTTCACGCACGGCCACGGCAAGCCGCTCCAGTGTGGCCAGCGGCACCAGCGTACCGGTCGGATTGTTCGGCGTGCAGATGAAAATGAGCTTGACGCAATCATCGATGCGCGCAAGCAATGCGTCGGCATCGGGATGAAATCCTTCCAGCAACGGGATTTCAATCACGGTCGCGCCCTGGGTATGCGCGGCCACGGTGTACATGCCATAGGTCGGCGGCGTAATCGCAATCGCATCGCAGCCCTCGCGGCAGAAGGCACGCACAAGCAAGTCGATCGCCTCGTCACTGCCGCGCCCGATCAGAAGTTGCGCGCTTGCCACGCCATAGATTTCGGCAAGCCGCGCGCGCAAGGCGGGCGGTTGCGGGTCGGGATAACGATTGAGCGCGGAATCCGGATTGCCGACCGGCGCCCACGGCGCTTCGTTCGCATTGAGCATGATCGATGCGTGGCGTGCTTCCATGCGTGCCGAAGAATAGGGCTGCAAGGCGAGAATGTCCGGGCGCGCGCGCGCGAGTATGGGGAGCATCGGATCGTTCACGGTTTTTTCCCCAGTGTGACCAGACGCCGCGTCACCGCGCGTGCGTGCGCTTCGAGTTGCTCGGTGCGCGCCAGCAGCGCGGCATCCGCGCCGATGCCGGCGAGGCCGGCGGCATCCAGTTCCTGCACGTTCACGCGGCGCACGAAGCTGTCGATGCCGACACCGCTGAATGAGCGCGCGAAGCCGAGTGTCGGCAACACATGATTGGGGCCGGCGCAGTAATCGCCGACGGTTTCCGGCGACCACGGGCCCAGGAAGATGCTGCCCGCATTACTGAGCGAAGGCAGTAATTCCCGCGGCGTGCGCGTGTTTACGATCAGATGCTCGGGCGCGTAGCGTTCGGAAATCGCCACGGCTTGCGCAAGATCGGCAACGCGGATAAGCCGCGCATGCGCCAGCGCAGCGGCGGCGATTTCGCGGCGTGGCAGATCGGCGAGTTGCGCGGCGACGGCGCGCGAAACCGCGTCGAGCAGGTGTGGGCTGGGACTTAGCAGCAGCACTTGCGAATCCGCGCCGTGCTCGGCCTGCGCGAGCAGATCCGCCGCGACGAAGTCCGGATCGGCCGATTCGTCGGCGATCACCAGCACTTCGGAAGGGCCGGCCGGCATATCGATGGCCGCACCATCGGGATCGGCGGCGACTTCGAGCTTCGCCGCGGTCACCCAACTATTGCCGGGGCCGAACAGCTTGTCACAGCGGGGCACGGACGGCGTGCCATAGGCGAGCGCAGCGATCGCCTGCGCGCCGCCGATCTTCACTACGCGCGTGACGCCACACAAGCGGGCCGCGACCAGGATCGCCGGATCGGCGCGCCCATCGCGCCGCGGCGGTGTCGCCAGCACGATGTCCTTGCAACCAGCGATGCGTGCCGGCACCGCGAGCATCCACACAGTGGATGGCAAGGGCGCGCTGCCGGCGGGCGCGTACAAGCCCACGCGTGCGATCGGCCGGATGATCTGCGCGCAATGCACGCCGGCGGCGGTTTCGACACGGATGTCGTGCGCGATCTGTGCGGTGTGGAAGGTTTCCACACGCGCAATCGCCGCGCGCATGGCCGCACGTACGTCGGCGTCGACTTCGCGTTCGGCCGCGGCGAATTCTTCGGGCGTTGCATCGAAGGCAGCAAGGTCGCAGCCGTCCAAGCGCAGCGTGAGTTCGCGCAGTGCGGTATCGCCACGATGGCGCACGTCGGCGAGGATCGTGCGCACCGCGGCGAGTTGCGCGGCATCGCGCAGAGGCTTCGGACGCGCCAGCGTGCTATCGCGCTCGCATTCCGCGAGCCGCGACCAGTCGATGATGTCCAGACGTGGAGTGCTCATACCAGCATCCGCTCCACATTGAGCACCATCAGGCCACTCGCGCCCAAGCGCTTCAATTCTTCGAGGTGGTGCCAGTCCAGCGCATCGCTGCACAGCGCCTGTATGGCGACGGCGTCGGGCTGATTGTCGAGGCTGAGCACACTGGGCGTGTTGCACGCCGGCAGCAGCCGCGTGATGGCGGGCAGCGCGGAGCGCGGCGCCTGCAACATCAAGAGGCGCACGCCATCGCCGGATTGCGCGCCCGCGATGCGCGCGCACAGGCGCTCGATCTGCGCGGCGGTCGTCGCGTTCTGCGTACGCGGACTCAACGCGAGCACCGCCTCGCTCTTCATCACCGTGACCAGTTCATGCAACTGATTCGCCGCGAGTGTCGCCCCGCTGGACACCAGATCGCAGATCGCATGCGCCTTGCCCAGCCGCGGCGCGATTTCCACCGAGCCGTTGAGCACGACGATCTCGGCCTTGATATTGCGCGCCCGCAGCCAGTCGGCGAGATGTGCGGGATACGAGGTGGCGATGCGCGTACCGGCGAGATCGTCGATCGAACCCAGCGGACCGTTGTCCGGCACCGCGATCGCGAGCCGGCAGCCGCCGAATCCCAGGGCTTGCAGCTCGGTCGGCGCCGGTTGATCCGGCACCGCCAGACGTTGTTCGTCGAGCACGTTACGCCCGACGATGCCAAGCTCGCAGCTGCCTTCGATGAGCAGGCCGGGGATGTCGTCGTCGCGCACCAGCAGTACATCGACCGGCATGTTCTCGCCATACAGGAACAGGCGATCGCGGCTCGCGCGGAATGCGAGCCCCGCGCGGCGCAGCAGGGCCAGCGATTGCTCGGACAGACGTCCCGACTTTTGTACGGCGATGCGCAGGCGATCGCGGTTCTCGTTCATCGTGCACTCCGTGCGGTTTTTGCGGGCGCCTTGTGCAGCCGCCGCGCCACCAGCGCATAGCCGCCCGCGCCTTGTTCGAGGCAGCGCGCGACACGGCCGATCGTGGTGATGCTGACCGCAGTGGCTTCGTGGATCTGCCGGTACGGTTCGCCCGCCAGGAGGTGCGGCACCACGCTCCAGCGGTCGCGCATGGCTTCGCGCTCGGCCGGGGTGCACAGATCATCCAGGAACGCGCGCGCTTCTTCCGCGCTGCGCAGGGCGAGCAGGGCTTCGCACAGGGAGCGTTCGGTGTGCGTGGAATCGATCTCGGGTTTGATCTGGCGGCGTTTCATTACGATGGCGCACTAGCGCGTTAATATGAAAGCGCATTAGACCAGCCATCGACAGCCGGCGTCAAGTCTCATTCCCGCTTTCGCGGGAATGACGAAGCAGGGGGCTCCCATCAAGAATGAACAACGGTGCACACGGGCAGGAGAATTCAATCCAGATCAGCGAGCAACGCGCGGCGCACGCTATCGGCACTCGTCGTCGTGGCCCGGTAGTGCGGATGGTCGATGGAAAATTGCAGCGGAGCACCACCACGCAGCGCGGCGACCATCGCAGGCGTCAGTTCGAAACGCAGAAAATGCACGGCCGAGGTCTTGGTGGCATTGCTGCGCTCCATGTCCTCGTCGGCGATCGCACGTACCGGCGGCGCGTCGCCGACGCGAAGTACGATGGCATCCTCGATACCGTGCAGACGTTCGAGTTCACGCTTGCGTTCATCGGCAGCGGCGTACTCGATCATCATCGTCGCTTTCAGATTGCCGCCGTCCGGAATCAGTGGGTTGTAGGCCGCCAGTTCCTCATCGATCGCGTCAGGTTCGAAGATGCGCTCGATGCGCAGCATCTCCTGTACCTGATACTGCATGGTCAGGCGATCCTCGAAGATCAGCGTGATGTGCTCGCCGACAGGCACGCTGCGCTGCCGTTTGTGCGCGAGCACTTGAGCGCGAAACGCCGCACGCTCGCGTGCGTAGTCTTCGAGTTTCCACAGATCGGCGCGGGTGAGCTTGTTCATTTCAAAGGCCGTACGCATGGCGCAGCAAACTGATCGGACTTTCCGCCGCCGGACGATCGCCCATGCCGTGCGCGAGATGCGCCCCCGCCATCGGGCAATCGCTGGCGAAATGATCCGGTGTGGCCTGCGTGATGCGCTCCTCGACCGGCTTGGCGAGTTTGCGTGAGATCGCGTAAGTCGCCGTCTTCACGCCATACGTGCCGTCGTGGCCCGAGCAGCGTTCGACGATCGTGACTTCGGTGCCCGGCACCAGCGCCAGGATGTCGCGCGTCTTCGGCCCGATGTTCTGCACGCGCTGGTGGCAGGGCGCGTGCCAGGCGACCTTGCCGAGCGCGTTCGGGAAGGCGGTCTTCAGCAGTCCCGCCTGATGGCGCTGCCACAAGTATTCGAACGGATCGAAGATGTGCCGTTTGACGAGCAATACATCCGCGTCGTCGGGAAACAGCCGCGGCAGTTCCTGCTTGAACATCAGCACGCAGGATGGAATCGCCGCGGTGATGTCCCAACCGTCGCGGATTGCCGCGGCGAGCACCGGGATGTTTTTTTCCTTGTACTTGGCGACGGTTTCCAGATCGCCGAATTCGAGCTTGGGCATGCCGCAGCAGACTTCGCGCTCGATCAGCTTCACCGCGATGCCGTTGTGGCGCAGCACGAGTGCCAGATCTTCGACCGACTGCGGTTGCGACACATTGCAATAGCAAGTCGCGAACAGCGCGACCTTGCCGCGCGTGCGGCCGGCGGGCTTGATGTCATCGGCACGGGCATCGCCCGGGGCCGTGGCGCCGCGCGCGCGCAGACGGCGGCGCGCCGTATCGGAATGGTAGTCCGGCAGACGCGCATCGGGATGCACGCCCAGGGTCTTATCGAGCAGCGCGCGCATCGGCCGCGTGCGATTGACGCCGCTGACGATGTCCGCGACGACCGGAATCGAGGCGATCTTGCCCACGGCCGTCGTACTGGACAGGATCTTGGTGGCGAATCCGGTTTTGCCTTGGCGATGGCGCGCGGCCTTGGCGCGCAGCATCAGATGCGGGAAGTCCACGTTCCACACATGCGGCGGCACATAAGGACACTTGGTCTGGTAACACAGGTCGCACAGATAGCACTGCTCAACGACCTTGGCATAGTCGGACTTGGCCACGCCATCGACTTCCATCGTCGAGGACTCATCGATGAGATCGAACAGCGTCGGGAATGCCTGACACAGGCTGACGCAGCGGCGGCAGCCATGACAGATATCGAAGACGCGCGCGAGTTCCGCGTCGATCGCATCCTGGTCGTAGAACGCGGGATTCTTCCAGTCCAACGGATGGCGCGTCGGCGCTTCGAGGCTGCCTTCGCG
>JAISPQ010000146.1 GCA_031274955.1 Rhodanobacter sp.
GGTGTTTCGACTTCCATGAATCGCCGCGGCGGCGCTTCCAGCCATTGCCGCATGAAGCGGATGATGCGCGAACGCAACTCGAATACGCGGCGCGATTCCGGCGTTACGATCAGATCGATATACCGCTGGCGGTAACGTTGCTCGACATCGGCCAGTCCATGCCACTTGTCCGGCAGCGGGCGCAGCGATTTGGTGATCAGGCGTAACGCATCGGTTCTGACCGAGAGTTCGCCGGTTTTGGTGCGCATGAGCAGCCCTTCGGCGCTCACGATATCCCCGCGATCCCAGCTTTTGAAGGCTTCGTAAGCGTCGCCGAGCGCGGATTGCTGGAGGAAGAGCTGGAGCGTGCCGCTCATATCCTGTATCTGCGCGAAGCTCGCCTTGCCCATCGAACGTTTGCCGAGGATGCGGCCGGCCACACGCACGCGGCGCGCGAGCGTGGCGAGTGTGTCCGCGGTCCAACGCTCCGCGTCGGCATATTCGGCCTGCACATCGCCGGCGAACGTATCCGGTGTGAAATCGTTCGGAAACGCGATGCCCTGCGCGCGCAACATGCGAAGTTTTTCGCGGCGCTCCGCAATCAGCTTGTTTTCGTCTTGCGGAAGATCGTCGGTGGAATCGTTCATGCGGCTAATGGATTATGCGTTTTCAATTCGGGGAATCGGGAGAAATCACGGTCGGCGGTCCACAGTTCGTTGACACCATGAGCCAAGCAGATCGCTGCGATGCGCGCATCGTGAATGCCGCCACCGGCCACGTTGCCACGCTCGACGAAACGTGCAAGCCATTGCAGATGATTCGAGCCTTCACCGATCAAGCGCAGACTGGGTGATGCGACAACGTTGCGAATGGCCAACCATGCAATTCGCGGAGGCGACAGCCGTATGAATTTTCCGCTGGTCATCACCGCAAAAAATTCGTGGATGCACGGCCACGCGATCGCCCATGGTCTGGAACCTTCCGCAAGTTCGCTCAGAACCACTTTCGCCACACGATGCTGCGGCATGTCGGCTCGATGCGCGTAAACCAGAAGATTCGTATCCAGTGCAATCATTTGCGCGTGCGCCGCCACTTCACTTGACGCTTGACCACTTCGTAAGTAGCCGGTTCTTCGGCAACAGCGCGAGCGTGCCTATACCCCAGCGCCCCATCCATCGAAGCAGATATTTTTGCTTCCCGCTCCGCATACCCTTCCGCGATCAGGGCGTTTACGTCGATCTCGGGCATACCTGCGCGATACGGTTCGCCAACCACCACCGGCTCGAACTTGTAAGGTTTGACCGGTTTGGCGTGCTTATCGAGAACCAAACGCAGGCCCTCCTCGACCAGCGCACGCAGCGTAATATCGTCGCGCTTCTGAATGAGCCTGGCGCGATCGATCAGATCGTCGGCGATATCTATCGTCGTTTTCATGTCGATGCCTTTTTGATATGGGCACCCATATCTTACGGTTTGACACCGCGTAACGCAAACCAGGGAACCTCTGTATGAGCGTAATAGCTTATTCAGAGGTTCCTTATGCGTCGACTCGCTTCGCGCCTGCCTCTAGCCCGGCCTTCAAACTCGCTTCGATAAAACCATCCAGATCGCCATCGAGTACCTTCTGCGTATCGGTGCGCTCGATGCCGGTGCGCAGGTCCTTGATACGCGACTGGTCGAGCACGTAATTGCGGATCTGGCTACCCCAGCCGATATCCGATTTGGTCGCTTCCAGCGCATCCTTCTCGGCGTTGCGCTTCTGCAATTCGATCTCATACAGCTTGGCTTTCAGCATCTTCATCGCGCGGTCGCGGTTTGCGTGCTGCGAGCGCTCGGTCTGACAGGCGACGACGATACCGCTCGGCACATGCGTGATACGTATGGCGGATTCGGTCTTGTTGACGTGCTGGCCACCAGCACCGGACGAGCGATACACGTCGGTCTTCAAGTCGGCGGGATTGATCGCGATGTCGATGTCATCGTCCACTTCGGGCGCGACAAATACCGAACTGAAACTCGTATGCCGGCGATTGTCGGAGTCGAACGGCGACTTGCGCACCAGACGATGCACGCCGATTTCGGTCTTGAGCCAACCATAAGCGTACTCACCTTCGACGCGAAACGTCGCGCTCTTCAAGCCTGCGACTTCGCCGGCTGAGGCTTCGAGCAGTTCGGTCTTCCAACCTTTGTTCTCGCACCAGCGCAAGTACATGCGCAGCAGCATTTCGGTCCAATCCTGTGCCTCGGTGCCGCCGGCGCCGGCCTGGACATCGACGAACGCATTCTTGCTGTCCATCTCGCCGGAAAACATGCGCTGGAATTCGATCTGCTCGACGCGCGCCGCAAGCTGTTCGACATCGCCGGCTACCGCGACGGCGGTACCTTCGTCGTTTTCACCGATCGCCAGGTCAAGCAGTTCGTTCGCTTCGCCGAGATTTTCGGTCAGGCTGCGAATGCCGACGACGAAGCGCTCGAGGTTGGCGCGCTCGCGACCGAGATCCTGCGCGCGCTGCGGGTTGTCCCAGATGTCGGGGTTTTCCAATTCACGCGCGACTTCTTCGAGCCGTTCGGCCTTGGTATCGTAGTCAAAGATACCCCCTGAGCAACGCCAGACGACCCTGCAGATCGTCGATGCGTGAGCGGATCGGATTGGTTTCGATCATTGGTGTTAGAAAGTGCGGACAAAAGAAACGGTTATTTTACGGTAATCCAACGTCCATGGATGACGCCCGCTTGCCCCCAAGATGCTTTTGGTCGGGGGCTTTTCGGACCGGCTTCGCCGTTTGCTTGGGCATCCATGCCTTCGAAGTCCCGCTTTCACAAGAATGACGAGAAGTTTATGGACAGGTTTTCATCACACCGCTTCGAGATGGCGAAGCAGAAGCTGCACGCGCTCACAGCCGTTCCAGCGATTCACGTCGAGTTGATACACCGCGCGGATGGTCGACGGCGGCGGGATGAATTCCTGCGCATCGAACAGGATCGCATCGAAAGCCTCGCCACCACCGGCAATGCGCAAGCGCAGCTTGAGATGGCGCTCGCCGACCACGCGCCACGTCTGCACATCGAACACGCCATCGAAGCTCGGTTCGGGAAACGCCTGTCCCCAGGGCGCGGCATAGCGCAAGGTGTTCGCAAGATTAAGGCCGATGTCGTATGCATCCAGCACACCATCGCTCCAGATTTCCCGTTCCAGTAAAGCCGGATCCAGACGCTGCCGCACGGCGGCATCGAATTCTTCGGCGAATCGCAGCAAGTCCTGCGCGCGCAGAACCAGACCTGCCGCCGCAGCATGGCCGCCGAAGCGGACGATGAGTCCGGGGCAACGCACATCCACGTCCGTCAGCGCATCGCGCAGATGAAAGCCTTGAATGGAACGGCCAGATCCGCTCATCAACGCATCGGTGGTGCCGGATGATTCAGACCTCTGGATGTCCGCAAACGCGATCACCGGACGATGCAGTTTTTCCTTGAGCCGGGAGGCGACCAGCCCGACCACGCCCGGATGCCAATCGGATTCGTGCAGTACCACGCCCAGCGGCAGCGCATCGGCACGATAACGATCGAGAAACGCCGCGACCTTGTCTTGCGCCTGTTCCACCATCGCCGATTGCAGTCCCTGACGTTCCTGATTGATCGCGGAAAGCCGTGCAGCCAGCGCATCGGCGCGCGATGGTTCGTCGCATAGCAGGCATTCGATGCCCAGGCTCATGTCTTCAAGACGCCCAGCCGCATTGATGCGTGGGCCGAGTGCGAAACCCATGTCGCTGGCGACCGCGCGCGCCGAATCGCGGCCCGCCGCACGGAACAGCGCGGTGATGCCGGCGCAACAGCGTCCAGCGCGGATACGGCGCAGACCGGCATCGACGAGGATGCGGTTGTTCGCATCCAGCGGCACCAGATCGGCGATGGTGCCCAGCGCAACGAGATCGAGCAACGTGGAGAGGTCAGGACGACTTTTATGAGAAGTGCGGTCATGGATGACCGCTTTTTGATCTTCGCGATCAGGACGATCGCAAGGGTATAACGAAGTGCGGTCATGGATGACCGCTTTTTGATCTTCGCGATCAGGATGATCGCAAGGGTATAACGAAGGGCGGTCATGGATGACCGCTTTTTGATCTTCGCGATCAGGGCGATCGCAAGGGTATAACCTTGCGCGCAGTGCGAGCAGCAAATAAAACACCACGCCAACGCCAGCGAGCGCCTTGCTCGGAAAGGCCGCATTCAAACGCGCGTCGTGCGCGCATGAATCACAAAGCAGGCGTCCATGTTTGCACTTTTCAACAACAGCATTCGGATTCACGATCGCATCGGCATCCGGCAGTGTCGCTCCAGGCAGATGATGATCGGTCACGATCACGCGCATGCCGCGTGCGCGCGCCGCGGCGACACCGGCATGGCTGGCGATGCCGTTGTCCACGGTCAGAATGATGTCCGGCGCATCCGCCAGCGACTCGACCAGCGCCGACGACAAGCCATAACCATCACGAAGACGATTCGGCACGCGATAGCCGACCGATTTTGCGCCGAGCAGGCGCAAGCCGCGTATCGCCACGGCGGTGCCCGTTGCGCCGTCGGCATCGTAATCGCCGACGACGCAGATGCGCCGATCCGCGACCAGTGCGTCTTCCAGCAGGGCACAGGCGCGCTCGATACCGCCCAGCGCGAACGGCGCGACGAGATGGGACAGGCGCATATGGGCGAGATCTGCGGACGTGATGCCGCGCGCGGCAAGCACGCGCGCCAGTACGGGGTGAATTCCGGCCGGCCATGATTCAATCACATGCGGAAGCGGGCGGCACCGGATCAGTGGTGGCATAAGGCGGCACCCTTAATGAAAAGTACAGCAAAGGCACTGGAATTCCCGCCTTTGCGGGAACGACGCTGTAGGTGGTTTTTGCTTTCTTGCCGCTTTCGCGAGAATGGCAGATCGTTTCTCAAAAGCTGCTCAGGCTTCGTAGCGGACACCGACGATTTCGTAATTGCGCGTGCCGTTGGGCGCCTGAAACTCGATGCTGTCGCCGGCGTTTTTGCCGATCAGCGCGCGCGCGAGTGGCGAGGATATGGAGATCAGACGTTGTTTGATGTCGGCTTCCAGGTCGCCGACGATCTGATAGACGATTTCCTCACCGGAATCTTCATCGGCCAGTTCCACGATCGCGCCGAACACGACGCGCGAACCCGCATTGAGGCGCGCGATATCGATCACCTCGGCATGCGAAAGCACGGATTCCAGTTCCTTGATGCGCCCTTCGATGAAGCCCTGTTGTTCGCGCGCCGCGTGATATTCGGCGTTCTCCTTCAGATCGCCGTGTGCGCGCGCCTCGGCAATCGCCGCGATGATGCGCGGGCGTTCCTGATTCTTGAGCCGTTCCAGTTCGCCGCGCAGACGCTCGGCGCCTTTCTTGGTCATCGGGGGGCGATTCATACCAACTCCTTGTGCAATTCCTGCAAGCTGTGGACCTGCGCGCTGTTGCGGAAGTCCAATGAGTGCAGCAACGCGCGCGCGCCGCTTACGGTGGTCGAATACGTAACGCGCTGCTGCAAGGCTTCGCGGCGGATCGAGAACGAATCGGCGATCGCCTGCTTGCCCTCGGTGGTATTCACGATGAAGACGATTTCGCCGTTCTTGATCAGGTCCACGATATGCGGACGGCCTTCGGCGACCTTGTTGATGCGCGCGCAGGCGATGCCGTGTGCGGCGAGAAACGTATGCGTGCCGCCGGTCGCGACGATCTCAAAGCCGCGGCGCAGCAGATCGCGCGCGACTTCGAGCAGGCGGTCCTTATCGGCATCGCGTACCGAGAGGAATGCCTTGCCGCGCGCCGGCGCGGCGATGCCGGCGGCTTCGTGCGCGCGCGCGAACGCGGCGCCGAAATTGCGGCCGACGCCCATCACTTCGCCGGTCGAGCGCATTTCCGGCCCCAG
>JAISPQ010000123.1 GCA_031274955.1 Rhodanobacter sp.
CATCGCCGCCGCGGTGATGGGATTTCCGCTGCTCGTATTGTCGATCCGCGCCGCATTCGATGGCGTGGACCGGCGTCTGGAGGCGGCTGCCGAAACGCTGGGCGCCGGTGCATGGCGGCGCTTTATGACGATCACGTTGCCGCTGTCCTCGCGCGGCATCGCGGCCGGCTGCGTGCTGGCGTTTGCGCGCGCGTTCGGCGAATTCGGCGCGACAATCAGTTTCGTGGCGAATATCCCCGGTGAAACGCGCACGTTGTCGATCGCGATCTACGAACTATTGAACGTTCCCGGCGGCATGCCCGGCGTGCATCGGTTGGCCTGGGTATCACTGATCGTCGCGTTTGCCGCGGCCGCGGGCGCGACCCTGATCGCGGGCGGCGCACCGTGGCGCAAGGTCGCGTAGATGAGTCCGCGAACCCCACCATCGCCTTCTCATCTCTACTGCCCATTACGGGTTGGGTACCGATTTGTTTCAGACCGTACCGATTCCGGCCGCCGCTTTGTAGAATCGCAAACATCATGAATTTCCCCGCCGGACTGTTTCCTGAAACCTGGGCCTGGGGGGCATGCGTGCCGCTCGCCCTGATCTGGCTGTGGTGCCTGCGCACCGCGCCGTGGAAGCGTATCGCCGATTCTTCCCAAATGAACGTCTGGATGGGGACTATCGTCGTCCTCATCCTGTTCTGGATCACGAAGGCCGGGATCAAACCGGGCCTCAATCTTCATTTACTCGGAGCGACGACCTTCACGTTGATGTTCGGCCGGCAGTTGGCGATCCTCGGTTTTTCGGTCGTCGTAGCGGGAGTGACCCTCAGCGGCAATGCGGCCTGGGAGGCTTACGCGCTCAATGTGCTGTTGTCCGCCGTGTTCCCCTGTTTCGTCGCCGATGCGCTGTTGCGTATCGTCGAACGCTACCTGCCGCCCAACTTTTTCTGCTACATCTTCTGCGCAACTTTTTTCGGCGCCGCCATTGCCGTGGTGTCCACCGGTGCGCTGACCAGCATCGTGCTTTGGCTCGCGGACGTCTATTCGGTCGAAATGTTGATCAGCGATTATTTCATGTACTTCGTGCTGCTCAGCTATGCCGAAGCCTGGATGAACGGCATGCTCGTCACCTTGATGGTCATCTACTACCCGCATTGGGTCGGCAGTTTCGACGACCGGCGCTATCTGTTCAATCGAGACCGTAAGTAAAGGCGCCGGATGCAAACAGTGGAGGCGCTTCTCTCCCCCTGCTCCCTCAGCCCTACTCCCTGCTTCTTCCACGCTAAGATGGCCTCATGCACACCACACCCGATACACCCGCTTCCAGTCCCCTCGACGCCGTCTTCGGCTTCTTCACCGATCTTCAGGATCGCATCTGCCGCGCGCTCGAAACGCTGGATGGCCGCGCCTGTTTCGTCGAGGACGCCTGGCAGCGTCCGGAAGGCGGCGGCGGCCGCACGCGCGTGCTGCGCGATGGCGCCGTGTTCGAACAGGCAGGCGTGAACTTCTCACGCGTTCGCGGCGACCGTCTGCCGCCATCGGCGAGCGCGCATCGACCCGAATTGGCCGGCTGTCCGTGGAGTGCGCTGGGCGTTTCGCTGGTCGTGCATCCGCGCAATCCCTATGTGCCGACCACGCACATGAACGTGCGCTACTTCCAGGCGCAGGGCAAGAGCGCCGATCCCACCTGGTGGTTCGGCGGCGGCTTCGATCTCACGCCGTTCTATCCGTTCGACGAGGATGTGCGCCACTGGCACGAAGTCGCACGCGCGGCCTGCGCGCCGTTCGGCGAGGACGTGTATCCACGCTACAAGCGTTGGTGCGACGAGTATTTCTTTTTGAAGCATCGCGGCGAGGCACGCGGGGTCGGCGGTCTGTTCTACGACGATCTCAACGCCGGCGGTTTCGACCACTGCTTCGCACTGACGCGCGCCGTCGGCAACGGTTTTCTGGATGCTTATCTACCGATCGCCCAGCACCGCCGGGACACGCCTTTTGCCGAGCGCGAGCGCGAATTTCAGCTCTATCGGCGCGGGCGTTATGTCGAGTTCAATCTGGTCTACGACCGCGGCACGCTGTTTGGACTGCAATCGGGCGGCCGCACCGAATCGATCCTGATGAGCTTGCCGCCACGGGTACGCTTTGAATATGCGTACCGCCCGCAACCTGGCAGCGCGGAAGCGCGGCTGACCGATTACCTCAAGCCGCGCGATTGGCTTGCACCCTGATCGCTCTGGAAACCTGCCCAAAAACCGTAACACGCCAAGGCAGGCTTTGGGCAGATGCTTATTTCCAATCGTACAGCGTGTAATACACCGGCGCCGCCGAGCCTTCGCGCGGATTGCGCGTGAGGCGGCCGCTGCCGTCGGTATCCAAGAAAGTCTGCATCGGCCCGTTATGCGGAATGTACTTGACCATCCAGACGTGGCCGTTCTGGCGGTATTCCTGAACGATATCGTCGCCCTGCTTGCGCGTGGTTACATCGCTGGCCGCCATGCGTTGCTGAGCGGCAGCGGCATCACGCGAAGCCTTGTCGCGGACCAAACGCGCATCTGGTTTGGGCGGCGGTGCCAGCGGATCGTCGGCCTCGGTAGCGTTGGCGTCCGCCCCCTGCGTGGCGGCGTTGGGCGTGGTGCCCGGATCGTTGATGCCCGGCGGACGCGGCAGATCGGCTTTTGGCCGAGTCCGATCGGCCGCATTCGCGGCAAGCACGGCGCAGCCGATACCGGCCGCGAACAGAACGGCGACAAACGACACACGGAACATCAGGCTCATGACGGCACCTCCATGGGTGAGGATCAGCCTAACAGAGAATGGCGTTGTCTGCCGCCCGTGATGGCCGATGTATAAGAGCCTGTCCCATCTGCCCACAGCACACCGGCCGCGGCATGCGTTTATGCTACCGCGGCGTGACGAAGCGATTTCTCGATGGAGAGGCTTGGTTGGCGTAACGATTCAATCCACCTATGCGGAGATCCCCCATGAATCTATCAGGAAGTTGCCTTTGCGGAGCGGTCACTTATGCCTGTTCCAGCCCTGCGGTCCTATCGGGAAACTGCCATTGCCTGGACTGCAAGAAAGCCTCGGGCAGCGGCTATGTCCCGGTCTTCTTCGTTGCCGAAAACGCCATCACCATTCGCGGCGAGGTGAAGTGGTACGAGCACGCCGGGGCTAGCGGCAAACCGGTAAGGCGTGGCTTTTGCCCCCATTGCGGCTCGCAGATGTTCGGAAAGCCCGCAGCCATGCCGAAACTCATCGGCGTCCGTGCCGGCTCGCTGGACGATCCCGCGCAGTACGAACCGCAGGTCGATATCTATACCAGCCGGGCGCCGACGTGGGATTGCATGGATCCGGCATTGCCGAAATTTGCGGAAATGCCGCCTATGCAAGAACCTGTCCAGCAGGGCGTCCCGAAGACAGATTGAACTAAAAATGCATAGCCGAACGTAAGCTGTGCGCGTGCAAAGTGTTCAAGTTATTTTTGCTTGATTCCTACGCTGCAAGCGATACACAGCCGTCGATAGCGCGGACACCTCGAAATCCGGGTTCTGCGCGAGGATGTCTTGGCGTTCGAGCAAGTCGATCGTCCAGTGCGTGCCGTACAAGCGGCGTACTTCGGCTTCCTCCACCGAAAACGGTGGGCCGACTTTTTCTTGCTGCGGATATTCCAGCGTAATCAGTAGGCCGCGACAACCGGTCGGTAGCCGCGCGTACAGTTCATCGACATAACGTACACGCATCTCCTGCGGTAGCGCGATCAACGCAGCGCGATCATAAACGCCGCCGCAATCGGCGAGCGCCTGGACATCGAGTCCGAACGCATCGCCGAGGATCATCTGGATCCCGCCGGCCACGTGCTGCACGCCGTACTTGGATTCGTGCACCACGGGCGTGAGTGCGTTCTCCTTGAAGAACTGTTCGACCGCCAGTGGCGACAGCTCCACACCGAGCACGCGATAGCCGCGCGTGGTCAGCCAGATCATGTCCAGCGACTTGCCCGCGAGCGGCACCAGCACGCGGCTGCCGGCCGGCAACGCCAGTGCACCCCAGTGCTTTTCGAGCAGCGGCATCACCGTATCGCGATGAAAACCGATGCGACCCTCGTGCCAGCGTTGTAGCCAAAAGTCTGCTTCCATGTTTACCTCCGGAACGCCCACCTATGATCCGGTATCTTCGCATGATGCATATACCAAGAATCGGTGAAGAGATCGACGGCGCGATATGCGTCACCTTCGAGTAAGCGGATCAATAGTGAACCGGAACACGAGTGCCGAGCATTGCAGCCGCGTTAGAGTCTGCTTGAGACCATTTACGGGTCGTATCAATTACCCCCGAATACCAGATTCACCGCGATCAGCATCACCGCGAGCATCAGCACGGTGAGCGGTATGCCCACACGCAGGAAATCGCGTACGCGATAACCGCCCGGTCCGGTGACGATCATGATGACCGGGTTCGCGAACGGGATGATGAAAGCGTTTGCGGTCGAGATGGCCACGACCAGCGCGTAGGCTGCCGGATTGCCGCCGGAAGCCAGCGCGACGTTGATCGCCATCGGCACCATCATTACCGTCGCGCCGACATTGGAAACGATCTGCGCGAGGAACAGTGTCAGTACCGCGATCACCGTTTGCAGCGCCCATTGCGGCCAGGCGCCCAGATAGTGCAGCACCTCCTGTGCGATCCACGCAGCGGCGCCGGTGGAATCCATCGCCCAGCCAAGCGGAATCAGACAGGCAAGCGTGAAGATCGTTTTCCAGTTGATCGCATCGTAGGCTTCGTCCATGTTGAGCACGCCGGTCAACAGCATGCCGACCGCGCCGGCCAACATGGCGATCGACAGCTTGATGTCGGTGAACAGGCCCAGCCCCAGCGCCAGCGCGAAAAAGGCCGCGGCATGCCAGATCTTGCCCGGCCGCTGTTCGTCCTTGGGATAGTCGGTGACGACGACGAAATCGTGCGATTCGGCAGCCTGTGCCAGATCGCGCCAGAAGCCGTGCATCACCAGCGTATCGCCGGCGCGCAGCGTGACCTGGCGTACGTCCTCGCGGAACACCTGATCGCCGCGGTTCACCGCGAGCACCGAGATACCGTGCGTCTTGCGTACGCGTAACTCGCTGACGCTTCGTTTGACCCAGTGCGAATTGGGCGGGATCACTACCTCGGCAATGCCGGCGCGGTTGGGATTGAACAGGTTGCCGAAGTTGCGCAGACGCGGCTGTACCTGGCACAGCTGCGTATTGGCGAAATCGCTGACCGCTTCGCGTTTGCCGAGCACGCCGAGCACGCTGCCGACCCAGATCATCTGGTCGCCCGGCGGCGCGAGGCGCGCTTCGTTGCCGGTTTTCAGAGCGAGGATCAGCGGTGCGCCGCGTAACTGTTCGATCTCGCTGACACTCATGCCGACCAGCAGGCTGTCCACGGTGACGATCAACTCGATCACGTCGCCGTCGATGCCGTAGGTTTCGGCGAAGTAGGTTTCGGTACGGCCGGACGTCACCTTTTGGCGATTCTCCTCGCCCGGCAGCAGCTTGCGCGTGAACAGCGCGAAGTAGATCAAGCCGCACAGCAAGAGCGGAATACCCACCGGCGCGATCGCGAACAGCGTGAAGGTCTGGATCGTCTGCGCGCCGGGCGGCAGGTTGCGGTTCGCGTTCGCGATCAGATCGTTGAGCAGGATCAGCGGCGAGTTCGAAATCATCGTTATATTGGTGCCGCACAGGATCATGCAGGCCATCGGCAACAGCAGACGCTTGAGCGGCAATCCGGTGCGCGAACTGATGCGACCGACCACCGGCAGGAACAGCGCCGACAGCGCCTGGCTCTGCACTACCGAGGAAAGGCTTCCAACCATCGCATTGACGAACAGCGATATGCGCGATTCGACGCCGCCGGCCATGCGCAGGATGAACGACGCGGCTTTGTTCAACATGCCGGTGCGATCCAGTCCCGCGCCCATGATCATCACCGCGATCAGCGAAATCACCGCGTTGCCGGCAAAACCCTCGAACAACTGCTCGACCGGCAGCAGGCGCGTGATGCCGATGACCACGATCACCAAGAGCGCGACGAGATCGGCGCGAATCCATTCCAGCACCAGCATCAGCACCGTGAACGCGAGCAACGCGAACACGAGCGTCATGTTGGTGGTGAGGGTCAGGCCGGTATCCATCGGGGCTATGTACCGATCCCTGACCGAGTGATGACGAAGGGCCGCGCACGCCCTTCCTCCGCCTCTTTCCACCTTGGCCAGGAACCCGCCGGTGTACCATCGATTCCGGGGCGCAAGCCGGCAGCGCCGCCAGCGCTGCATGGGGCTGCCCCCCGCTCCCGCAAGCGGAAGAGGGGATCGCACCAAGCCCCTCTCCCATTTATGGGAAAGGGGTTGGGGAGAAGACCGCGGTCGTTTCCCAAAAAGTTCTCAAATACGCTCATACACGAAATCCCAAACGCCGTGTCCGAGCCGCAGGCCACGGCGTTCAAAGTGTGTTTCGCTACGCCACGGTGGTCGCACCGCCGGCGAGGCATGGCGCGGATCGGGCTTCCACATCGGCGTTTGCGCAAGCGCCTGCGCCATATGCTGGGCATAGTCGGCCCAGTCGGTCGCCAGATGCAAGCGGCCCGCACGCACGACGCGACCGGCAAGCAGGGCGAGGAATTCGGGTTGGATCAGGCGGCGTTTCTGGTGGCGCTTCTTGGGCCAGGGATCGGGAAAGTAGATGCGCGTTTCGGCCAGCGAATCGGGGGGAATTTCATCGCGCAGTACGTCCACGGCATCGTGCTCGTACAGCCGCACGTTGGCGACGCCCGCCGCGGCGAGTCCGTTCATCAGCCGCCCAACACCGGGCCGGTGTACCTCAATGCCGATGAAATCGCGCGCAGGTTCGGCGCATGCGCCATGCAGCAACTGTTCGCCGTTGCCGAAGCCGATTTCGAGCACACGCGGTGCAGCGCGACCGAACGCGGCATGCAGATCGCGCGGCGCGCCGGTGTAATCCAGACCGTAGCGCGACCAGTACAGATCGAACGCGCGCTGCTGCGCCGGGGTGAAGCGACCTTGCCTCAACACGAAGCTGCGAATGGGGCGGTTATGCATACGAACCGTCCCTGGTGCGGTGTTCCAGCCCGGCCATCCTTGGTTGGGCACTCGCCGGCGGTGTGTACCCCCGACACCGCTCACCCACACCCTCTCCACCCAACGACGTCATTCCCGCGAAAGCGGGAATGACGAAACAGGAGGCGCCTTCGCGGGAAGAACGACCGGATATTTTCACACTAATCGCCCCTGGCGCCGTATCCCGAACAAACCCTATCAGGCGATCAAGCCATCGAGCGGACTCGACGCGGAAGCGTGGCGTTTGCGCGGAATGCGTCCGGCGCGATAGGCCGCGCGGCCGGCCTCGACCGCAAGCCTCATCGCATGCGCCATCAGCACAGGATCTTTCGCACCGGCGATCGCGGTGTTCATCAACACGCCGTCGCAACCCAGTTCCATCGCGATCGCGGCATCCGAGGCCGTGCCCACACCGGCATCGACCAGCACCGGCACCTTGGCGTTCTCGACGATTTCCAGGAGGTTCCAACGGTTCTGCACACCCAGACCCGAACCGATCGGCGCAGCCAACGGCATCACCGCGACGCAGCCGATTTCTTCGAGGCGGCGCGCGAGGATCGGATCGTCCGAGGTATACACCATCACATCGAAGCCTTCCTCCACCAGCGTTTGCGCGGCAGCCAGCGTCTGCACCACATCCGGGAACAGCGTCTTGGGATCGCCAAGCACTTCGAGCTTGACCAGTGTGTGCCCATCGAGCAGTTCGCGCGCGAGGCGGCAGGTGCGCACCGCCTCTTCGGCGTTGTAGCAGCCGGCCGTATTCGGCAGCAGGGTGTAGCGCGACGGCGGCAGCGCGTCGAGCAGATTCGGCTCGCCCGGATGCTGGCCGATGTTCGTGCGGCGGATCGCTACGGTCACGATTTCCGCACCGGCCGCGGCCGTTGCGCGCGCGGTCTCGTCCAGGTCCTTGAACTTGCCCGTACCGGTCAACAGGCGCGAGCGATAGGTTTTTCCGGCGATCACCAGCGGATCGGCGGCGGTATCGAATCGGGTTTCGGGCAAGGCATTCATGGCGAGGTACGTTCGACAGAACAGGCGCCCATTATCGCCGGTCTACCCGCATGCGGCGCATCAACCGCCGCCGATCGCCTGCACGATTTCGACACGATCCCCGGCATCCAGCAGGCGCTCACCATACCGGCTACGCGGGACGATCTCGCGATTGATCTCGACGGCGACGCGCCGGCCGGCATGGCCCGCGTGCTCGAGCAGTTGCAGCAACGAGGCGCCGGCGCCGATATCGTGTTCCTGACCGTTTAGAAAAATCTTCATCGCCGCATTCCAAAATTCGTCTAAAATTTTCTCTCCTCTCCCACGCGTGAGAAAGGGCTGCTTGTGGGGATTCTGAACGGAAGAATGGTGGATCGGCTTTTTCTCCCATCCCAATCCCCAATCCCGCATTTTCAGGCATGCGCACTGACCAGCGTGCCGATCGCTTCGCCGCCCAGGATGCGCATCAGATCACCTTCGTGCGACATGTTGTAGATGCGTAGCGGAAGGCGGTTATCGCGGCACAGCGAGATGGCGCTGGTGTCCATCACCCGCAGATTGTGCTGGATGACTTCATCGTAGGTGAGTTGTTCGTAGCGCTTGGCGTTGGCGTCCCGCGCCGGATCGGCGCTGTAGACGCCATCGACCTTGGTCGCCTTCAGCAGCAGATCGGCGCCGATCTCGATCGCGCGCAGCGCGGCGGCGGAGTCGGTGGTGAAGAACGGATTGCCGGTACCGGCGGCGAAGATCGTGATGCGCCCCTTCTCCAGGTGGCGGATCGCGCGGCGGCGGATGAAATCCTCGCAGACTTCGTTGATCTTGATCGCGCTCATGGTGCGCGCGAAGCCGCCGATTTTTTCGATGGCATCCTGCATCGCCAGCGCGTTCATCACGGTGGCGAGCATGCCCATATGATCGCCGGTCACGCGGTCCATGCCGGCCGCGGCGAGGCCTTCGCCACGGAAGATGTTGCCGCCGCCGATCACGACGCCGATCTGCACACCGGCGCGCTGCACTTGGATGATCTCGCGCGCGAGCCGGCACAGCACCTTCGGGTCGATGCCGTAGCCCGCCGCCCCCATCAAGGCTTCACCGGAAAGTTTCAGGAGGATGCGCTTGTACTTGATGTCGGCGGACATGAGAAATTCCGGCAGGCAAAACATACATAGTGTAGCTGCCCGGGCACTTCATTGGTCTTTGCGCACCCTGTGCGGAGGGAATCTCAGCCACCCTGCCCGCCTGTCGGCTTCCATGAGTAGCAAGGTTTTCATCCCAGATTAAAGGCATAGCCGACGGCTTTTCGACAGTCTGATGAATTCCGTCATGCGCCAACGAAAAAGCCGCGGGATCACCGCGGCTTTTTCGTATTTAGTCAGGAAGAAAGCCCGGATCAGACCTTCATCGCCTTCTGTACTTCGGCCAGATAGTCTTCCTGCACCTTCTCGATGCCTTCGCCGACGACGAGGCGATAGGTTTTCAGCACCTGAGCGCTTTCTTTCTTGAGTGCGGCTTCGACCGTGGTATTCGTATCGATCACGAATGCCTGGCCGGTGAGCGTCATTTCGGCGATAACTTTGTTGGTCTTGCCCGAGATGATCTTTTCGAGAGTTTCCGCCGGCTTGGATTTGTCCTTTTCGGATATCTGCGCCAGCGCGATTTCGCGTTCCTTGGTCACGATGTCGGCCGGAACATCGGCCGGGGAGATATACACCGGATTCATCGCGGCGACGTGCATCGCGATATTGCGCGCAAGTTCGGCGGAACCGCCCTTGAGTTCCACCAGCACGCCGATGCGGCTGCCGTGCACATAGGCGCCGATCGTATGTGCGCTATCGATGCGCACCAGGCGGCGGATCTGGATGTTCTCGCCGATTTTGGCGACCAGTGCCTGGCGTGCCTGCTCGACATTGCCACCGCCCGGCCACGCTGCATCGGCGAGGATTCGCACATCTGCTGCGCCGCTCTTGAGCGCGATGTCCGCGGCTTGGTTTGCGAAGGCAAGGAAGCTTTCGTCCTTGGCGACGAAATCGGTTTCGCTGTTGATTTCCACCAGCACGGCCTTGCCGCCGTCGCGGGCCAAAAGGATGCGGCCTTCCGCGGCGACGCGATCGGCCTTCTTGTCGGCCTTGGCCAAGCCCTGCTTGCGCAGCCATTCGATGGCCACGTCGATGTCGCCGTTGTTTTGCGACAGCGCCTTCTTGCATTCCATCATGCCGGCGCCGGAACGCTCACGCAGTTCCTTGACCAGTTGAGCAGTGATTTCCATCAGGTATACCTCGAAAATAGGGAGCGGCGCGCGCGGCGCGCCTTGATAAGGGGTGTCAGGTCCGCACGGCGGTCGGATGTGTTTTCACGGCCGCCTCATGCGGCCCGATCATGACGCCTCGGCGGCGGCCGGCGTGGCGTTGTCGCCGTCGCTTTTGGCGTCCTTGCCGGTATCCTTGCCAGCATTCTTGCCCGTGTCCTTGCCGCCATCCCTGCTGCCGCTACGCGGACCGGCACCCCGCCGGCCGGCCGGCGGGCGCTTGCCCGGGGCCGGCTTGCGCGGACCCGGCCGACGGCGCTCGTCGCGTTCGCGCTCGCGCGGTTCCTTGGCGATGGGATTGCCTTCGGCGTCCAGTTCGACAAAATCGTCCTTCTCGCTGGCGATGATGGCCGGCGCGGCGGCCTTGCCTTCGAGCACGGCATCCGCGGCGGCGCCGGCGTACAACTGCACGGCGCGAATCGCGTCGTCGTTGCCCGGAATCGCGTAGTCGACCAGGGTCGGATCGTAGTTGGTATCGACCACCGCAACGACCGGAATGCCGAGCTTTTTGGCTTCCTTGATCGCGATGTCTTCATGGCCGATATCGATCACGAACAGCGCGTCCGGCAGACGATTCATGTCCTTGATGCCGCCGAGCGAATTTTCGAGCTTTTCGCGCTCGCGGCTCAGGCCGAGCACTTCGTGCTTGACCAGACGGTCGTAGGTGCCGTCGGTGGCCATCGTTTCCAGTTCTTTCAGACGCCCGACCGATTGCTTGACCGTGCGGAAGTTGGTCAGCATGCCGCCGAGCCAGCGTTGGCAGATGTACGGCATGCCGCAGCGTCCGGCTTCTTCTTTCACCGCGTCGCGCGCGGAGCGCTTGGTGCCGACGAACAGGATCGTGCCGCGCTTTTGCGCGATCGCCGAGATGAAGTTCATCGCATCGCCGAACAGCGGCAGGGTCTTTTCGAGATTGATGATGTGGATCCTGCCGCGTGCGCCGAAGATGTACGGCGCCATGCGCGGATTCCAATAACGGGTCTGATGACCGAAATGCACGCCGGCTTCGAGCATCTGACGCATGGTGACTTGAGGCATGGTAAAACTCCAATGCATGGGCGCACCGCGGATGTATATCCATGCGGTGTAGCCCGGGGTTGAACCTCCACGTATCCGCCGCGTGCGACTCCTTGCGGAGCACCCCGAACGCGGTGACGATACGTGTGCGGATTCGGCAGGATTGCCGTCGCGGCCTTGCGGATTGCCCG
>JAISPQ010000001.1 GCA_031274955.1 Rhodanobacter sp.
GAACCTCTGGTGTTCCGGTTGTCACGCCAGTGGCACTGCCGGGTAGCTATGTTCGGAAGCGATAACCGCTGAAAGCATCTAAGCGGGAAGCGCGCCTCAAGATGAGATCTCCCGGGACACAAGTCCCCTGAAGGAACCATGAAGACTACGTGGTTGATAGGTCAGGTGTGTATCGCAGTAATGCCGAGCTAACTGATACTAATGATCCGTGCGGCTTGACCATATAACTCCAAGACGCTTTACCGGACGCAGAGTCCATTCCGCGAAGAGCAAAGTGCCCCACAGGGGTGCCTTCTTCAAGGAAACGCAGCCTCAACGAGAGGTCTGACGACAACAAAACGCAATTGTTACGTCCCAAGTCCCCATGCCGAGTCCGCGCAGCTTGCGCGACTCGCTCCCGTTCCTTGGCGACATTAGCACTGTGGTCCCACCCGATCCCATCCCGAACTCGGAAGTGAAACGCAGTAGCGCCGATGGTAGTGTGGCTTAAGCCATGCAAGAGTAGGTCATCGCCAAGGGCTTCATCCCAAACCCCCGCAGCATAGCTGTGGGGGTTTGTTTTTCCAGTGGGCCAATGACGGGCTGTTACAGCGGTTGGCGCCCATTCGGAAACATACCGGCAACGCACGCGCGACAGTACCGATATACTCTTGCGTTAGACGCAGCGTCGCCGTGCTGGAGTATCAACAGGAATGCCCAAACACGCGGTCAACCGACTCAACACGATCTATTCGGCGGCCCGTCATCTTGCACCGGCGTGGATATGTCTGGCACTTGCCGCGCTCATCGATCATCCGCTGACGCTGTTGCTGCTGTTGTTCGGCAATGCCTGGTCGATGACCGCCATTGCGCAGGCGATGGATACTGGCGACGACGCGGGTTTCATGCGCAGCCTGGAATGCCAAGGTATCCCCTATTTCATCCTGTTTGCCGGTTATACAGCGATCATTGCGGCCGTTCTGGCGCTTCCCGTGGGCGGGTTGGTGCGTGGGGGCTCGTTATCGGCGGCGCTCCTGCTCTCGGCTGCGCTGGTGGGGGTGGTCTTTGCGACATGGTCGGTCTGGCCCCTGTTCACGCTGCCGTTTTTCCGCAACGATGCGCACCCGAATGATGCGCATCCGCAGGATGATTCGCCTGCTTACCGCTTGCTGCATGCATTGCGCTACTTGTTCGCGGCAACCCGCCACCTCGTGCGTGAGCGCGATCACTTCGTCAGTCATGGTTTTCCGACCGGACTGGTCATGCCGATACTCGCGGTCGGCGTGTTGATACTGGCCGGGTTTGATGGACTTCTTTCCGGCATGGCGCGCAGCATTGCGATCGTCGTGTACGCACTGATTGTTCCGCTGGCCGATGCGCTGCTCATTCATCACGGTGCACGCGCCGTGCGGCCGGATATCTCGCTGCCGCCGTTGCCTGCCGCGGAGCCATCGCCGTCACCAGCACTGGCCGAGCCGCAGAATTCGCCTATCGACATCGCGAATACGGACGTTGGTGCGACGTTACTGGCCGCGGCGCGTTCCGCGCGGGTAACGCTCGCCTTGGCCATGCTCGAATGCGGGGCCGATCCGGATACCGTTCCGCCCGAAGGCCAGCGCGACCAGCGCAGTGTGATGATGCTGGCGGCGACGCTGCCGGACTTGCGCTTGTTGCGTGCGCTTATTGCAGAGGGAGGCGATGTCAATCGCATTCACGGCGGCATCACGCCGTTGATCGCGGCGACGCGCGATAGTTACGCAGGACGGCCCGAGGCCGTCACGACGCTGCTCGCCAATGGCGCCGACGCGCGCATCGCAGACGCGGCGGGCAATACCGCGCTTCATCATGCGGCGCGCTGTGCCGAGCCGACCATTGCCGCGCTTTTGCTGGATGCCGCGGTCGAGATCGATGCGGTCAACAAGGAAGGATTGACCGCGTTGGCCAGCGCCTGTGCCAATGCGAACTGGAGCATCGCGGCCTTCCTGCTCGAACATGGCGCGAAAGCCGATGTTGTGGGCACGCAGCCCGCGCTGGGTTTTGCGGCAGCGATTACCAGCGACGATCCGGCGGGCGTGAAATTGTTGCTCAAGCACCGCGCCGGCGTCGATGCACGCGCGCCGCTCGGCCGCACACCGTTGATGAATGCTGCGCTTGCGGGTCACGTGGGCATCGTGGAAACCTTGCTCGCGGCGGGCGCCCGTGTCGATCTTGCCGACACGAACGGCACCACGGCCTTGATGGAAGCGGCCCGGTGCGGCGTGGCTGCGGTCGTTCACGCACTGGGCAAATACAAGGCACGGCCCGATCTTGTCGATACCAGCGCGCGCACCGCGCTGATCCTCGCCTGTCAGGCACGGCATGCGAGCGAGGATACCGTGCGCGCTTTGCTTGCGCTGGGCGCCGATCGCATGCATGTCGCAATGCATGGCAAGCGTGCTGTGGATTATGCGGCCGCGGCCGGGCGTTGGCACATTGTGGCGTTGCTGGACCCTGGGTATCCGCTGCCGAGCACGTTTGCCGGTGGTGCGCCATCGATGCAGGCCGCGAGCGCGGATCATCTGCTGGATGCCTTGCGCTTCGGGCACTGGAATGTCGCTGCCGAATTCGTTGGTGTGTTGCACGAATGGCCGATGGAAACGCTGGCCGATCTGTATTTGGACCTCGCCGCGCCGAAAAATTCCGCGCAGCGTGCCTGGCTGCTCAACCATGGCCTTTCCGGCGATGGGGAGACGAGCGACGGTCGCCTCCTGACGGACGCTTTGCTCGCTGGTTTGCCGGATACGCAGGATGCGCTGCGCGATTGGATCGCGCGCGGTGCGGCACCGGGTGGCGCAGGGCTGCTCGCACGCGTGCTTTGGATGGCGCCGGAAGGCGACGATGGCGCGGCAATCCGCCGTCTTGCGTATGAACTTTTTCAGCGCGGAGCGGACTGGTGCGGCAGTGCCGGTCAGCGCAGCGCACTGCATCTGGCGGCCGCTGCGGGCGACGTGGCGCTGGTGACCGAGCTGCTGGATCGCGGCGCTTATCCCGATGCGCGCGACGCACAAGGCCGCACGCCGCTGCATTTGGCGGTCCGGCACGCGGCGGAAATCGCCGTACCGTTGCTGCGCTTACTGATCCGCGCTGGTGCGAATCCCGAAATCGCGGCCATTACTGGCGAAACGCCGCTGGGTTTGGCCCTTGCGCGCAAGGAGAACGGCATTGCTCGTTGGCTGAACTGGCCGCTCTGGCATCTGCCGGGACGTCGATTGCGCGCATCGGATATGCCGGCCGCCGCGGTCGTCGGCGACATCGACGCGGTTGATCGCTTGCTGGAATTGGGTTTTTCGCTCGAAGCCGAGGATGCGCAAGGTGCGACCGCACTGATCCGTGCCGCCGGCTCGGGGCATGCTGCGCTCGTCGTGCGGCTGATCGAGGCCGGTGCGGACGTCGCGCACGTCACCCATTCGGGCATCCACGCGCTGGGCGTTGCCGTGAGTGCGAAGCGCGAAGCGATCGTACGCATTCTGCTCAGCAACGGCGTCGCGCCGGATCTGCGTTTGATCGGCGGGAGTACCGCGCTGATGATCGCCGTGGCACGTAGCCAGCAGCGCACCGCCGAAGCCCTGCTCGAAGCCGGCGCCGATGCCAACGCGAGTGACGAACGCGGCAATGTTCCTTTGCATGCAGCCGCGCAATACGCGTTCGACAGCGGCGACACCGCCGGTGCACGCGACCTGATCGAACTTCTGCTGCGTGCCGGCGCGCGCATCGATGCCCGCAATCAAGCCGATCAAGATGCCTTGCTGATCCTGCTCGGCGCGCGCGCGCAGCCGGGTGTGCCCTGCGATGCCGAGCATCTGCTGCGCCTTGCACAGCTGCTGCTGCAACAGGGCGCCAAAGCCAATACCCAGGACCAGCGCGGCGTCAGCCCCTTGCATGCGTGCGCAATGCACGGATTGCTCGGTTGCACGCGGTTACTCAAGAGCAGCGGAGCCATGCCGGACCTGACCGACCATTTCGGGCGCACCGCCGCCGATGTGGCCGCACTGATCGGCTATACGGATGTCGCTGCGGAATTGGACGGCAGCACCGGCGTACCGCCACCGAGCACGCGCCAGACCCTACGTCGTCCGGTACCCACGCCGAACTGACAGGTCGTTCGCGAATTTGGACAGGTTTTCGATAGGCCGCGTGATCGGCCATGCGGTGTCGCAGCCGGTGAGACCGACGTGTGGCAGGCTGCGGACTCCAAATTCAACGGAGTATTGCCATGCGGGTCACCCCCATCGTTTCGTCCTCCACCGGTGCCTATTCGCGGAAGGGTCAACCGGCGCGAATCGCCACGCCGGCGACTGTATTTCTACACGCGTGGTTCGTTACCGGCTGCATCGTGCTGGCGCTCGTGCCTTGGGCGCGTGGCAGCACGGCGTTTGGCGCAACGCTACCGTTTTGGCTGGTCGTCGCGCCGCTGATCGATCTGGCCTGGATCGGGCGCGCGCGCTGGATACGTGTGCTGCAAACATCGCGGCGCGAACGCCGCGTAGTGCATCGGCACAGCCTCAGCGGTGCGAACCCATGCGTTTGCGTTCCATGCGGCGCAGGAACTCGTCCATGATGCGCCGGTACAGGTCTCCGCCGAGGTAAGCATCTTCAACGCCGGCGTCGATCGACGGGTTATCGTTCACTTCGATCACCACGGTGCGCTGGCCAACCTGCTTGAGATCCACGCCGTAGAGCCCATCGCCGATCGCCGCGGTCGCCTTCAGCGCGAGCTTGACGATGTCGGCCGGGGCATCGCGCACCGGCAGGGTTTCGAAACCGCCGGATTTGTCCGTGCCCTTGGCGCCGTGGTTGTAGATCTGCCAGTGCCCGCGCGACATGAAGTATTTGCACGCATACAGCGCCTCGCGATTGAGCACGCCGATACGCCAATCGAACTGCGTGAACAGGTATTCCTGCGCGAGCACCAGCGCGGTGTGCTGGAACAGAGTGTCCACGGCGGTCTTGAGTTCGGCGGCGTCTTCTACCTTGACGATACCGCGCGAGAACGAACCGTCCGGAATTTTCAGCACGAGCGGAAAGCCCAGCCGTTCGGGCAGTTCGGCGAGCTTCTTCGCATCTTCGCGATAGAGGATTTCGGTATGCGGCGTCGGCAGCTTGCGCAATTTCATCAGATCGTGCAGGTAGATCTTGTTGGTGCACTTGAGGATTGAACCTGGATCGTCGATGACGACCATATCCTCTTTCTCGGCGCGATTGGCGAAACGGTAGGTGTGATTGTCCAGCGCGGTCGTCTCGCGGATGAACAGGCCGTCGTATTCGGCGAGCTTGGTGTAGTCGTTGCGGGTCAGCGCATCGACTTCGATACCCAGTTCGGCGCCGGCATCGACGAATGCCTTCAGCGCGCGCCTGTTCGACGGCGGCATCGTCTCGTTCGGATCGGCCAGCATGGCCAGATCGAAACGGAATTTCTTGCGCGCGCGCGGCTTGCGCCAGAGTTTCTTGGAAAACTTGTCGAGCGCCTGCGCGAAGCCGTCCTCCTGCGCATCGGACAGCGTATGCAGGCCGGTCGGTTTGATCGCCGCGATCTGCCAAACGCGCTCGCGCTCGAACTCGATGCGCAGGATCGGGCACGGAAACGTCTCGAATACCTGGCGCGCGAGATCTTCCAGCGCGGTATACGAAGTCTCGCCGAAATACAGCAGGATGCCGAAATCGGTGGTATCACGGCCGCCGGCCGGCAGAAAATTGCCGAGTTTGGCGTTGAGATCCTCGATATCCAGACCGTACAGCGAGCGGCGGCGCAGATCGTTGATCGTGCGTACCGATGGAATCACCTTGTGGCCGCGCGCCTCGGCGAGCAGCGACACGTAGTAGCCGGCGCCGAGGTATTTATAACTGCGGCACAGGTTGATGACCTGTGTGCGCTCGTCGTTGGCGCTGATCGGCTCCTTCAGATAATCCTGCGCGGTGACGACGTTATCGGACGGATAGTACGAGCCCCAGTCCGAGGCTTTTTCGACCACGATCAGAAGTCGGCTCATGCAGGGCGCTGGGCAAAAGTACCCGCACGATCGCGAACGAACGCGTGTTGGCGGATGGCAGGGAGGAAGGGTTCGGCGGTCTGCATGATGAGCGGCGCACAGTCTACACAGGCATGCTTGCGGTCGCTACGGCGAGCGCATAGGCTGCGTCGCGTATTAGACAGGTTCTTAGCGCCTGTTCCCTTCCCGAGAACCTATCCACAACGTGAGCGAAATACATATCCGCCGTGCTGTGATCGGCGATGCCGCTGCGCTGGTCGAATTGGAGAACGCCACTTTCGCGGCCGATCGCATGTGCGCCCGCCAGTGGCGCCATCATTTGAAAAGCGCAAGCGCGCAGGTGTACGTCGCCACGCGCCGACTGCGCGTCGTCGGCGCCGCAGTCGTGTTTTTCCGCCGCTCCAGCCGTGTCGCGCGCCTGTATTCCATCGCCGTTGCCGTGTGCGAACGCGGATCGGGTATCGGCGAAAAACTGCTGCGCGCGGTTGAGCGGGCAGCACGGCGGCGCGGTAGCCGTGTGCTGCGGCTGGAAGTGCGCAACGACAACATCGGCGCACAGCGCCTGTACGAACGCCACGGATACCGGCACTTGGGCATGCATCGCGCGTATTACGAGGACGGACACGACGCGCGGCGTTACGAGAAAGTGCTATTGCCGGACATGAATGGGGGGCGCCTCGAAAAAGCGTAGCGAGCGAAGAGAATTTGCGCGACGCCGGCGCGCAACTTATCCAGCGCAGTAGGTTTTTCGAGGCGCCCGCTAAAGGTACACGTATGGCCGCTATACTTCGCCTCTACCACCACGGGACATCGCCATGAGTTCGCGCCTGTTTCGCCCTATCGCCGTTCTCGCGCTCGTCGCGCTCGTCGCGCTCGTCGCCGCATGCGGCAACAAGGGGCCGTTGGTGAAGCCGCCGCCGCAACTTGCGAAGTCCACGACGCACAGTCCGGCGGCCATGCCGAACCCGAACAATCACTGACGACGCCACCCCGTGGGCCTGCGCTTCACCAAGATGCAAGGGCTGGGCAACGATTTCGTCGTGCTCGATTGCCGCACGCAGCCGTTCGCGCTGGATGCCGCGACGATCCGGCGCTTGGGCGATCGCCATTTTGGGATCGGTTTCGACCAACTGCTGAGCATCGAGCCGGCCCGCGATGCGTCGTGCGCATTCGCCTATGGCATCTGGAACGCCAATGGCGAGCGCGTCGGTCAATGCGGCAACGGCCTGCGCTGCGTGGCGCGCTGGCTCGCGCGCGCCGGCGTTCTGGGCGAGGGCGTCGTGCGTTTGGAGAGCCCGTCCGGCGTGGTCGGCGTGGAGCTTCTCGCCGACGGACGCGTGCGCGTCGACATGGGCGAGCCGCGCTTTGATCCCGCCGCGATTCCGCTGCTTATCGATGCCGGTGCCGGGGCTTGCGCACAAGACGTGTACAGCATCGATGTCGCTGGCCGCGAGACATCCATCGGGGCGGTCTCGATGGGCAATCCACACGCGGTCGTCGAAGTCGATGATGTTTTGATCGCCCCCGTCGATACGCTCGGCCCGCAGATCGAACACGCGAGCGCATTCCCCGAAGGCTGCAATGTCGGCTTCGCGCAGATCGTGTCGCGCGAGGCGATCCGGCTGCGTGTCTGGGAGCGCGGCGTGGGCGAAACGCTGGCCTGCGGTAGCGGCGCCTGCGCCGCGGTTGCGGTGCTGCGGCAACGCGCCAAACTCGATGCTCAAGTCCGCGTGAGGTTGCCCGGCGGCGAGCTAGCGATCCGCTGGGATGGGCCGGGACATACGCTGTGGATGGTGGGGCCGGGTACCTTTGTTTTCGAAGGCGAATGGAACGGATGAATGAGGATCTCATGAACGAACCTGGTATCGAGGAAGGTCTCACCGCGCTGGAAGTCGCCAGTTACTTGCGCCGCCATCCGGCATTTCTCAACGAATTTCCGGACTTGGCGATCGCCCTGGTATTGCCGCGCGAACAAGGGCAAACCGCGTCGCTGGCGAGCTATCAGCTCGAAGTGCTGCGCGACAAGAACCGCGAACTCACGCGCCGCCTGCGCGAGTTGATCGAAATCGCGCACGGGAACGAAACACTGATGGTGCGCGTGCATGCGCTGACCTTGGCGCTGATGCGCGCCGCAACGCTGCCGGAAACGGCAGTCGCCATCGCCGCCACGTTGACCGAGGATTTCAGCACCGAATTCGTGCGCCTGGTGTTGTTCCGCACCGATCCGAACCTGCCCGTCACCGATTGGCTGATCGTCGAGCCGGTCGGCGCGAGCGCGTTTCCCGCGTTCGCGGAATTCTTCAAGTGCGCCGAACCGCTGTGCGGCCGCTTGCAGCAGGAAAAACTCGAAACCCTGTTTGCCGGCAAGGCGACGCAGGTGCATTCCACGGCGCTATTGCCGCTGGGCACGCTGGGCATGCTGGCGATCGGCAGCCACGATGCGAACCGCTTCCATCCGGGCATGGGCACCGTGTTCCTGAAGCTGATCGGCGATGCCGTGACGGCGGCGCTCGCGCGTTTCACATGAACGACCCGCTCGCCGGCGATGTCGATCGTTTCCTGATCTATCTGCGCGACGAGCGCCGTTACTCGCCGAGCACGGTTGAGCACTACGCGCTTGCACTGGCGCGTCTGGCGGATTTCGCCGAATCCGAGGCGTTGCAGCAGTGGCGCGATCTCAAACCCGCGCAGTTGCAGGCGCTGCTCGCCAGTGAACACAGCCAACGCCGCCATTCACCGGCGACCCTGCGCGCCACCGCATCGGCCTGGCGCAGCTTTTTCGGCTATCTCGCGCGCGAAGGGCGCGTGGCGAGCAATCCCGCGATCGGCTTGCGTTCGCCGAAGATGCGGCGAAAATTGCCCGAAGTGCTCGATGCGGACGAAATGGTGCAACTGGTCGAAGTTCCCGCCGGCGATGGCCAAGCCGTGCGTGATCGCGCCTTGCTGGAACTCATGTATTCCAGCGGCCTGCGCGTTTCCGAAGTGTGCGCCGTGCGTTGGCGCGATCTGGATACCAGCAATGGTCTGTTACGCGTGACCGGCAAGGGCTCCAAAACGCGCATTGTTCCGGTGGGTGCCAAGGCGCTCGCCGCGCTGGCCGCGCTGCGTGAACAGGACGCCTGCGGTGACGACGATCCACTGGTGCGCGGCGCCCGTGGCCGCCCGCTGACGCCCAACGGCGTGCGTGCGCGTTTGCGCCTCCGCGCGCAGACACAGGGGGTGTGGAAGCACGTATATCCGCATCTGCTGCGCCATTCCTGTGCCAGTCATCTGCTGGAATCCTCCGGCGACCTGCGTGCCGTGCAGGAACTGCTCGGCCACGCCGACATCGGTACCACGCAAATCTACACACATCTGGATTTTCAGCACCTGGCCAAGGTCTACGACGCTGCGCATCCGCGTGCGCGGCGGGTGCGTGAATAGCACGTACCAAGCAGGTTCTTGGATTCCCCGCACCCGGCCCCACCTTAAACTTTTTGCGAAGGATTCCCACTGATGGACAGCTTCCACGCCACCACCATCGTCTCCGTGCGGCGTGGCGATCGTGTCGTGATCGGCGGCGATGGCCAGGTCACGCTCGGCAATACCGTAATGAAGGCCAATGCGCGCAAAATCCGGCGCTTGGGCAAGGGCGACGTGCTGGCGGGCTTTGCCGGTGCAACCGCCGATGCGTTCACGTTATTCGAGCTATTCGAGCAAAAGCTCGACAAGCACGGCGGCAACCTGACCCGCGCGGCCGTGGAACTGGCCAAGGACTGGCGCACCGAACGCCGCCTGGGCCGGCTCGAAGCCTTGCTGGCCGTGGCCGATAAGGCGGCTTCGCTGATCATTTCCGGTAACGGCGATGTGCTCGAACCGGAGAACGGACTGATCGCGATCGGTTCGGGCGGACCGTTTGCGCTGGCCGCGGCGAAGGCGTTGCTCGAACATACGCACATGAGCCCGCGCACGATCGTCGAAAAGGCGCTTGGCATCGCCGGCGATATCTGTATCTACACCAATCACAACGTAAGCATCGAAGAGTTGTAATGTCCGAACTCACTCCCCGCGAAATCGTCAACGAACTCGACCGTTACATCATCGGCCAGAACGCGGCCAAGCGCGCCGTCGCGATTGCCTTGCGCAATCGCTGGCGGCGTATGCAGCTGGATCCGGTCATGCGCGAGGAGGTGACGCCGAAAAACATCCTGATGATCGGCCCGACCGGCGTCGGCAAGACCGAGATCGCGCGCCGTCTCGCGGCGCTGGCGAACGCGCCGTTCATCAAGGTCGAGGCGACCAAGTTCACCGAGGTCGGCTATGTCGGCAAGGATGTCGAACAGATCGTGCGCGATCTGGCCGATACCGCGGTGAAAATGGCGCGTGAACAGGCGAAGGTGCGCGTGTACGCGCAGGCGGAGGATCGTGCCGAGGATCGCATTCTCGATGCCTTGCTGCCGCGCCGTCAGGGTACCGGCTTTGCCAGCGAACCCGTGCCGGCGGAAACGCGCGATAACGACACGCGCCAGAAGCTGCGCAAACAGTTGCGCGAGGGCGCACTGGACGAGCGTGAGATCGAACTGGATTTCGCGATGAACGTCGGCGTGGAAATCATGACGCCGCCGGGCATGGAAGAAATGACCAGTCAATTACGCGGTCTGTTCCAATCGCTGGCCGGCCAGAAAACACAGTCGCGCAAGCTGCCGATCGCACGCGCGCGTCCGCTGCTCGTCGAAGAAGAAGCGGGCAAGCTCATCAACGATGAGGAGATCAAGGCGCAGGCGATCGTTAACGCCGAGCAGAACGGCATCGTCTTCATCGACGAGATCGACAAGATCGCGCAGCGCGGCGAATGGAGCGGCGCTGGCGTCTCGCGCGAGGGCGTGCAGCGCGATTTGCTGCCGCTGGTCGAAGGCTCGGCGGTATCGACCAAGTACGGCATCGTCAAAACCGACCATATCCTGTTCATCGCCTCGGGCGCGTTTTCGCTCGCCAAACCATCGGATCTGGTGCCCGAGCTGCAAGGCCGTTTCCCGATCCGTGTGGAACTGGCCGCGCTAAGCGCGGACGATTTCCAGCGCATCCTTTCCGAACCGCAGCACGCGCTGACCAAGCAGTATGTGGCGCTGCTCGCCACCGAAGGCGTGACGCTGGAATTCGCCGTCGATGGCATCGAGCGGCTTGCGCAGATCGCGTTCCAGGTCAACGAGCGCACCGAGAACATCGGCGCCCGCCGCCTGCACACCGTGCTCGAACGCCTGCTCGACGAGATTTCATATGGCGCGGCCGACAACAGCGGCGAGTATTACCGGATCGATGCGGCTTATGTCGATGCGCATCTTGGCGATCTGGTCAAGAACGAAGATCTGTCGCGCTACATCCTTTGAACGGCGTTACGACAAGGCGGCAGACACATCCAAGCTACAACCAATCCAGCACACGCTGAGCACGCTGCGCCAACAGTTGTTTGCCAAGGCCGGACGCATCACGCAGGGGCGAAACAAGCAAGTGCTCAAGCTGGCCATGACGATGCAGCCCAGACAGTGGTTCGAGGGGCTGTGGAATCGGGCCAGAATCTTTGAGTTGCCGGTCAGCTTCATGCAGCACTTCTCCAGTGCTTGAGATTCCAAATGGAAAATCTGGGTTGAAGGCAGTTGCGCAAGTCCGCCGCGGCTTCCCAAGGCGAGGGAAAGCAACTCAAGGCCACACACCTTCAGCCGCTTCCTCCGCCTTGCACAAAGCGGACAATTCATGTGCTACAAAACCGGACAAATCTATTTATTGCCAACAACCAAAGCACGGTCTATGGCTGACAGACCCTGCGCAGCCAGTCGCCATCGCCGCCGGGCAACCCGAACAAAGGCTCGACCAGTGCGCGCGGTGCGTCGATGCGGATATGCCAGCCGGTTTCGTCGGCCGATTCGTCCGCGACCAGACCTTGCGCGTGCAGGCGCGCGCGCAGGCGGCCGGCCGTGGCCGGTAGACGCAATTCGGCGCGCACGCGCTGCGCGCCGAGGCGGTCGGCGACCACGCGCAGGAGTCCTTCGATGCCGGCGCCGGTGGTCGCCGACACCCACGCACGCGGCAACTGCCCACCTTGCAAATGATCCACGCGCGCCGGACGCGCGGCATCGGCGCCATCCGCATCCAGCAGGTCGATCTTGTTATAGACCAGCACCTGCGGCAAATCGCCGGCGCCGATTTCGGTAAGTACCGCCGTGACATCCTCGATGCGCCGCTCGCGTTCGGCATCCGATGCATCGACCACATGCAGCAGCAGGTCCGCATCGCGCGCCTCGGCCAGCGTCGAGCGGAACGCGGCAATGAGATCGTGCGGCAGATCGCAAATGAAGCCGACCGTATCGGCCAGCACGATCGGCCCGCAATCCAGGCCATCCAAGCGGCGCAGCGTCGGGTCCAGGGTGGCGAACAGTTGATCCGCCGCATACACGGCCGCACCGGTCAGCGCATTGAACAGCGTGGATTTGCCGGCGTTGGTATAACCGACCAGTGCCACCACCGGCAGCGCGTTGCGTTGCCGCGAGCGGCGCGCCGTCGCGCGCTGCGTCTCGACCTTTTCCATGCGTTTCTGTAACTGCTTCATGCGCTCGCCGAGCAGGCGGCGGTCGAGTTCGAGCTGGGTTTCGCCCGGGCCGCGCAAGCCGATCGCGCCGCCGCGCTGGCGTTCCAGATGCGTCCAGCCGCGCACCAGGCGCGTGGACATGTGCTTGAGCTGGGCCAACTCGACTTGCAGCTTGCCTTCGTGCGAACGCGCGCGCTGCGCGAAGATATCGAGGATCAGGCCGGTGCGGTCGACGACGCGGCATTGCGTGAGTTTTTCGAGATTGCGTTCCTGCAGGGGACTGAGCGCATGGTTGACCAGAATCAGATCCGCATCCAGCGCCTGCCGCTGCGTGCGCAGTTCTTCCGCCTTGCCGGTGCCGACGAAATAGCGCGGATTAGGCCGCTCGACGCGCGCGCTCACGCTGCCGACGACGCTGGCGCCGGCTGAGCGCGCAAGTTCACCAAACTCCTGCAACGCGAGCGGATCGCTGCGACCGGGTGTCTGCGGCTGTACCAGCAGCGCGCGCTCCCCTTTTTTCGATCGTTCGAACAGTGCAGACTACCTTCGGGAATCAGACATTACCGTTGTTGTCCGCCGATTCCGTGGCTATGTTGCCGTTGGACGTGTGCGGCGCATCGGCGTTACCGCTCCCCACCCGCACGTTGCGCGAGGGAACCACCGTGGAGATCGCGTGCTTGTAGACCATCTGACTGACCGTGTTACGTAGCAACACGACGAACTGATCGAATGACTCCACCGTACCCTGCAATTTGATACCGTTGACCAGATAGATCGCCACTGGTATGCGCTCGCGCCGCAGCGCATTCAGAAAAGGGTCTTGCAACGATTGCCCTTTGGACATGTTCTTGTTCTCCTACCCAAATTAATCAGAAAAGCATCACACAATACGCCAAAACCCACTTCTTGGCGCATTTCTGATTCAACACACATTCATTTTATCAGGATGGGAAGGGGGCTCGCCACATCACGCCACGCCGTTCGCCGGCAGGAACGCCGACACGAAACGCACGACATCTTCCTGTAAACGGACGCTATCGGGAACGAAACAGCGCGCATCCAGCTCGCTGCGTAACCAGGTGATCTGGCGCTTGGCCAATTGCCGTGTCGCAAAAATCGCCCGCTCGCGGAAAGTGGCGGCGTCGATCTGTCCGTCCAGATAAGGCCAAACCTGACGGTAGCCGACCGCGCGCATGGCCGGCAGTTCGGGATTTAGGTCTGGCCGCGCGTGCAGGCGTCGCGTTTCTTCGACGAAGCCGGCGGCGAGCATCGCGTCGAAACGCGCGGCGATGCGCGCATGCAGCGGCCCGCGCTCACTAGGCAGCAGGGCCAGTTTGAGAATCCGCCACGGCAAGCGGCGTTGTGGACCGCTGTGCTGTGCCGACAGCGGACGGCCGCTTAGCGCGACGACTTCAAGCGCGCGCTGGATGCGTTGCGCGTCGCTCGGGCGGATGCGCTGCGCGGCGAGCGGATCGAGCCGGGCCAGCCGCGCATGCAGCGTGGACCAGCCGACCGCGGCCGCTTCCTCGGCAAGCCGTGCGCGTACGGCGGGATCGGCCTCGGGCAACGTGGACAAACCCCGTTCGAGCGCACGAAAGTACAGGCCGGTGCCGCCGACCAGGAGCGGAATTGCGCCACCGTCGGTAATCTCGCGCATCGCCGCCAGCGCGTCGGTACGGAAGTCGGCGGCTGAATAGGCTTGCGCGGGATCGCGGATGTCGATCAGCCGATGCGGATGGCGCGCGAGCGTCGCGGCATCGGGCTTGGCCGTGCCGATGTCGAGCCCGCGATAAACCAGCGCCGAATCCACGCTGATAAGCCGCAGCGCAAATCGCTCGGCCAGCGCGCAAGCCAACGCGGTCTTGCCCGCCGCAGTGGGCCCCATCAGAAAGATCGCGGGCGGGCGTCGGTCGATCGGCATGCGGCGATTTTATGCCGCGACTGCGTATCGGGCGCAGGTTGCTATTGCCGTCCAGGCCACGAAACCGGAACAATCGCCCCTCGTGACTACCCAGGAATCCTTGCTTGTGCTCGACCATATCAGTCGCCGGCTCGCCGGCCGTGTGGTCGTGGACGATTTTGATCTCGCCGTATCGCGCGGCGAAGTGCTCGGCCTATTGGGCGTGAACGGGGCCGGCAAGACGACCGTTTTGCGCATGATCGCCGGCGTGCTCGCGCCGAGCAGCGGCGCCGTGCGTCTGGACGGGCGGGATCTCTACGAATATCCGGAACTGGCGCGCCGGCGCATCGGCTATCTGCCCGAGATGCCGCCGCTCTACGACGAGTTGACCACGAAGGAGTTCCTGCGTTTCTGCGCATGCTTGCGAGGAGTCGCACGTAGCGCCGTCGCCGCCGCGGTGGAGCGCGCGGTGGATCGCTGCGAACTGGGCGAAGTGCGGCGGCGGCCGCTGGGACTGCTGTCGAAAGGCTTCCGCCAACGCGTCGGGCTTGCGCAGGCGATCCTGCACGATCCCGAACTGATCGTACTGGACGAGCCCGCGTCCGGCCTGGATCCGGTGCAGGCGATGAAACTGCGCGCGCTGATACGCCGCCTCGGCGCGGATCACGCGGTGATTCTCTCCACGCATGTGCTACCGGACGTTTCCGCGTGCTGCGACCGCGTGGCGATCCTGCACGGCGGTGTGTTGCGGCATGTCGGCGCGATCCATGCGCAGGGCGAGGATGCCACCTTGCATGTCGGCGTCGTCCAGCCGATGCAGGCACAGGACTGGGCATCGCTGCCACAGGTTACGTCGGTCGAACCGATCGATGCCACGCACTGGCGTGTGCATCTGGCTGCGGGCGCGACCGGCAGCGCGCTCGTCACGGCGCTGGTCGAGCGCGGTTTCGGTGTGGATGATCTGCAGGCGGAAAGTGCAGCGCTGGAACGCCTGTTTCTCGCGATTGCTGCTGGTCCGACGGTACAAGTCGCATGAACGTCGCCGCACTGATCGCCCGCACTGAATGGCGCCGCTTCGCGGTGCAGCCGTTTGCGTGGCTGCTCGCCGCGATCACGGTTGCGCTGATGGCCTGGCAGTTCCTGATCGCGTTGCAGGGTTTTCTCGATCTTGCGCCCAAGCTCGGCGGCATGAAGAACGCGCCGGGCGTGACCGATCTCGTCGCCATTGCGCTGCTGCGTGTCCATGCGAACCTGCTCGTGGTGCTGGTGCCGCTCTTGACCATGCGTGCCTTCGCCGGCGAACGCCGCGCGCATACCTTGCCGTTGCTGCTTGCCAGCGGCGTCGGCAACGTGCGTATTGTGCTGGGCAAGTATGCCGGCGCACTGGGCTTTGTGCTCGTGCTCGTCGCGCTGGTCGCGGCGATGCCGCTGACGCTCGCCTTGGGCACGACGCTGGATATGGGCAAACTCGCTGCCGCCTTGCTCGGACTCGCCCTGTTCGCCGCGGCGCTGACCGCCATCGGCATCGTGTGTTCGGCGTGGGCAGCGCAACCCGCGCTGGCCGCCGCTGCCGCGCTGGCGCTGACGGGTCTGCTCGCGGTAGTGGATGCCGGGGCGCGCATGCAGGGCATCGACAACAGCGGCATCAACTATCTGGCACTACCGACACATCTGGAACCGTTCTTTCGCGGCATCGTTTCCAGTATCGACATCATTTATTTCACGCTGGTGACCGGCGTCGCACTGGCGCTGGCGATCCGCCGCGTCGATACCTTGCGGATGCAGGCCGCGTGATGCGCGCGTGTTTGTATACCCCTCGCCTGGACGAGGGGCGTAGGCTGCTTGGCTGCGGCGATTTAAAATCAGCGATTCCCGAAAAAAGCCCCGCCCATGAGCAACGAATCCGTCAGCCAGAACCCACCCGTCGCACGCGGTTGGGCCGCGCACCTGCGCTGGCTGCTGCCGCTGGCGTTTCTCGCGCTGGTCGGCTGGCTCGCCGCGCGCGGTATCGACGAGTTCGATCTGCCCGAAATGCAACGCACCCTGCTCGACGTGCCGACCGGGCCGGCGATTGGCATCGGCCTGCTTGCGCTGGCCGCGGTCGCGTTCACCGGCCTCATCGATGTGGCGATCGCGCGCTGGCTCGGCCTTGGCATCTGCGTGCGCGACATGCTGCGCCTCGCGTTCGTCGCCAACTCGCTGGCGAACGTGCTCAATTTCTCCGGCGCGGTCGGTTCGGGCGTGCGCCTGCTCGGCTTTTCCGCACACCGCATCGAACTGGCGCAAGGCGGTGCGCTGATCGGCTTGCAGGTGCTTTCGCTACTGCTGGGTCTGTCGGTGCTGATCGTGGTCACGCTGGCCACCGGTTCGATGCCGATCGCGCCGACCACGGCCGCGCGCGGGTTGGCGATCGGCGTATTGATCGCGGCCGCCTGCTATCTGCCGGCCTTCTTCTTCCTCACCTCGCGGCGCAAGTTGATGCGCTGGCTGCCGCATGGCGCGGGCCTGCCGCCGCTGCGCCTGAAACTGACCCTGGCCGGCCTGTCGCTGGTGGACTGGGTGCTCAGCGCGAGCGTGTTATACGGCTGCCTGTACATCTCCGGCGCGCATGTGAAGCCCGGGCCGATGCTGGCGAGTTTCGCCGCGGCGCAGGCCTTGGGGCTGCTCAGTCTGATCCCCGGCGGCTTGGGCGTGTTCGATACGCTGATGACGCTGGCGTTGACCAGCGGCGGCTACGACAACGCACAGGTATTGTCCGGCTTGTTCCTGTTCCGCATCGCCTATTACCTGCTGCCGCTGCTGGCCGGTCTGTTTCTGGGCTCGGGTATGCTCGCGCAGCGCATCCCCGGCATGACCCAACTCGCGCTGCGCCTGCGCACGCATCCGCTGTTCGGCCTGCTCGGTCTGCCGGCGAGCCTGCTGGCCGGCATCGGTATCCGCATTCTGGCCGTGCTGACTTTCTGCGCCGGTCTGGTGCTGCTGAGTTCGGCGGCGATCCCCGCCGTGCGCGAGCACATCGAATTCGTGCGCGAGCATCTGCCGCTGGCGACGGTCGAAAGTTCGTATCTGTTGTCGATCCTCACCGGCGTGTTGCTGCTGGGCCTGGGCCGCGGCATCGACGGCCGCCTGCGTGTGGCCTATCGCCTCACCCTATGGGTACTGGTGATCGGCGCGCTGCTTGCGGTGACCAAGGGGCTGCACTTCGGCGAAGCGTTGTTTCTGCTCGTAGTCGCGGCGCTGCTGCGCACGCGTAAACGCGAGTTCACCCATCGCGCGATGAGCCTGACTTCGCTGACGACGTTCACCTGGCTCAGCGGACTCCTGCTCGTGGTCTGCGCGTTTTTCGCGATTGGCGTCTGGGCCGTGCTCGGCGACGACAGTTTCGATCTGTGGTATTTCGGCGCCGGCGAGCACTCCTCACGCATGGCGCGCGGGCTGCTCGCCGCGCTGCTGGGTGTGCTGGTCTATCTGTTCTGGCAATCGTTCGCGGTGCGCAGGCCGCCGCTGAAACTGCCCAACCGCAAGGAACTGGAAAGCGCGCGCGCGGTGTACTTGGAGCACGGCGGCGGCGAATTCGCGCATCTGTCGTTCATGGGCGACAAGCATCTGTTCTGGTCCGCGGATCGGCACGCGGTGGTCGCCTACGGCGCCGTGCGCGATCGCCTCGTCGCGCTGGGGTCGCCGTGCGGCCCGCCATCCGCGATCAAGCGCGCGATTCTGGATTTTCGCCATTTCGCTGCCGCGCAGGATCGCGCGCCGCTGTTCTACGAGGTACTCGAACCGGATCTGTCGCTGTACCACGATCTGGGCTTTGATCTGTTCAAACTCGGCGAACTGGCGACGATCCGTCTTGCGCAATTCACGCTCGCCGGCAAGCGTTGGGAAGACCTGCGCCAAGCGGTGAACCGCTCGGTCAAGGAACATCTGACGTTCGAACTGGCGGAGCCGCCGTTCGATACTGTGCTGATGACCGATCTGGAAAACGTCTCCGCCGCATGGCTCGCGGAAAAGGGCGCCCACGAAAAGAGTTTCTCGCTCGGCCACTTCGACGCGGATTATTTTTCGTGGAGTCCGCTCGCGCTGGTGCGTCGCGAAGGCCGGCTGATCGCCTTCGCGAACGTGCTGCCGCCCTACGGCCCGAACGGTACCGCCAGCGTGGACCTGATGCGCCATGTCGAACGCGCGCCGCGCGGCACGATGGACTTTCTGTTCGCGCGCGTGATGCAGTGGGCGAAGGAACAAGGCCACGAACAATTCAGTCTCGGCATGGCGCCGCTATCGGCGGTCGGCGACAACCCGTATGCGCGCATCAACGAACGCCTCGCCGCGCTTGCGTTCCAGTACGGCGGCCGCTTCTACAACTATCAGGGACTGCGGCGCTACAAGGAGAAGTTCCTGCCGGAATGGACCGGCTCCTATCTGGCCTATCCGCGCGGGCTGTGGGTGCCGGGTCTGTTGATCGATATCGCCGCGCTGGTTGCCGGCGGTTATCGGCGTTTCCTGCTCGGTAAACGCTGACCGGTTCTCACGGCTCTCGTATCGGCGCCGCCGGCAGGTGATCGACGATCGCGGCGCCCAGTGCTTCGTAGTCGCCGTTGTAGTGATGGCCGCCGGGCAATTGCACGAGGCTCAGCCCGCGCCGCGGCGCCTTGAGGCAGAAGCTGTCGTCCTCGTCGATGCCGTGCACGCACAGCAACGGCGCCTTGCTCGCGGTCAGTTCGGGCATGAGCGGTAATGCCTCGTCGTGCCGGGTCGAGCCGAACCAGTCGCCGACGTGGATCTCGAATACCGCCGTATCGTCGGGCGAGATCATCACGCCACCGTCCACGCGCTGGCGCGCCGCGTCCGGCAGGCGATTGATCGCGACCGGTACCAGGCTCGCGCCGAACGAGTAGCCGATCAGCACGAAGCGCACGTCCGGATCGTCCTTGCCGTAATGCGCGATCACGCGTGTGATGGCGTCGGCGGTCGCTGCGGGCGTCTGCTTGTGCCAGAAGAACTTGAGCGTGGAAAAACCGATCACGCGGATGCCTTGCGCGGTCAGCGCATCGGCGACGCCGCGGTCCAGACCCGCCCAGCCGCCGTCGCCGGTGATGATGATCGCGACGCGCGGCGGTGCACCGGGTTTGCGTGCACCGGTCGGTGCGATATCGGTCAGCGGCAGATCGGCCACATCATCGGGCAAGGCGGCGACGGCATCCTCGCTGCGGCGCCAACGCGCATAGGCGGCGCCCAGTGCGGATGCCGAATCGCTGCTCGCGAACGTCGGCCACAACAGGCCGAACAGGTGCCACGCGCGCGCAAACAGGCCGCCCAGTTCGTTGATGCGCGCATCGCTCGCGAACGGCAACGGCTGCCACAGCGCGGGCAGCTTTGCCACCGGCACGATACGGAAGTCGCCGGCGGCGGTCGCCGCAGTCACCGTGCCGGCGTCGGCATGGCAGAAGCTTTTGGGAAAGCGCAGCGTGGAATCCCAGCCGAGCGTGAGCGCGCCTTCGAACGTGCCGGCGGGCGCTTGCGCAAGCACCGCGTAGGCGAACGTTGCGCCGGCGCCGTCGCCGGCCAGCAGGGGATAGGTATAGGTTTCCAGCCCTTCGTGGCGTTCGATCCAGTGCGCGACTTCCTCGACATGCGCGGCCGGAAACGAACACTTATCCTTGATCGATTCCATGCGCTGGAGATACGCCGGCAGATCGATGCCGACGACAAAGGCGCCATTGCGTGCGAGCGCATCGCTCAGCGCATCCTGACGCGGCGTCCAGCCGGTCGCGTCCGAGAACAGCAGCACCGTATGCGCGATCGCGCCGGCCGGCCGGCTTAAGTGCAAGGTTCCAAACAAGCCATAATCCAGCGTCTGCGCCTGTGCAGCGTTCAGGGCGAACGCACACACGGCCAGCAGGCACGCCAGCCGCACACGCCATCGGTGCGGGATGTTCATCACGCGGCCGCCATCAGTGCTTGGATCTCATCGGCCTGCTTGGGGACATCGGCCGAGATGACTTCGGGATCGCCGCGGGTGACGATCACATCGTCCTCGATGCGGATGCCGATGCCGCGGAACCGGGCCGGCACGCTCTTCAGATCGGGCGCGATATACAGACCGGGCTCGACCGTGACCACCATGCCCGGTTCGAGCACGCGGAATTCGCCGTCGATGCGGTAGTCGCCGACATCGTGCACGTCCAGGCCGAGCCAATGGCCGGTCTTGTGCGCGTAGAACGTGCGGTAGGTGTGCTCGCGCAGGTTTTTTTCCAAACCGCCGGACAACAGACCAAGCTCGATGAGGCCACGCGTGAGCGTGCGCACGGCGGCTTCGTGATACGCATCGAACGGCCTGCCGGCGCGTACCTCATCGATCGCCGCCAACTGCGCGGCCAGCACGATGTCGTACAGCGCACGCTGCGCGGGTGAGTAGCGTCCGTTGAGCGGAAACGTGCGCGTGATATCGGAGGCATAGCACTGGTATTCCGCACCGGCGTCGATGAGCAGCAGATCGCCGTCGCGCAACACCGCATCGTTCGCGCGGTAATGCAGCACGCAGCCGTTGCTGCCGCCGGCGACGATCGGTTCGTAGCTCGGCACGGCGCCGTGCTTGCGAAACGTGTGCAGCAGTTCGGCCTCGACTTCGTGCTCGTTCATGCCCGGCCGCGCGGCCCGCATCGCACGCCGATGCGCTTGCGCGGCGATCTTCGCGGACTTGCGCATCAGGCGCAGTTCGCCGCGCGATTTGTACAGGCGCAGATCGTGCAGCAGATGCGCAAGCGCGACGAACTCGTGCGGCGGCTTTGCGCCCGTGCGTATCTGCGCGCGTACGCGATTGACCCAGCCGATGAGTTTGAGGTCGAACTCGGTATCGCGGCCGAAGTGGTAGTAGACGCGCGCGCGCCCTTCGATCAGGCCGGGCAGGATGTCGTCGATGTCGTCGATCGGAAACGCATCGTCCATGCCCAGCGCGTCAACCGCATCCGCCGTGCCCATGCGCCGCCCATCCCAGCGTTCGCGCTCGGGGTCGCGCTCGCGGCAGAACAGGATCGCCTCGCTCGGCTGGCGGCCCGGAACGAGCGCAAGCACGGCATCGGTTTCGGCGAAACCGGTCAGGTAGTGAAAATCGCTATCCTGGCGATACGGATAGTGGGCGTCGTTGTTGCGCACGCGTTCCGGCGCGGCGGCGACGATCACGATGGCGTCAGTGCCGGCCATGCGCATCAATTGACGGCGGCGGCGCGCGTATTCCTTGGGTTCGATCATGCAGGCACAGGAGCGGATGACAGCACACCGGGTGCCGGTGCTATAGTTTCGCGCATGTCTTCCAATGAGCAAAACCTGCAAGCCCTCGGGGACGGGCTCGACCGCCTGCTCGAATTGTGCCGCACGCTGCAGGAAGAAAACCGCAGCCTGCGCCACAGCCAGGAAAAGCTCGCCAATGAACGCGCGCAGTTGCTCTCGCACAACGAATTGGCGCGTTCGCGCGTGGAAGCGATGATCATGCGCCTGAAATCGCTGGAGCAGAATCATGGATGAGCGCAGCGCGCAGAAGGGCGCCACGATGAGCGCCGGCGAACCGGTCAAGGTCAGTATTCTCGATCGCGATTTTTTCGTGGCATGCACGCCCCAGGAGCGCACCGGCCTGATCGACGCGGCGCATTACCTGGATACGAAAATGCGCGAGATGCGCAGCAATGTACGTGCCGCCGCGATCGACCGCGTGGCGATTCTTGCCGCGTTGAACATCGCGCACGAATTGCTCGCCGAGCGCCGCCGCACGACCGATGAATCTTCGCGTCTGGCGGAGCGGTTGCAAACGATCAATGCCAAGCTTGAACGGGCGTTCGCAACATCACTACAATGAGCGCGGATGTCCTCTGCGGTGCCCGGCAGCGTATTCTTACATATTGCCTTGTTCCTATAGACGACCCCGGGACGACGAAACGCTCGCCTGTGTGCATGTCCACTCTTTTAGTGGAAAGCCTTCGGTAGTGTCAGTCCTCCCACCTGATCCCAAAGGATCAAGGTCGTTTGATACGCACCGACATGGCGGAGGGCATCTTTATTCTTTTTCTGGCCGCGTACGGCATGAGCGATTCGCGCGCATTCACTCCCCCCGCCGCCACGAGCCTTGCCGCACGCGATCTGTTACGCAAGGTCTTGCGCGAACGCCGCGCGGCGCTGTCCGCGCCGCAGCGCGCCGCCGCCGCGCAGGCGCTGGTCGCGCAACTCGAATGCATTCCCGAATGCCTGACCGATCGCCGCATCGCCGGTTATTGGGCCGTGCGCGGAGAGTTGCCACTGGCCGCGCTACTGTCCGGCCTGCGTGCACGTGACCAGTTCTGGCATCTGCCGGTCGTCGACGCTGCACGCAAAATGCTGCGCTTCGCCGCATGGCGGCTCGGCATGCCGATTACGACGAACCGCTTTGGCATTCCCGAACCGCAGGTCGATGCCGCGCAACAGCTCGCGCCGGATCAGATCGATGTCGTGCTGCTGCCCTTGCTTGGTTTTGATCGCCGCGGAAACCGCCTGGGTTCCGGGGGCGGTTATTACGACCGCACGTTCGCGTTTCTGCGCGATCGCGACGATGTCGCCAAGCCGCTGCTGGTCGGTGTCGGTTATGCGTTGCAGGAGATCGAAGCGCTCGATGCGCAGCCCTGGGATGTGCGCCTGGACTATATCGCCACCGAGCGCGAGTTGATTGACCTCACGCCGCCGCATGGAACGACCTGAGTCTACAATCCCACCATGCGTCACTGGCTGATGAAATCCGAACCGGATGTATTTTCGATCGACGATCTGGCACGTGTGCACATCGAGCCGTGGACCGGCGTGCGCAATCATCAGGCACGCAATTTCATGCGCGACGGCATGCAGCTCGGCGACGGCGTGCTGTTCTATCACTCCCGTTGCGCGCAGCCGGGCGTGGTCGGCATCGCGCAGGTCGCCAGCGCGGCGTATCCGGATCCGACCCAGTTCGATCCCCACAGCGACTATTTCGATGCGACGAGCAAGCGCGAGCAGCCGCGCTGGATGCTGGTCGATGTACGCTTCCAGCGTAAGCTCACGCGTATCATCACGCTGACCGAACTGAAACAACACGCGGGACTTGCGGATTTCGCCCTGCTCCGCCGCGGCAACCGGTTGTCCGTGCTGCCGGTGACAAAGACACAGTGGGATGGCATTCTTTCGCTCGAGTGCTAAGCGCCTGTCCAAGGCGCGCGGGTATCCGATATGTTCACCTTTCACTCAAGGAAAATCGCCATGAGCCAAGACGAACAAAAACGCAGTGCCGGACGCGCCGCGATGCGCTACGTGGAGGACGGCATGATCGTCGGCGTAGGCACCGGCTCGACCGTTGCGCATTTCATCGATGCGCTCGCCGAACGCAAACATTGCATCGAAGGCGCGGTATCCAGCTCCGAACAATCCACGCGCCTGTTGAAGGAGCGCGATATTCCGGTGCTCGATCTCAATGCGGCCGGCGAGCTTGCGCTGTACGTCGACGGCGCCGACGAATGCGACGATCGCAAATACCTGATCAAAGGCGGCGGCGGCGCGTTGACGCGCGAGAAGATCATCGCGGCGGCCTCGAAGACATTCCTCTGCATCATCGATCCGGCCAAGCGCGTCAGCACCTTGGGCCGTTTTCCGTTGCCGATCGAAGTGATTCCGATGGCGCGCAGCCAGGTGGCGCGAGCGATCGTGAAGATCGGCGGCCAACCGGTCTGGCGCGACGGCGTGGTTACCGATAACGGCAACTGGATACTCGACGTACACGGCCTGCGCATTGCCGATCCGGTCGGGCTGGAACGCGATCTCAATCAGATCGCCGGCGTCGTCACCGTTGGTCTGTTCGCGCAGCGGCCGGCCGATATCGTGCTGATCGGCGAGCAGGTCATGCCTTGAGCGATCGCCCGGAACGCGGACGCGCGCCATCACTTCAGATGCCGGTTCATCCACTGGACCCAACGGCGGTACACATCGGTGGTGCGCACGATATCGCGCGGGAAATGCGCATCCACCGGGTACGCGTAGAACTCCACCGGCACGCCGGCATCGCGCAGCGCGTGATACCACGCATAACTATTGACCAGTGGCACATTGGCATCGCCGACATCGCCCAGGATCAGCGTCGGCGCGGTCACCGCGTGCGCATACAGGATCGGCGACTGCTCGCGCCATAGATCGCGGTATTTCGCATCCGTGGGCGGACCGCCGAATAAATACACATCGCCCTGCTGGTAATAGGAAAGGGTGTAGTCGAACATCCAATCGGTGAGCGCCGCGCCGGCGACCGCGGCCTTCCATACCGGGTAGTGGCCGCTGAGCCACGCCGTCATGTAGCCGCCATACGACCAGCCGCTGACGCCGATGCGCGATTCATCGACGATGCCACGCTTTTCGAGCGCGGTGAGGCCAGCCATCACATCCTTGCCCGGGCCATCGCCGGCATCCTGAAAGATCGCGTGCTGATACGCATCGCCCAGATTCGTGCTGCCGCGATAGTTCGGCTGCAACACCAGAAAACCCTGCGCGGCCAACAGTTGCGGCAACGGCGAAAACATCCGCGTGGACGTCGCCGTCGGCCCGCCATGGATGAGCACCACCAGCGGATATTTCTGTCCTTGCATGCAGTGCCCCGAGTCGGAAACTCGCATCAATTCTTGCTCGGCCTGCGTCGGCGATCCTGCGTTGCCCGTCGTCGCCCTGGTACCCGCCATGACGTCTCCTGGCATCTTGTCGGGCGAACGCATCCCTTCGCGATTTATTGCGCCCATTTCCGACTCAGGACAATAGCCGACCGGGTAGGTCAATACGCCGTCTTCCCGGAACCCATTCGGGCCATCCCACTCGAACGATTCCGAGCGTGCAAGGGACATCTGCTCGGCGAACGCATTCACATCGGTCAGGCGGCGCGGCTTGGCGCCGGTCGAGCTCATCACGAACACCTCGCTGGGATGCGTGGCGGTGCTGCCGACGAACGCGATGGCGCCATTCTTGGCAACGGACAATCCCGATCCGACCTGCACCTCGCCCAGATCGAGCTTCTTGGCCGTGCCGGACAGCGGCTGCTCCCACAACACCGCATCCGTGCCGACATAGCCCGAAAGCAGCAGTGCCTTGCCGTTGGGCAACCAGGCGTAATCCCTGATATGCCGCGCCAGCGCCCGTGTTGCATCGCGCGTCGCGCCATTTGCCAGTACATACACGGCACTGCCGTTGTTCTGATCGCCGTTGCGCGGTCTTGCGAACGCCAGCGTTGCGCCTTCCGGCGCAAACCGCGGATTGGATGCGCCTTGTTCCGTCAGCTCGGGCAGCTTGCCCAACTCGTAGGACTCGTTGCCATCCACACTCACGCGCACGATGACGCAGCGGAACGATGGCCCCCAATACGGTCCCGGAAAACGTGTAACTGCGATGCTGCGTCCGTCGCGACTCCAGCTCAGCACCGGCGGACTATCCTGTTCATCGGTCTGCACACTGTACGCGCCCTGCGTGAGGCGTTCCTCCACACCCCCTGCGCTGGGCACGAGCCACACATGCGAAGGCGTCAGCGCGGCGCGCGTGAGGAAGTGGTTGTCGGTGACCTGGAACGCATCGTTGTGCGTCTTGATCTCTTTCTCGTTGACCGGATCGTCCGCCGTCGCATAGGCGATCTGCTTGCCGTCCGGGCTCCATGCGTAGGCATCGATGCCGCGTTTGGCCTGGGTGAGTCGCAGCGCATCCCCGCCATCCATCGGCATCACGTAAACCTGCGGTTCCCTGGTTTCATCGTCGCGTGCGAGAAACGCGAGCCGTGTGCCGTCCGGCGACCAGCGCACCTGCGCAATTCCGGAACGCTTCCAGGTCAGGCTGCGCCGCGCACCGCTGGCGACATCGATCAGATCGATCTCCTGCCGGCTCTTGTCCTCCTTCCAATCCGGCGTGGATACCACCACCGCAATCTTCTTGCCGTCCGGAGAAATTTTCGGCTCGCGCAAACCGACGATTTTTTGCAGATCCTCGAGTTGGAACGGCAACGGCGTACCTGCGCGCGAAAACAACGGCCACACAAAAGCCACGCAGAGGGCGACGAGGACGTGTTTCATGGGACTGCCTTTGAAAGTAACAGGGTTGCACGCGGGTGAGGCATGCGCGCGGCGGGTGAGAGGAAGTCGCGTGGCCCTCCATCCAGGGAGCTATTGCCGTTCGACATTCATGCCTCACCCGTATGCGGCCCGACGGCCGCATACGACCTCTCCCCCGCCCTCCCCCGCAAAGCGGAAGAGCAACGGCGCGGGCTTGGCAGGAGATTTTAGACAGGTTCTGGGCATGCCGTCCGAAATACCTCCACCACCTTTTCGATCCCCATATCATCGATATCCAGATGCGTAACCAGCCGCACGGTCGGCAGGTAGCCGATGCTGGCGCGCACGTCGTGAGCGCGCAGGTGCGCATCCAAAGCGCGCAGGCGGTCGGCGGGAATATCGATGAAGACCATGTTCGTGTGCTGACCGACCACGGCGATACCGTCGATGCCGCGCAGACCTTCGGCGAGCCGCGCGGCGCGCGCATGATCGTCGGCAAGGCGTTCGACATGATGATCCAGCGCGTGGATGCACGCGGCGGCGAGAATGCCGGACTGGCGCATGCCGCCGCCGAGCATCTTGCGCCAGCGGCGCGCGGACCGGATGAGTTCGCAGGAACCGACCAGCACGGAACCGGCCGGCGCGCCCAGCCCTTTCGACAAGCAGACCGACACCGTATCGAACGGCGCCGCCAGTTCGCGCGCGGGCTTGCCGCTGGCGATGGCGGCGTTGAACAGGCGCGCGCCGTCCAGATGCACGCCAAGTCCATGCGAATGCGCCCACGCAGCGGCGGCGATCATGTAATCCTGCGCGATCACGCGTCCGTGCCAGGTGTTTTCCAACGCGAGCAGACGCGTACGCGCGAAGTGCGGATCGTCCGGCTTGCACGCGCGTTGCAGCGCATCGATCGGCAGCGTGCCGTCGGCCGCGTGCTCGATCGGTTGCGGCTGGATCGAACCGAGCACGGCCGCGCCGCCGCCTTCAAACTTATAGGTATGCGCATCCATGCCGACCAGATATTCGTCGCCGCGCTGACAATGCGCGAGCAACGCGCACAGATTGCTCTGTGTGCCGCTGGGTACGAACAACCCGGCCGCGAAATTGAGATCGCCGGCGAGGCGTTCTTCCAGTGCGCGCACCGTGGGATCCTCACCGTAAACATCATCGCCGACCTCGGCGAACGCCATCGTGGCGCGCATCGCGGCGGTGGGACGCGTGACGGTGTCGCTGCGCAGATCGACGATGCTCATCGGGCTTCTCCATGTTTCCAAATGGGGCAGCGTAGATCATTTGACCGCGTGCTGGTTGTGTGCACAGGATTCGATGGCGTAAATACACAGAAGGTCAGAGGGAAATGTCGATGATGCGCCGAACGTGGCACACCGAAGATTTCGATGCGATGGGCTGGCACGACGTGCACGTACACGGCCTCAAACTCGAAAATTTCAGCGTCGAGGAAGGCTCCTGCGACCTCGTGCTGGATATCGACTATCTGCTGCAATGGGATACCTGTGACGATGGCATGTTCCGCTTTACCGTATGCCGTGCCGAACTGCGGTTTCATCAGGTCCGTAACCTGAAACTGGCGCTCGACTATGCCAGTACGTCGGCAGGTATGTGCCCCTTCTCGATACACGGCATCCAACGCGAGACCTTGCGTTACATAAACGGCGCGACGTCATGGCGCTGGCAAATCACCATCAATTGGCCGCTCGGCTCGCTGCAATTGGACGCGCCTGGATTTACCCAGACACTGATGGGAGAACCGGTTGTGCAACAGAGCCGCCAGTGGCTTTCATCGGCGCAACGCACCGGTACATTTTGACGTTTGTCCGACCGGCTGGGGTTTCGCGTCGGCTTGTGCTGAAATGACCCATGACATGAGCATGAAAATCGCCAGTTGGAACGTCAACTCCCTCAACGTGCGCCTGCCCCATGTCGAGCGCTGGTGCGTGGCGGCGCGGCCGGATGTGCTGGCCTTGCAGGAAACCAAGCTCGAAGATGCCAAGTTCCCGCGCGAGGCGCTCGAAGCGTTCGGCTATCACTGCGCGTTTTCCGGGCAGAAAACCTACAACGGTGTGGCGATCCTGTCGCGCCTGCCGGTCACCGATGTGCTGACCGACATCCCCGGTCTGGACGATCCGCAGCGTCGCGTGCTGGCGGCGACGCTCGGCGATGTGCGCGTGGTGAATCTCTACGTGGTCAACGGGCAGAGCGTCGGCAGCGAGAAGTTCGAATACAAGCTGCGCTGGCTGTCGAAGGTGGCGCTGTTTCTCGCCGAGGAAATCCGGCGTCATCCACGGATGATCGTGTTGGGCGATTTCAACATCGCGCCGGACGATCGCGACGTGTACGACCCGGCCGCATGGCGCGAGCAGATCCTGTGCTCGACGCCGGAGCGCGAGGCATTGGCACGCCTGCTCGATCTTGGCTTTTCCGACAGTTTCCGGCTGTTCAACACCGATGCGGGACACTACAGTTGGTGGGACTATCGCCAAGCCGCATTCCGGCGCAATCTGGGCTTGCGCATCGACCTGATCCTCGTCGGCGCTGCCTTGCGCGCACATTGCCGCGCGGCGGGGATCGACCGCGAGCCGCGCACCTGGGAGCGCGCCTCGGACCACACGCCCGTAACACTGGAACTCGACGATGGCCGCTGACTGGCTGATTTCACCCGATGATGAAGAACTGGAAGAACTGGACCTGTTCTTGCGTGAACGTGCGAACGACGAGGATCTGCTGCTCGACGGCGTGCACGGTTTTCTGACCGCGCTGGCGATCGGCCCGGCGCCGGCCAAACCGGATGAATGGCTGCCGGAAATCCTGCACGAACCGTTCGCGGATAGCGATGAAGGCGAGCGCGTACTGACGCTGCTGGCGCGGCTCAACGATGCCATCGCGCCGGAAGTGGAAACCGGCGCCTACGAGCCGATTCTTGGCGAACTGGATGTGGCGGACGACGAATTGCCCCTGTTCACCGCGCGTGGCTGGTGCGATGGATTTTCGCGCGGCATCGACCTGCGCGCCTCGGCGTGGGAAGCGCGGCTCGGACACGACCCCACCTTGATGGAACTGCTCGGCCCGATCATTGCGCTATCGATCGACGAAGGTGTGTTTTCGAGCAACGTCGAGTTCGCGCCGCTGGGCGATGAAGAATACGAAGACTGTCTCGCGCAGATTCCGCATGCGGTCGCCGCGGTCGCGGAATACTGGCGCACCCATCCGCTGGATGCGAAGGAACGCATCGCGCCGCCCGACGCCGGCATGCCGACACCGCCGCGCCGGCGCGGCGGGCGTTGGGTGCACTGACTTTGACTGAATAGATGGATGCTCCATGAGCCTCACCTTTTCCGCCACTAGCGTCCGCGCCTTCACCCCCACCGGCGTGCTGCGCGCCTGCATCAACCTGGGCAATCCGATCCTCGCGCGCCGCGAGGGCGAGAGCGCCGCCGGCGTTTCGGTCGATCTGGCCCACGAACTGGCGCGGCGGCTCGGGGTGGGGTGTGAACTGCTGCTCGTCGAAAAGGCCGTGCAATCGGTCGGGGCGGTGCGTGGCGAGCGCGCCGATGTCGGTTTTTTTGCGATCGACCCGGCGCGTGGCGAAGGCTTGCGCTTTACCGCACCCTATGTGCTGATCCAGGGCAGCTACCTGGTCGCACAGGATTCGCCGCTGCACGAGAACGCACACGTGGACAGCGCCGGTGTGCGCGTGGGCGTAGCCTCGGCCAGTGCGTATGACCTGTTCCTCACGCGCCACCTGCAAGCCGCGACGATTGAGCGCGTGCTGCATGCGCGCGATGTGCTCGCGGCGCTGGCGGCGGGCCGCGTCGAGGTGGCGGCGGGCATCCGCCAGGCGCTGGAAGGCGCCGCACGCGATGATGCGCGCCTGCGCCTGTTGCCGGGGTGTTTCATGGTGATCGAGCAGGCGATGGGCCTGCCCGCGAGCCGGGGCGATGAAGCGGCGCAATCACTGGCCGCGTTTGTCGAGGCGATGAAGGCCAGCGGCTTCGTGGCCGATGCGCTGGCGCGGCACCGCATCGAGGGTGCGAGTGTCGCCCCCGCTGCCTGAGCGCCTGTCTAAAATTTTCCACCGGCCCGCGCCGTTGTTCACCTCTCCCGCTTGCGGGAGAGACCCATGCGGCGCCGGTGACGCTGCCGGCTTGCGCACCGGAACCGATGTGGCAATTCCTTCCCTATCTCCCGTTTACGGGGGAAGGTGCCGAAGGCGGAAGGGGGTGCGTACCATCCATCCATGGAGCGGTCACCGTTCGGCATCCTGCCTCACCTACATCCGGGCCGATGGTCGCATGTGACCCCGCCAGTGGGGGGAAGCGAACCGCATGCGAGCCTGCAGGTTCCTGGGTAGGTCGCCGCCACCGCTGCATCGTGCGGCGGCTTTGTTACATCTGCCGAAACAAATGCAGATAGCCGCGGCTGACCGGCAGCACTTCGTCGCGGCCTTTGAGGTGAATATCGGCGGTTTCGTTGTCGCCGCGCGTGATGTGGCTGATCGCGCGCAGGTTGACCACGACCGAGCGATGCGCCCACAGGGAAGACAGGTTCCGACGAAGGGCAGTCGTGTGGGGACGAACGGCATCCAGCGCCGACAAATAAGCCGTATGACCGTGTGTGGATGCGCCCGATCGGCCTTGCGTGTGCAGGCGTCGACACCATCTTGCGGTCATCCTCATTTGGAGATTTTTATGAACGCCACCGCCACCCGCAGCCGCAGCGTGACGCGCACACTGCGCGGTCAGCCAACATCCGACGGCGCCGGTGTGAAACTCACACGTGTGATCGGTCAGCGCGATCTGGAGATGCTCGATCCGTTCCTGATGCTGGACGAATTCGGTTCTGACCAGCCCGGCGACTACATGGCTGGCTTTCCCGACCATCCGCATCGCGGTTTCGAGACGGTCACCTACATGCTGGCCGGGCGCATGCGCCACGGCGATAACCACGGCCATTCGGGCCTGCTCACCTCCGGCGGCGCGCAGTGGATGACGGCTGGACGCGGCATCGTGCATTCGGAAATGCCCGAGCAGGAGGACGGCTTGCTGTGGGGATTCCAACTCTGGGTGAACCTGCCTGCCGCCGACAAGATGAGCGCGCCGCACTATCAGGACATCACGCCCGAGCGTATTCCAGAAACGGCGCTCGCCACGGGCGTGCGCGTGCGTGTGCTCGCTGGCCAGATTGGCGATGCAGTCGGCCCCGTGGCAGGCATCGCGGTCGATCCGGTTTATCTGGACATCACGCTCGAAGCTGGTGCACGCTGCACGGCTCCGCTGCCAGCCGGCCATAATGCATTTGCGTATGTATACGCGGGTGCGGTGAATCTGGGGCCGGTGGAGTCGGCGCGACACGTAATGCGTGGCGAACTCGCCGTACTCACGCGCGACGGGGAAGAAGTGCTGATCGCGGCCGACAAAGAACCGGCGCGGCTGATCCTCGTCGCGGGCCGGCCGCTCGATGAGCCGGTGGCGCGATGGGGGCCGTTCGTAATGAATACGCATGAAGAGATCATGCAGGCGATCCGCGATTATCAGAAGGGGAAGTTTTGAAGCAGGGAGCAGGGTTGAGGGAGCAGGGAGTAGGGAAAAGCGCGCACTTCTTTCCCGAGAAAATATCTACTCCTGCCGCTTGCTCCCTCTCCCGCCTCTCTCGCCACGTTTGCGCGCGGGCGAGAGGGAGAAAAATCAAGAGGGCGTTGTCACTTTGAGGATGGGTTCTGAAGAACAGCCACGGGCTTTCGTACTCCAACCAAGGCAAGCCAGAACGCAATTCCGATTTCACCGATCATGGCTGGAATTATGACGACATTAGAAAT
>JAISPQ010000067.1 GCA_031274955.1 Rhodanobacter sp.
AGCGCAACGAGATTTTCCAGATGGCGCTGCTCGAACCCAGGCTCGCCATTCTCGACGAAACCGATTCGGGCCTGGACATCGACGCGCTGCGCATGGTGGCCGACGGCGTCAATGCGATGCGCTCACCCGAACGCGCATTTATTGTCATCACACATTATCAGCGTCTGCTGGATTACATCGTGCCCGATGTCGTGCATGTGCTGGCCGATGGGCGCATCGTCGAATCCGGCAATGCGCTGCTCGCGCAAAAGCTCGAAGAACACGGTTATGCCTGGATCGCGCAACGCCACGTGCCCGAGAAGACCGGCGCCGGGGCCGCGTGATGGATGCCGTATCGGACACAGCGGATCTGCTGGAAGCGTTCGGCGCCGGCGATGCGCGCGAGCGCGAGGAATCGTGGCGCTACAGCAAAACGGCGTTGCGCGCGTTGTCGCAGCAGAGGTTTGTCGCGGCGGAGGGTGCGGCGGCATTGCCCGCATCGCTGCGCGAACGGTTTGCGTGGCCGCAGACACAGGGTCGGCGGCTGGTTTTCGTCAATGGCGTGTTTTCGCCGGACGCGTCGGATCTGCGCGACATTCGCGCAGGCTTGGAGATTCGGCATGACCGCGCATCCACTTCGATAAAAATCGCATCCGGCTGCTGCGACCCGTTGCATCTGGTCCATGTGAGCATGCCCGGAGCATCGGCAAGCCGCTGGCAGCGCGCGGTGGATATCGAAGTGCTCGGCGGCCGGGTGGAATGGATCGAGCAGCTTATCGGCGCGGCGGGTAGCGATGTGCTCGGCGCGCTGACTTCGACGGTCCGGATTCACGCGGGAGCCGACGTGCGCAGCGTGCTGTTGAACGATCTGCCCGATTCGGTATCGCTGTACCGGCGGGTGAATGCGACTGTCGGTACGCAAGCGAGGTATTGCGGCACGCAAGCGATTCTGGGTGGCCGCTTGCAGCGCTTGGATCTGAACGTGGTATTGGCAGGCGAGCGCGCCGGTTATCGGTCGCGTGGTGTGTTCGCCCTGCGTGGCCGTCAGCATGCGGATGTGCATCTGGATGTGCGGCACCAGGCGCGCGATACGGCCAGCGATGCGCTCTGGCGCGGCGTGGCCGATCAGCGTGCGCGCGGGATTTTTCACGGCGCGATCACGGTTGCGCCGGGCGCGGACGGCAGCGACGCAAAGCTGTCGAACAAGAATCTGCTGCTGTCGGCGCAGGCCGAGATCGACACACAGCCGGTGCTGGAAATCCATGCGGATGAAGTCAAGGCCGCGCATGGCGCGGCGGTCGGCCAGATCGACGAACGCGCGCTGTTCTATCTGCGCTCGCGCGGCATTGCGCTGGTGCAGGCGCGGCGCATGCTGGTTGCGGCTTTCTGCGCGGCGGCGCTCGACCAGAGCGTCATCCGGCCGGATGTACGCGAGCGGATTTCGTCCCTGCTCGCGCTGTGTCTGACATAGGGAGCAGGGAGTCGGGGAAAAGCGCCATTCTCCCGCTGCGAAAGTACCTCCTGCGTCGTCATTCCCGCATGCTTCTGGCGGGAATCCAGTGCCTTTGCTTTGGACATCACCAAGAGTGAAAGGCACCCGGGGGGAGCGGCCTGCGAAGTGCTCTTGATCGGGGGACGGAAGAGGGTGAGTGCGCCGCAACTCATTGTTGAAACCCAGTCAAAAAAATTTGTGTTGAAGTGCAACATTCCCCAACGCGTGAGGTGGCGAACTGTCAGATTCTGACTATCCGTGTCAGATTCTGACATTTTATAGATGGCGAATATATAGGCTTCCGCCTTTTATGTTATGCGTGTCTCAAATACTATGTAACGCACGTCTCAGAAAAGCGCATGATTCATCCAGTAACGAGCTTGGCACGGAAACTGCTAGTACCTGAGTGTAAACCGCTGATCGCCTGGCATCGACAGACGATTGAAAAAACAGGCCATTCAACAATCGTCCAAGGCCCTGCGGTTTTTACATCTCACCCATTGGCACAAACGAGGAATTACCATGCAAACGTTACAGAAAGGCTTTACACTGATCGAACTCATGATCGTTGTCGCAATTGTCGCTATTCTAGCCGTTTTCGCATTGCCGGCGTATCAGGATTATGTGGCCCGCGCACAGATGGGCGAAGCCCTTAATCTGGCCGATGGGCTCAAGACAGCAGTCGCAGAATACTGGTCGAATACTGCGACTTGTCCGACCAACAAGTCGCCAGGTCCAGCAACCGGGGGGCTCAACTTAGATACTGATATCGTGGGCAAGTATGTACTTAGTGTGGAAGCGAATGCGGACTCCTCCACACCACCTAATTGTACAATTACAGCCACGATGAATGGTACTGGTGTTGCATCTGGTATTGTGAGCAAAACGCTTACATTAACGATGGATGGCACGACCAAGCCCGGTTCGTACGTATGGACATGTGCGAGCACTGCTGCGAAACAATATTTGCCTTCCGCCTGTCAGTAATAATAGGATAGAAATTGCAGGGAGTGTGTTTCTTAGTAGACACCCCTGAAGCTGATCCAGACAAAGCCCCGCTCTGCGGGGCTTTTTTTAGCATGAAAGAACACGAAAGGGGGCAGGTTCAATCCACTCCCCCGTCTGCGGGGTTGCGCAGGCAGGTTCCTGGGCAGGAGAAGTCTTTCATCCTCCGGAGCGGCCATGGCCCGCCATAACCGCGGGGGCGATTCACACTTCCGGCGGCACGCAGTGACAGAACACGTTCTTGTCGCCATAGACGTTGTCGACACGGGCGACCGGCGGCCAGTATTTGTGTTGCTTGAGCCAGAGCAACGGGAACGCGGCCAGCTCACGCGAATACGCATGCGTCCATTGCGTGGCCGCTACCTGCGTCGCGGTATGCGGTGCGTGTTTGAGCGGGTTGTCATCGCGGTCGAGGCGACCGTCTTCGATCGCACAGATTTCCTCGCGGATCTGGATCATCGCGTCGATGAATCGATCCAGCTCATACAGCGATTCGCTTTCCGTGGGTTCCACCATCAAGGTGCCAGCAACCGGGAAGCTCAGCGTCGGCGCGTGGAAGCCGAAGTCGATCAGCCGTTTGGCGACGTCCTCGGCGCTGATGCCAGTGGCGTCCTTGAGCGGGCGCAGGTCGAGAATGCACTCGTGTGCGACGAGGCCGCCGCGCCCGGTGTACAACGTCGAATAGTGCGGCGCGAGGCGTTTGGCGATGTAGTTGGCGTTGAGCAGCGCAACCTGCGTCGCCTTGCGCAGACCGGCCGCACCCATCAACGTGATGTACATCCACGAGATCGGCAGGATGCCGGCGCTGCCATAACTGGCCGAAGACACCATGCCAGTGGCGCCGCTTTTGTGAAGAGTGCTGCCATGGATGGCAGCTTTTTGATTTTCGCCGGCATGGATGCCAGGCAAAAATGAAGCCAAATGCGCTTTCACCGCACACGGCCCTACCCCCGGCCCGCCGCCGCCATGCGGTATGCAGAAAGTCTTGTGCAGGTTCAGGTGCGAAACGTCCGAGCCCCACTGGCCGGGTTTGGCGAGGCCGACCAACGCGTTCATGTTCGCGCCGTCGGTGTACACCTGCCCGCCGTGCTGGTGCACGATCTCGCAAATGCGTACCACGTCTTCCTCGAACACGCCGTGCGTAGAGGGATAGGTCATCATCAAGGCGGCCAGACGATCGCTGTATTCTTCGGCAGCGCGGGCGATATCTTCGACATCGACATTGCCCTTGCTGTCGCATTTGGTCACGACGACGCGCAGGCCGCATAGATGCGCGGACGCCGGATTCGTGCCGTGTGCGGATTCGGGAATCAGGCAGATGTCGCGATGACCTTCGCCGCGCGCGCGATGCCAGGCGCGGATTGCGAGCAAGCCCGCGTATTCGCCTTGCGCGCCGGAATTGGGTTGCAGACTCACCGCATCGTAGCCGGTGCATTGCGCGAGCATCGCCGCGAGATCGTCGATCAGTTCCTTGTAGCCCTGCGTCTGCTCGACCGGCGCCAATGGATGGATATCGGCGAACTGCGGCCAGGTGATCGGAATCATCTGTGCGGTCGCGTTGAGCTTCATCGTGCACGAGCCGAGCGGGATCATCGTGCGATCCATCGCCAGATCCTTGTCGGCGAGCGAACGCATGTAGCGCAGCAGTTCATGCTCGCTGTGATGCGCATTGAATACCGGATGCGTCAGGAATGCGCTCTTGCGCAGCCGGGCGGCAGGCAGCGCGTCGGGCGTCACCGCATCCAGCGCGTCGATATCGTCGATCGGCGCGCCCAATAGAACGGCGATCGCGATCACGTCGGCGCGTGTGGTCGTTTCATCGAGGCTGATGCCCACGTGCCGGCCGTCGATCTCGCGCAGATTGATGCGCTGCGCGCGCGCCTTGGCGTGGATGGCGGCGGCATCGATGCCGCCGATGTGCAGCGTATCGAAGAAATCCGTGCCGACCTCAATGCCGGCCCGACGCAGCGCGGCGGCGAGGATCGCGGCGAAACGATGCGTGCGCCGCGCGATGCGGAGCAGACCTTCCGCGCCGTGATACACCGCATACATGCCCGCCATCACCGCGAGCAGTACCTGCGCGGTACAGATATTGCTTGTGGCCTTTTCACGGCGGATATGCTGCTCGCGCGTTTGCAGGGTGAGGCGATATGCGCTGTGGCCTTGTGCGTCGATCGAAACGCCGATCAAACGCCCCGGCATCGAACGCTTGTACGCATCGCGGCAGGCCATGAACGCGGCGTGCGGTCCGCCGAAACCGAACGGAACACCAAAACGCTGCGAGTTGCCGATCACGATGTCCGCACCCCATTCGCCCGGCGCCGCGAGCAGGGTGAGCGCGAGCAGATCGGTGGCGACGGCCACCAGTGCGCCGCGCGCGTGTGCGGCCTCGGCGAGCGCCTGGTAATCGTGGATGCGGCCGAACGTATCCGGGTATTGCAGCAGCATGCCGAAGCAATCGGTCTGCGCGGCTTCATCATCCGCGCCGATGTGCAGCGTAAAACCAAGCGGTTCGGCGCGCGTGCGCAGCACTTCCAGCGTTTGCGGATGTACGCCGCTGGATACGAAAAACACAGCGGACTTGGACTTCGACGCGCGCCTGGCCAACGTCATCGCTTCGGCCGCCGCCGTGCCTTCGTCGAGCAGCGAGGCGTTCGCGATCTGCATGCCGGTGAGGTCCGCGCACATCGTCTGGAAGTTGATCAGCGCCTCCATGCGGCCCTGCGAGATTTCCGATTGATACGGCGTGTACGCGGTGTACCAGGCCGGGTTTTCCAGAATGTTGCGCAGGATGACGTTGGGTGTATGCGTGCCGTAATAGCCTTGGCCGATGAAGCTCCTGAACACCTGATTCTTATCGGCGATGGCGCGGAGGCGGGCGAGCGCCTCCACCTCGGTGACCGGCGCGGGCAACGCCAACGGTGCGGAGGATTTGATCGTGTGCGGCACGATCGCGTCGGTCATCGCCTCCAGCGAGTCGTGGCCCAGTACGTGCAGCATCGTGGCGATGTCCGCGTCGCTGGGGCCGATGTGCCGCTCGATAAAGGCGGTGTGGTGTTCAAGATCGCGCAGGGAAAGCCGGGTGTTCTGACTCATGGCAAGGGCATCCGAAAGAGACGGGCTGCGTGCGAGCCGCACGCGGAGCGCCCCTCTGTCCTTTTGCCTGAGAGTTTGGAAGCGCGGCGCGCTTCGTGCCCCTTCGGCGCCGGCGCATGGCCGATCTCTCCAGAGTGTGTGTGCACGCGACGGTATTTGGCCTGAGCGATTGCGGGCGTTGCGCCTTCGGCAGCGGAGGCTCTCCGCTTCTCCCGCCGCGTGCGGGGAGCGGTCATTATACCCGGTTAGCGCCTGTCTAAAATCTCCTGCCAAGTCTGCACGAGCGGGAAGAAAGCAAAAATACATCACGCTCGTCAGTCCCGCGAAGGCGGGAATCTATGGACGTTGCTCTTGCTTTGTGAGGCACGGAAAAGCGAAAGTCCATGGATGACGCGCGGCGATCCCACCGCTTGCCCTTCGAGCCGGCTTCGCCGTTCGCTTGGGCATCCATGCCTTCGCAGCCCCGTCAGAAGCACGCGGGAATGACGAAGTAGGGAATGTCTTCGCGAAGGAGAAGAGTGCTTTTCCCTACTCCATACTCCCTACTCCCTACTCCCTGCTTCTTCCACACTAACACTCAGGGCGTTTGCGCCACAGTTCGGGTTCGATCAGACGCCGTACCGGCGCGAACGCACGACGATGGATCGCGCAGGGGCCGAGCCGTTCGAGTGCGGCAAGGTGTTCGGGGGTGCCATAACCCTTGTGCTGCGCAAAGCCATAACCGGGGTGCAACGCGTCGAGTTCGACCATGATGCGGTCGCGCGCGGTCTTGGCGAGGATCGAGGCGGCGCCGATGACCTTTTCGCTGGCGTCGCCGCCGATGATCGCTTGGGCACGGCAGGGCAGGTCTTTGGGCAGACGGTTGCCGTCGATCAGCGCGAGCGCCGGCGCGATCGATAAGGCGCTGAGCGCGCGCGTCATGCCGGCCAGCGTCGCGCCGAGGATGTTCATCCGTTCGATTTCGTCCGTCTGCACCGCGATGATCGACCACGCCAATGCGCGCTCTGTGATCTGCGCAGCAAGCGCCTCGCGCTGCGCCGCGCGCAGCGCCTTCGAGTCGGCCAGGCCTTCGATCGGCCGCTGCGCATCAAGGATCACCGCGGCCACGACCACGGGGCCCGCGAGCGGTCCGCGGCCGGCTTCGTCGACGCCGGCGACCAGGCTCTCGCGGAAATGTCGATGCGGCTTCACTCGCGCAGGTCTTCGAGTTTGGTGAAAATGTAGTCGTGGTACGAGGCGACGGTCTTGGTATCGCCGCAATCCAGATAGCGCCCCTTGCAGCGTTCGCGCAGCAGCGTGTTGGCCTGATAGAAATCGTTTTTAGGCACGCCGGCGACGTCCAGCGCGAGCGAGCCGAGGAACGCGATATCGAGCACCGGATAGTCGAATTTCTGGCGCACCGGGAAATTCGACCTGAGCATGTAGTAGGTGGTCCAGTTCGAGGTCAGGCGCGCTTGCTTGGGCACGTCTTTGGGAATTTCGTTGATCGCGCCGTCGAACGAAGGCTGGTGATCGCCGAAGTGCATCAGTACGGCCGGATACTCGCCGCCCAGCAGGAGTTTTTGCAGGTCCGATATCATCGCGTCCGATTGCTGCAAACGTTCCAGATAGTTGCCGAGGTTGAGGTTGAGCCAGTCGTCCAGCGCTTTGGGCTTGAACTTGCCGGTAAACAGCGGTTGGTTGTACGGCGCCGGCAACTGGTCGAGCGGCGTCATGTGCGGGCCGTGCTGGTGTAGCGTGAGCATGAACACGAACAGCGGCTGCCCGGGATGCGCGCGTTTTTCGTCGGTGTAGACCTGCTCGAACACCTTCAGCAGATCGGCATCATGACTCTCCCAGTCCAGACCGTACTGCGTACCGTCGTAGAATTCATCAAAGCCGTAATAGTCGTAAGCGTTGCGCGCATTGAGAAAATCGCCGCTCATCGGATACAGCGCAATCGCGCGATAGCCGGCGCTCTTGAACGCTCTGGGCAAGGTGAAGGCGACCTTCGGCGCGAGATTGTACGGCGCGTACAGTCCGGCGTTGCCGAACAGCGTGTGCGCAAGGCCGGTCAGCAGCGAGAACTCGCTGGTCCAGGTGCCGCCGCCGAAGGTATGCACGCTCAACAGCCCATGCGCGCGCGTTTGTTTGTCCGGCTCGAACATCTTGCGCTTGCAGACCGGCAGCGTGCAGAGCTTGAGGATGTGCGGATCGAACGTGCTTTCTTCGAGGATCACGACCACATCCGGGCGCTTGGGCGGCGCTTGCAGCGGACGGTCCATCTTCCAGCTCAGACGATGGTCCACATCCGGCGGAATCACCGGCTTCACAATCACGGTGTCGTTGAACGAGGTGAAGAAATCGGTGATGAAGCTCTTGTCGTTGACCGTGATCCACATCGGTTTGTTGAACACGCCGTTGAACGGGCCGTTCGGCGCGAGGCACACCACGAGCAGGCAGGCCGCCGCGAGCGTACCCAGTACACGCGCGCCGATGCGCACGGCACGTGCGTGCTGTACGAGCAGCGCCGCGCGTTCGCCGAGGAACGCAAGGACGAGCAATAGCGGAATCAGCACGATCGCCGCGATGCTGATTCCCAGCAGCAGCGGATAGCGCGCGATGACTGCAATCGTGCCGCTGTTGAGGAAGTACTCCAGGTCCGGCGCCAGCAGCGGCGTCGTGAGATACAGGAACTTCAGCGTGCCGGCGAGTTCGATCGCGCCGAACAACAACGCGGTAAGCAGCAGGGCGAAGGCGAGGCGGGCGCTGGCGAATAGCGCCACCAACAGCGTGAACAAGGCCAGCGTGGCCGCGAAGATTTTCTCGTCCGTGGTGTGCTCGGCCAGCGGCCCGAGCGCAAACATCGCGAGAAACGCGAGAAACGCAAACGCGCGGAGCAGAAGAGTTCGGCGGCGGTGAGGAGGCGACAGGGCGGCAGTCACATAATGGTCACAGGACAATCCTGCGCATATGGGACAGTTCCGTCAATGTGCTATTCGTCAATCCGGCTGTCCCATCGCCGTGCCGCGCCGAGCCAGCAGGTCCGCCACGGCATCTGCCGCGCTGCGGCTGGCATCGCAGCGCAGCATAGCGTGCAGCCGGCGGAACTCATCGAGCAGCAGCGGATCGGCGCCACGCGCGCGCAGCATCGGCAGCAGCGCCGCTGCCAGCGCCTCCGGCGTGAGTGCATCCTGCATCAATTCCGGCACCAGCTCACGGCCGCTGAGTATGTTCGGCAGGGCATAGTGCCGGACCTTGAGCAAACCCAAGCCCTTGACGAGCGCATGCGTCATGCGCGCGATGCGATAGGCGACCACCATCGGACGCTTGGCCAGCATCGCTTCCAGCGTGGCCGTGCCGGATGCCAGCAGTACCGCATCGGCGGCGAGCATTGCCTCATGCGCGCGGCCGTCGATAAGCTCGATCCAGGTGGAAGGCACGTCCGATGCGCTGTCCGCAATGCTCAACTGCCGCGCAAACGCGGCCCGGCAGGCGGCGTTCGCCATCGGTGCGACGATGCGCAATGCCGGCAGATCGCGCCGCAGCCGTTGCGCGGCAGCGATGAAGTCCGCGCCGATGCGGGCGATCTCACCCAGGCGGCTGCCGGGCAGCAGCGCCAGTATCGGAACGTCGGCGGGCAAGCCGAGCGTGGCGCGCGCGGCTTGCTGATCGGGATCGAGCGCGAACGCATCGGCCAGCGGGTGGCCGACAAAGCGTGCATCGACGCCATGCCGCGCGTAGATCGGCGGCTCCATCGGAAACAGGCACAGCACACGATCCGCGCTGCGGCCGATCTTCGCGGCGCGCCGCTCGCGCCAGGCCCACACGGATGGGCTCACGTAATGCACGGTGGCGATGCCGGTGCGTTTGAGCTTACGTTCGAGACCGAGATTGAAATCCGGCGCATCGATGCCGATGAATGCGTCGGGCTTTTCCCGCAATGTGCGCCGCAGGGTATCGCGGCGGATCGCCAAGAGTTCCGGCAGATGGCGCAGCACTTCGACCAGACCCATGACCGCGAGCTTCTCGGACCCATACCACGCATCCAGGCCCGCGGCGATCATCCGTGGCCCACCGATGCCGATGAAGCGTGCCTGCGGGAAGCGTTCGCGCAACGCGGCGATCAGGCCGGCGCCGAGCAGATCGCCGGAAGCCTCGCCGGCGACGAGGACGAATAGCCGGGATTCGGAAAAGCCGGGATTTTGGATTGGGGATTGGGGATTAGGGAAAGCCCTCAAACCCTCACGGGAGGAGAGAAGGGAAAAAAATGCGCTTTTCCGAATCTCCAATCCCGAATCTCCAATCCCGGCTTTAGCGCAGCAACGAACGTTCGCTGCGCTGGATAAAATCGAGCAGGGCGGCGACATCGGTGCTGTCCTTGGCTTGCTCGGCAAGGTGCGCACTTGCCTCGGCCAGCGGTACGCCGGCGACATAGACCGTGCGATACGCGCGCTTGATCGCAGCGATGCGCTGGGCGTCGAAGCCACGCCGCTTGAGTCCTTCGCTATTGATGCCGCGCGGTTTGGCGTAGGGGCCGGCGACGACCACGAACGGCGGCACATCACCGTTGATCAGGCTGCCCATGCCGGCGAATGCGTGTGCGCCGATCTTGCAGAATTGATGGATGCCGCTGAAACCGCCGAGGATCGCGTGGTCGCCGATCTGCACGTGACCGGCCAGTGTGGCGTTGTTGGCGAACACGCAATGGTTGCCGATCGCGCAGTCGTGCGCGATGTGCACATAGGCCATGATCCAGTTGTCGTCGCCGATGCGCGTGACACCGCCGCCGGCGGCGGTGCCGCGGTTGAACGTGGCGAATTCGCGGATCACGTTGCGCTCGCCGATGACAAGTTCGCTGCGCTCGCCGTGGAATTTTTTGTCCTGCGGCTCGGCGCCGAGCGAGGCGAATGGAAAGATGCGGTTGTCGCAGCCGATGCGCGTCACGCCTTGGATCACCACGTGCGGGCCGATCGATGTGCGATCGCCGATTTCCACGTCGGCGCCGATGATGCTGTAGGCGCCGATATCGACATCGGCACCGATCTTCGCAGTGGGATCGACCAGCGCGGTGGCGTGGATCGTCATTCAGCGATCCCGGCGCACAGCATTTCGGCTTCGGCGACGAGGTGGCCATCGACCAGCGCCTGGCCCCAGAACTGATGCATGTTACGCACCGCGCGCCTGTGTTCCACTTCCAGACACAGTTGGTCGCCCGGCACGACGATGCGGTTGAAGCGCGCCTTGTCCACCTTGACCAGGTAGAAGATCGTCGAGCGCTGCGAATCGGGTGGATTGGACAGCAATGCCAGCATGCCGGCGGACTGCGCCATCGCTTCGATGATGAGCACGCCGGGCATCACCGGACGGCTGGGGAAATGTCCTTGAAAGAACGGTTCACCGATGGTGACGTTCTTGATCGCCGAGATACGTTTGTAGGGATCCAGTGCGGTGACGCGATCAAGCAGCAAAAATGGGTAGCGGTGCGGTAGCAACGCGGCGATCTGTTCGACGTTGACCGGCAGCGTGACGGTCGTAGTGGGTTCACTCATGATTTTTCGTCCTTTTCCAAATGTCTGGACTCCAATGCCTCGACGCGCCGCACGATTTCATCCAGATGCCGGAAGCGCGCCGCGTTGCGCCGCCACGCGCGGTTGGCCTGGATCGGCGTACCGCAGGAATACTCTCCGGCCTCGTGAAGCGAATGCGTTACCAGACTCATCGCAGTCACGGTAACCCGGTCGGCGACGGTCAAGTGGCCCAGTATGCCAGCCCCGCCACCGATCAGGCAGTAGCGGCCGATACTCGCGCTGCCGGCGACCGCAGAACAACCGGCCAACGCGGTGTGTGCACCGATGCGCACGTTGTGCGCGATCTGGATCTGGTTATCCAGGCGTACATCTTCTTCAAGCACGGTATCGCCCAGTGCGCCGCGGTCGATCGTGGTGTTGGCGCCGATCTCGCAATCGTCGCCGACGACGACGCCGCCCAGTTGCGGCACCTTGATCCAGCGATCGCGATCAAAAGCCAGCCCGAACCCGTCGGCGCCAAGCACCGCGCCGGGATGGATCAGCACACGTTGGCCGAGCGTCACGTCCTGCACCAGCGTCACGCGCGCGATGAGGCACGATTGCGCGCCGACCGTGCAGCGTGGCCCGATGATGCAGTGCGGTCCGAGCCGCACGCCCCCCTCAATGACCGCGCCGTCTTCGATCACGCAGAACGCGCCGACGCTGGCGCTGGCGGAAACGTTCGCGGCGGGCGATACGACGGCGCTGGGATGCACGCCCGGGATGTGGTCAGGTGCGTGCTCGAACAGCGCGGCGATGCGCGCGAACGCGACATAGGGATCGCCGGCGATCAGACAGGCGCCGCTCCAGGCATCGGCATCGTCCTCGCGCAGCACGATCGCGCCCGCGCGCGTTTGTGCGAGTTGCGCGCGATAGCGCGGATTGGCGAGAAAGGTAATCCGCTGGGCGTCTGCCTCGGCCAGCGTTGCCACGCCGTGGACCCTTTGCCGCTGGTCACCGCGCAGGCGCAGTGCGAAGCGGGCCGCAAGCTCGCCCAGCGTGTGGACGGGGACCGTCATGGAACCGGCACCTTGGCCGATGAGCGGCGCAGCCGGTCCAGGATCTGTTCGGTGATATCCACCTTTGGGCTGGCGTAGACGACCGGACTGGGCACGATCAGATCGTAGCCCTGTTCGCGCGCAAATTTGACCACGGCATCGTTGATCTCGCGCCAGCTTCGATCCAGTTCCTGATCGCTGCGCGTCTTGAGGTCCGCGCGCATCGCGTCGCGGGTGCGCTTGATCGAGCGGTCGAGCGCGTCGATCTCGCGCTGGAGCGATTCGGCATTGGCCTTGGGCAAGGTGGAGCCGGAACTCGTCTGTCGCTCACGCAGTTCGGCCAGGTGCTTTTCATCGGCTTGCAGCGTCGTGTCGCGCGCAGCGAATTCGTGTTCGAGCTTTTGGCGTCCGGCAATGACCTGCGGCGCGCTATCGAGCAGCCGCTTCATGTCGACATAGCCGATGTGCGTGGCGGTGGCGGGCGCTTGCGCATGGGCGGCACACGCCAGCGCGGCCGCCATCAGGAGCAGCAGGGTATAGCGCCGGTTCCGCGGTTGTGCGTGTCGCGTCACCGGAGGTCTCCTGTCTACCCGGTCTGGTCCGCAATCCTTTCACGCCGGCTCAAAACATGTTGCTGAAGGTGAACTGGATGACTTCAGTATCGTCGCCCTGCTGTTTGCGCACGGGTTTGGCAAGGTTGATCACGATCGGACCGACCGGTGCGCGCCATTGGAACGACAGGCCGACCGACGCGCGCAACTGCTTGGCGTTGAACGAATTGTACGTACCGCATCCGGAGGGTACGTTGGTTTGCGAGCACAGATTGTTCTTGAACACGTTGCCGACGTCGACGAACGCGGACAGGCGCGTGGTGTCGTTGTCTTCCTTGACGAACGGGGTCGGGAAGATCACTTCGGCCGAGGCGGTGGTCTTCAATTGGCCACCCAGTGGCAGACGGCAACTGTAGTCGCTCGGCGGACAGGTCAGCGGACTGATCGCATCGTACGGACCCAGCGTATTGTCGCGGAAACCGCGCACGTCGGAGACGCCGCCGGCAAAGAAGTTCTCGAAGAACGGCAGGCCGGAGAGGTTGGACATGTAGCGTGGATCGCTGGGCGACATCGCACTCTTGGGCGATTTGAAGGTGTTGCCGTAGCCGACATTGAAATGACCGTAGAACGTCAGGGCATCGGTCATGCGCAGGTACTGGCCGAATTTGTAGTTGGCCTTGTAGTACTCGATGGTGGAGCCGGGCAGTACGGTTTCGATCGAGAAGGTCTGGATCGAACCGCGCGTGGGATTCCAGTAACGGTTACGCGTATCGTGCGACCACGACAGTTGCATGCTCCAGGTATGGAATGTCCTGTGGCCGAGGTTGTCGATGTAGTTGATCACGCTCTGCGGCGTCACGCCGGGGTAGGTCACGACGTTGGTTTTGCTGACGTTGATCTGTGTGTTCAGCGTGTCGGCTTCGGTGATCGGGAATCCGAGATAGATATCGAATGCATCCGAACTGGTCAGGTAGCTGGCGATGTTCTGGTTGCCGGCGTCCAACTTGGTATGTGTGAGGTCGTAGCCGATGCCGACGCCATCGTCGGTCAGGTAAGGCTCGAAGTACGACAGTTGGTATTTTTCGAGGTAGTAGCTCCTGGTCGCCATCACCGACATGCGATCGCCGGTACCGAACAGATTGTTTTGCGTCACGCCGATGCTGGCGATCAGATGCGAGACCTGCGAGTAACCCAAGCCGACGGTGAATTCGCCCGAGTTCTGTTCCTCGACGGAGACCATGACATCGACCTGATCCTCGGTGCCGGGTACCTTCGGCGTGTCGATGGTGACGGTCTTGAAGAAGCCCAGGCGTTGCAGGCGGATCTTGGAGCGGTCCAGCGCGGCTTGCGAATACCACGCGCCTTCGAGTTGGCGCATCTCGCGGCGCAGCACTTCGTCCTTGGTGTGCATGTTGCCCTTGAACGTCACCTGGCGCACGTAGACGCGCTGGCCGGGATTGACGAAGAAATTGAGACCGACTTCGCGCTTGTCCTTGTCGATGGCCGGAATCGGCTCGACGTTGGCGAACGCATAGCCGATGTTCGACAGCGCGCTGACGATCGAGTCCACCGATTGCTCGATCTTCTTGCGTGAGAATACGTCGCCGGGTTTGACCTGAATCAGCTTGCGCAGGTCGTCTTCCTTGAGGATCAGATTACCGGTCAGCTTGATATCGTTGATCGTGTAGATCTCGCCCTCCTTGATGCTCGCGGTGATGAACATCTTGCGCTTGTCGGGGCTGATGCTGACCTGGGTGGATTCGACATCGAAATCCGCGTAGCCGCGATCCATGTAGAACGATTGCAGTTTTTCCAGATCGCCGGACAGTTTTTCGCGCGAGTATTGGTCGTCCTTGGAATACCAGGATGTCCAGTTCGACGTGGAGGACTCGAACCCATTCAGGATCTTCTTGTCCGGGAATGTCGCGTTGCCGACGATGTTGAGGTGCTTGATCTTGGCGACCTTGCCCTCGGCGATGTTGATCGATATCTCAACCCTGTTGCGGTCGAGATTGACCTTCGCGGTTTTCACCGAGACGTTGTACTTGCCGCGGTTGTAATACTGACGGATCAGTTCGTCCTGCACCTGGGCGAGTTTGAGCGGATCGAAGGATTCGCCTTCGGCCAGGCCAATGCTCTTCAAGCCCTTGAGCAGGTCTTCGCTCTTGATGTCCTTGTTGCCGCGGATCGAGATCTTGGTGATCTGTGGGCGCTCCTTGACCGTCACGACCAGAATGCCGTCCTGACGCGCGAGCTGTACGTCGTTGAAGAAGCCGGTCTTGTACAGGGCGTGGATCGCCTGGTCGGCGCGATCCTGCGTAAGCGTGTCGCCTTTCTCGATCGGCAGATAAGTGAACACCGTGCCCGGCGCGATACGCGTGAGGCCGTCGATACGGATATCGGAGATGGTGAACGGCTCCAATGTGGAGGCGGTTCGTGCGGCGAAAAAGGCGAGCAGGAACAGGGCAATGGTACGCTTCATCATCTTCATGTCTTCCGTCAGGGCATGGTCGGGCCCGCGACGGCACAGCCGCGGCCTGGGGTGTCGCTTGGGCAGAACTTCCGCGGATCAGGACATGATCCGCAGAATGTCGTTGTAGAACGCCAGCCCCATCAGGGCCATCAGCAGGGTAAGCCCCACATACTGGCCCGCAATTTGCGCACGTTCACTGACCGGACTGCCCTTGATCAGTTCGATAAGGTAATACAGTAAATGCCCGCCGTCCAAGATCGGGATCGGCAGCAGGTTCAAAATCGCCAGACTCAGCGAGATGAGCGCGAGGAAATTGAGGAACCACGCCACCCCATGCTGGGCCGATTTGTTGGCGACTTGCGCGATGGTAATGATGCCTGAAATATTCTTTGTCGATGCGCTGCCGTTGAGCATATGCCCGAGCCAGACCAGCGTGGTGCGTGTCTGTAGCCAGGTTTCGTCCAACGCCATGGGGACGGCGGCCAGCGGGTTGTAGCGCAGCAGCGCATCGTAGTGGGCGTCCGCGGGTTTCGGCCCGATGCCGAGCAGCCAGACCGGCTCCGCGCTGTTTTGCGCGGAAGCCCGCGGATTGCGCGTGGGCGTCACCATGAGGGTCTGTTCCCCATCGCCACGGCGGATCGTGAGCGTCAGCGCCTGGTCGGGGCCGGCGTGTTTGCGGATCATCTCCGGCACGTCGCGCCAATCGGCGATCGCATCGCCCTGGATGGACAGGATACGATCCTCCACCCGCAGCCCCGCGTGTTCGGCCGCACTGTCCTTCCCCACGGCGCCGATCACCGGCGCCGTCGCCCAATGACGCGGTTCCAGGCCGATTTCGCGATAGATGTTCGCATCCTCGTTCAGCGTCGACAGCGTGGACAGCGCCAACTCGCGATGGCGCGGTGTGCTGGTGGCATCCACGACGCTCACGTCCAGATCGCGATGTTCCATGCCGCCCTGAAGTATCGCAAACCCGGCTTCACTCCAGGTCGCGACCGGTACGCCATCGACGGCGGTGATGCGGTCGCCGCTCTGGAAGCCGGCGCTGGCGGCCAGGTGATCGACGTGGCCGATCACCGGCAGGTAATCGGGCTTGCCGATCACGAACATCAGCCAGAATGCGGCCATCGTGAAGATCAGGTTGAAGGCCGGGCCTGCCGCGCTGATCGCCATGCGGTTCAGTACTGGTTGGCGGTTGTGCGCGCCCTTGAGCGACTCTGGCCCGACCACGCCCTCGATTTCGCGTTCGTCCAGCATCTTCACGTAGCCGCCCAGCGGAATCGCGGCGATCACGAATTGCGTGCCGTGGCGATCACAGCGCGACCATAGGGCCGGCCCGAAGCCGATCGAAAATTTCAATACTTTCACGCCACAGCGGCGCGCGACCACGAAATGGCCGTACTCATGGAAGGTAACGAGCAGGCCAAGCGTGACCAGCAGCCACCAGAGGGAACCGAGGACTTCGCTCATGAATTTGACAGTGTGGGAGTAGACAGAGTGCTAATGATACGTTGCGCATGCCTGCGCGCGGTTAAATCCGTGTCAAGGAGTGCGGCCAGATCGCCGACGGGCGCGGTTTGCACGGCTTCCAGACAGCGTTCGATCGTCGCGGCGATGCCCAGGAACGGCAGGCGCCCGTCGAGAAACGCCGCCACGGCCTCCTCGTTCGCCGCGTTGAGCACGGTCGTCGCGGTACCGCCGGCCGCCAGCGCCTGATAGGCCAGGCGCAGGCAACCGAAGGTATCGATATCCGGTTCCTGAAAATCCAGCCGCGCGATGCGTAACAGATCCAGGGGCGCAACGCCGGCCGCGACGCGCTGCGGCCACGCCAGCGCGCAGGCGATCGCGGTGCGCATGTCGGGATTGCCCAGTTGCGCGAGCACCGAGCCGTCCACGTATTCGACCAGCGAATGCACGATGCTCTGCGGATGCACCACGACCTCGATGCACTGCGCTGGCGCACCGAACAGATAGTGCGCCTCGATGACCTCCAGACCCTTGTTCATCAGCGTCGCCGAGTCCACCGAAATCTTGCGGCCCATGCGCCAGTTCGGATGCGCGCAGGCGCGTTCGGGCGTGACCTGGGTCAGATCCGCCGTTTTGAGTCCGCGGAACGGGCCGCCCGAAGCGGTCAGCAGGATGCGGCGCACGCCCGCGGCGGCAAGATCGGGGCGGCCGCCCGGCAGACACTGGAAGACCGCATTGTGCTCGGAATCCAGCGGCAGCAATTCGCCACCGCCGTCGGCCAGCGCCGCCAGCAACAGCGGGCCGGCCATGACGATGGCTTCCTTGTTGGCCAGCAGCAGGCGTTTGCCGGCGCGCGCGGCGGCCAGCGTGGATGGAAGGCCGGCCGCGCCGACGATCGCCGCGACCACCGTATCGCAATGCGCACCGGTTGCGGCCTGGATCAGTGCATCCGCACCGGCTTCGACACGGCATTGGATACGCGCGGCGGCGAGACGTTCGCGCAGTTCCGGCGCGTGGGCCGGATCGGCGATCACCGCCAGTTGCGGACGAAAACGCGCGCACAGATCGGCCAGTGCGGCCGCGTTGCGATGCGCCGCCAGCGCAGTTGCGCGGAAGCGCTCGGGATGGCGTTGCACGACATCCAGCGCGCTCGCACCGATCGAGCCGGTCGCGCCGAGGATCGTGATGCGCTTCATGACGCGAAAACGAGATCGAACAACGCCTTGCCGGCGACGAACACTGGCAGTGCGGCAAACATGCTGTCGAAACGATCCAGCATGCCGCCATGGCCGGGGAACAGCACGCCCGAATCCTTCACATTGGCCTGACGCTTGAGCAAGCTTTCGAACAGATCGCCGGCGATCGAGGCGATCACCGTCAGCAGCGACAGCGCGACGATGGCGGCGAAATGTACGCCGCGCAGATCGAGCAGCCAGGCACCGATCAGGGCGATCGCACCGGCGCCGAGCAACGCGCCCCAGGCGCCGGCGGTGGTCTTGTTGGGGCTTAAGCGTGGCGCGAGCTTGGTCGTGCCGTAACGCTGGCCGGTGAAGTACGCCATGGTGTCGGCGGCCCACACCAGCATGACGACAAACAGCGCCCAGGCGTGTCCACGGTTGGCGCCGCCATGCAGCTTCATCAGCGCCAGCCAGGCCGGCAAAATCGCGAATTCGCAGGCAACGAGCTTGATCAACGCGTTCTTGAGCGTCGGCGCGGCCGCATAAGACAAATGGCGCATCCACTGCAGCGCGACCATCCACCACGCCAGGCCGCCACCGATCACCCACCACGCGAAGGCGTCTTCGCGCAACCGCCACAGGACGACCATCGCCGCCGCGTTCGCGAGCACGATGCCGACACGCGAGGCGGTGGACTTCACCCCGGCCAGGCGCGTCCACTCCCACTGCGCGAGCAGGCAGAGCACGCCGATGATGGCGGCGACGAACGCCGTCGGTGCCCATAGAATCATCGCGATCGCCAGTGGGGCGATGATCAGCGCGGTCAGTGTGCGTTGTTTGAGCATGTCAACCCACCGCGCGCACTTGCGCGGAGGTCGCGCCGTAACGCCGCTCGCGGCCGGCGTAGTCGGCGAGCGCGGCATCCAGCGCGTTGGCGTCGATGTCGGGCCACAGGGTGTCGGTGAAATACAGTTCCGCGTAGGCGATCTGCCAGAGCAGAAAATTACTGATGCGCGTCTCGCCGCCGGTGCGGATGAACAGATCGACCGGCGGCTGGTCGGCCAGGCACAGATGCCGTGCGAACCCGGCCTCGTCGAGCGTCGCCGGATCCAGTTCGCCGCGCGCCGCCGCTTGCGCGATGGCCACGGCCGCCTGCGTGATGTCCCAGCGGCCGCCGTAGTTCATCGCGATATTGAGCCGCAGCGCGGAATTGCCGGACGTGCGCGCCATCGCCGCGTGCATGCGCGAAACCAGTTCCGGCGCGAACGGGCGCAGGTCGCCGACGAAGGCGATGCGCACACCGTGGGCGTGTAGCTCGTCCACTTCGCGATCCAGCGCCCTCAGAAACAACTGCATCAACGCGCCGACCTCCTCGTCGGGGCGCTTCCAGTTTTCGCTGGAGAATGCGAACAGCGTCAACGACGGAATACTCCTGCGCCGGCAGAACTCGACCGCCGCACGCACCGCTTTCTGCCCCTGGCGGTGACCGAAACTGCGCGGCCGATGGCGGCGCTGGGCCCAGCGGCCGTTGCCGTCCATGACGATCGCGATGTGGCGTGGGATACGGGGCGTAGCATCCATGCTCGGGGCATGGACGGCGATGGGAGCGGAAGCGGCTGCGCGAGTGCGAGGCATCACATCGCCATCAATTCGTCTTCCTTCGCCTTGACGACACCGTCGATATCCTTGACGAAACGATCGGTGTACTTCTGCACCTCCTCCTCGGCGCGGCGCTCGTCGTCCTCGGTGATCTTCTTGTCCTTGAGCAGTTCCTTGATATGGTGCAGCGCATCGCGGCGCACGTTGCGCACGGCGACCTTGGCGTTTTCGCCCTCGTGCGCGACATGCTTGGACAGTTCCTTGCGGCGTTCCCCGCTCAGTGGCGGCAGATTGATGCGGATCATCTGACCGACGGTCGTCGGCGTGAGGCCCAGATCGGAAGCGAGGATCGCTTTCTCGATCGGACCGACCATGTTTTTCTCGTACGGCATGATCGAGATCGAATGCGCATCGGCGATCGCCACGTTGGCCACCTGCATGACCGGCGTATCGGTGCCGTAATAAGGCACCTTCAAAGGCTCGATCAACGCCGTGTTGGCACGGCCCGTGCGTAACCGCAAGAGTTCGCTCCTGAGCGCCTCGACGCTTTTCTGCATACGCGTTTGCGCGTCTTTCTTGATGTTGTCCAGCATGGCGCGGCCACCGTTTCTATCCTGCTAAGCGACGATCGAGTATAGCAGCGGCCTTGCAAAGCACGGCATCATTGCCGCCATGAGCGGAAATAATCTGCCGGTCGCCGCGAGCGAAAACGCATCGCTCAAGGCGCGTATCGGCTTCATTGTGGAACTGGCGCGGCGCCTGCACGAGTACGGCACCACGGCGCCGCGTCTGGAAGACGTCATCAATCTGGTCAGCGCACGCGTCGGGCTGGCCTGCCATGTGCTCTCGACGCCGACCTCGGTGGTGATGTCGTTTTCCGACCGCGATCGCGGCGACGACCTTGCCGAAATCACGCAGGTCGTGCGCCTGCCGCCGGGCGAGGTGAACCTCAACCGGCTGTGCCAGGTAGACGAAATCGCCGACCAGGTGATCGATGGCCGCATCGACTTTGCCACCGGCCGCAGCCGGCTGCACGCTATCGGCCTTGTGCCGCGTTCGCGTGCGTACAAGGCGGCACTGGTCGTGAGCTACGGCGTTTCCGCCGGCAGTGTCGCGGTAATCCTGCATACCGGCTGGGCCGGCGTCGCCACGGCCGCGCTGAACGGCTTTTTGATCGGACTCATCCACCTCGCCTGCGACAAGCGGCCCAACCTCACCCTGGCGACCGAGGCGCTGTGCGCACTGCTGGCAACCTTGCTCGCAACCGCGGTCGCGGTCTGCATCGTCCCGCTGGCGGTGCGCTCGGTGGTGATCGCGAGCCTGGTCGTACTGCTGCCCGGCATGACGCTAACCACCGCGGTGCGCGAGTTGTCGAGCCAGCACCTGGTATCAGGTGCGGCGCGCATGATGGGCGCACTGGCGACTTTGCTGAAACTCGCGTTCGGCGCATTGACCGCCGCGCAGTTGTGCGCATTGTTCGGCTGGGTTCCAGGGGGGACGGTCGAAGCCAGCGTGCCGCGTTGGACCGAATGGATCGCCGTACTGGCCGGCGCCGGCGCGTTCGCCGTATCGTTCGGTAGCCCGCGCCGCTATGCGCCGGCGGTGGTCGCGGCCGTGGTGCTCGGCTACGTGTGCGCGCGGGTCGGTGGTATTTACGCCACGCCCACGTTCGGCGTGTTCGCCGGCGGGCTCGTCATCGGCGCGGCAAGCAATGCATTCGCGCGCGTGATGCACTGCCCCGGCGCGCTGATACGCGAGCCGGGTATCATCCTGCTGGTGCCGGGCAGCGTCGGCTTCCGCACGCTGAACCTCGTGTTCGAGAGCGACGTGCTGCTGGGCATCGATTCCGCCGTCGTGCTGGTGACCCTGCTCGCCGCGATCGTCGCGGGCCTGCTGTTCGGTGACTTGCTGATGCCCGCGCGGCGCACACTTTAACGGTTGCGTGTGCGATGAAAGGATGGAGCGTGATCCACGCCATGTTATTCTTTGCATCCTGCATGCCGGCTATCAGGCCATTGAGAAACAGCCTGATAGCACGTGGCACGGGGAGCTTCGTTGCGTGTCTTGAAGAAAAGTGCGTGTCTTGAAGAAAAGGCAGGATAGCCCTTTCTCAACAAACTGCCGGGGGTTGCCGTAAAAGGCCTTTCGAGGGTTCGTCCTTCGCAGGGGTTTCTTTATTTTTCGTTAGCAATCAGGGAGTCAGAATGAAACACAAAACTATCCATCGGGGAGCCCGAGGGTTGCTCCTTGCGCTGTCGCTCTTGGCAATAGCCGCGTTTGCTCACGGCGCCGGTCAACCAACGGCGCGCAGCGCATGGGCGACCATGCATCCGGCCTTTCATTCCGCAGGAGCCCAGTTCAAGGGGGCTGCCAGCGCAAGTGCACCCCTGTCGATCGTCGTATCGCTCAAGCTCAACAACAAAGACGCGCTCGACCGCTACATCCTCGCCCAGCACACCCCGGGCAATCCGGCCTATCGCCATTGGCTGAGCCATGCGGAAAGTACGAGCATGTTCGGGCCAACCCAAGCACAAGCCCAGGCCGTGGCCGACTACCTCACGCAGAGCGGCTTCACTCAGGTACAGATCTCTCCCAGTCGTCTTCTGGTGTCGGCGGACGGCACGGTTGCACTGGCCCAGCGGGCGTTCAATACGCAGATCGGCCTCTACAGCCTCGGCGGCAACAGCGGCCTTGCAAACACAACCGCGATCCAGGTGCCGGCCGGACTGACGCAGATCGATCACGTACTCGGTCTGGACACCGTCACTAGAGTGCATACGCACCTGATGCGGAGTTCGAGTCCCATGCCCGTGCAGGGGACAACCTCATCCGGTTCGAACGCAAATGCCGTGAAATCCGGCCAGCGTTCCGGCGCGGTAAACCAACCAGCCATGGGCACGGGCAACGGAGACGGGTACTACCCAGAGGGATTTGCGACTGTCTACAACGCAGGAGGGCTTACGGCGGCCAGCACGACGGTTGCGGTTATCGGTTGGGGCGATATGACCAACCCGGAAATCGACCTGCAGCAATTGGCGACACGGCTAGGCACTGCCGTGACTACCTCGATCGTCTACCCTCCAGCCGTCTCCAATGGTAATGACGATAGCGGGCAGAGTGAATGGGCCATGGACGCACAGGCAATCGTCGGTATCGCCGGAAGCGTCAATGAGCTGATCTTCTATTCCAGCGGTGGTCGTTATGTCGACTCTACGAACACTCCCTGCGTTACCTATGATCCTGCCAATTGTGGTTCCACGGGCGCCTACTCTGACCAATTGCTCCTGGCCATCGCTCAGGCAGTAAGCGACAACAAGGCGACCGTCATCAATATGTCGTGGGGAGCTGGCGAATGCGGTAATCCAGCCAATGTCGGATGGGCCGATTCCGCTTTTGCGCTTGGAACCATTCAGGGGCAGACCTTCGCGGCCTCCACGGGAGACAACGGCAGCTATCCGTGTGCTGCCGTTGGCGGTAACGGCTCCTACGGCGATCAGACCCAACCTTCGACCGAATATCCGTCCACCTCCCCCTATGTAGTCGCCGTCGGCGGCACCACGCTGACCACGACGCAGACCGGAGCAACGTCGAACTACTACGACTACTCTTTGGAGACCGGGTGGGCTTACAGCGGCGGCGGTGTCAGCGCCTACGTATCCGCACCGTCCTGGCAGAGCAGCCTTTCCGGCACGAATCGGCAAGTGCCTGATGTGGCTTTCAATGGCGACCCGGACACGGGAATCATTATATATCTCACCAAAAGTGATACTGCGGATATCGCTCAAGATGGATGGGGGAGTGGACCTGTTAGCGGTCCTGGTTACTACACAAATGGCGGTACAAGCCTGTCTTCGCCGCTGTTCGTAGGTGCATGGGCAGTCTTGCAGTCCGCCAACGGCAATAACCTGGGTTTCGCGGCGCCGGCACTCTATGCCCATGCACTGGCAGGTTCTCCACCTCCACCTCCCTCGCCCCCTCCGTTCCACGACGTGCCTATGGGTGGTACCGGCGACGGTGGCACCGTCGCCGACAGCAACGGCGGTAATGGTACGTACGTGTCAAAGTCCGGTTACGACAATGTCACAGGCTGGGGCAGCTTCGATATCACAAAAATGCTGACTTCCACTATCACGCAGACGATCACGTTCACCTCGACGGCGCCGGTCAACCCGGTAGTGGGCAGCACCTACACGGTGACCGCAACCGGCGGTGCCTCGGGTAACCCGGTGGTGTTTTCGATCGACGGTACCTCGACGGCGGGCGCGTGCACGGTGGTCGGATCGCTGGTGACGTTCACCGGCGTGGGCACCTGCATCATCGATGCGAACCAGGCAGGTGATGGGACCTACACCGCGGCGACGCAAAAGCAGCAGACGATCAACGTCATCAGCCCGACCCCACAAACGATCACATTCACCTCGACGGCGCCGGTCAATCCGGTAGTGGGTAGCACCTACACGGTGACCGCGACGGGCGGTACCTCGGGCAACCCAGTGACGTTCACGATCGACGGCGCCTCGACGGCAGGCGCGTGCACGCTGACCGGATCGGTGGTGACGTTCACCGGCGGGGGCACCTGCATTATCGATGCGAACCAGGCGGGTAATGCGACCTACGCAGCGGCGCCACAGGCACAGCAGACGATCAACATCCTGGGCGTGCAGACGATCACGTTCACCTCGACGGCGCCGGTCAATCCGGCGGTGGGCAGCACCTACGCGGTTACCGCGACCGGTGGCGCCTCGGGCAACCCAGTGACGCTCACGATCGACGGCACCTCGACGGCGGGCGCGTGCACGGTGGCCGGATCGGTG
>JAISPQ010000087.1 GCA_031274955.1 Rhodanobacter sp.
GAGCGCGCGCTCGATTAGCGCGATGGCTTCCAGTCGTGCGGCGGCGTTGAGCGGCTGGCGACGTACATGCCAGAGACCGCTCCCGGCCTGCGGGTTGTTGTACCAGCCGCGTCGATCCCAGGCGTCGCCCACCCGGCGCAGAGGCGCTTGCGCATCCGTAAAAAGGGTGGCGTAGATGAGCGTTGCGGCGGCTGAGACGTCGTCGGCGGGATCGTCGGGTGCGAGGTCGAATTCGCCTGGGGCGGTTTGAATGAGTTTTAGCATGTCACTTCACCTCGCCCGTGTCCCCATCCCCTGGCTGTACGCCTGGGTGCTTGTGGGTGTCACTGATGTCTTTTCCATTGCAGGTAATGGTTCCGATCAACCGGAAATTGCCAGTGATAGCCGAGCCGGAATCGCCCTCGCCAAGCACGGACAAGCCCTGAGTCACGGTCGCGGCCTGTGTCGCCAGGACGTTCCCGTCGAGCACGATGTCCGGTGCCTTGAGGGTGATCTTGGTTTTTGCGGTTGCGACGATTTCGCCGCCGCGCTTGATGTGGACGTGATTGCCTTCGTCGTCATGCAGGGCGACCTCTCCCTTCTCAAGCTGCATGTTGTACTGTTTGTCACCAATCACGACGGCAATACCGTAGGTGCGGTCCCCGCCGGGGAAGAGCAGGTACGCCTGCGCGCCATCTTTGGGGCGATACGAGAACCCGTAAGGCTCGACGCGGTCGATGTTGTTCAGCACCTCGACGTCGAGCACGCGCGCCTGTATTTTTTCGTGGCCGGACAGCAGCACTTTACCGGCCGAAAAAAGAAGCTGGACGCGGCGGAAGATTGCGTTAACCATTGCCGTCGCCTGCAAAAGCTGCGCGGTTCATCACAGTCAGCCGTGTGATCGTTCCGCCGCGCTCATCGCGCCGGAACGCGCGGTCTCCAATCAGAAAAACACCGTTGATGTTTTCCTGCGGGATCGTGGCGCGCACCTGGGTGTTGATGTCCCACAAGCGCCAGTCGGTGCCAACCGGGTAGCGCCAGCCCTGCACCGTGAGGACGATGCGGTGCGCGCGGGCGAGCCGCCGGTTCCTTTCCAGTTCGGCGCGGCGCTCGCAGCCGCCGAAGCCATACCCGTGCTTGTCGGCGACGATGTGCATCGGACGGTAGAACGTGATGCCCTTGTCGCGCGACCTGCCTGATATGGCGTCGTTTTCTTCATAGTCGTAGCCCTTGACGCAATACTCAGAAAACCGCATCGCGTACTCATCGACGACTTCATAGCCGAGGATGTTCTCGCCGTAGATGAGCGACGCGACGGGCGCGGCCTTCGTCGGCCCGGTAAGGATCAGGCCGCCGTCCGCCGATGGGTAGAGCAACAGATTCGCCGTGCGGGCGGCATTAATGAGGGCGCTCGCCGGGCTTTCGCACTCCATCGAAAACTCGGGCACTTCCTTTGTTGCCGCCGCCAGTTTCAAAGGCACTTTAAAGTCGGCACAAAGATGCCTTGCGATCTCGCCCAGGGTGAGGCCGGAGAGGGTTTTCGAGTACTGGCTGTCGATCAGTTCGCGGGCGAGCGTGCGGCCCTCGATGGAGATGTCGTGGGTTTCCTTTCCGACGCTGCGCGAATGACTGTCGAGCCGCATCCTGTAGACAGCCTGCCCGGCGACCAGCACGTCGACGACGGTGTTGGCGGTGATGCCGAGGTTGTTCCCTGTGCCCGGCCAGGTGACGTCCATCCGCAGGCTGGCGCAGAGATCGTCGACGGACGCGCGGACTTCCGCGCTTTTCCAGTGGCCATATCGGATGCCGTCGAACCGGATTTCGATCTGGCCGTCATCCATGCACCACCCCATTCACGAACAATGGGTGCCGCACGGCATTCCGCGCCAGAAAATCCTCCTCGGGCACGCCCAGGTTGTGGGCGATCAGCACGGCGGGCAGCGGTCGGACGATGTTTCGTGTGACGCCCTGGCGCAAGTCCTGCGCGAGCAGGGCTTCGATGACGGCGGAGCGGGCCGTGACAAGAGGCTGAAACACGGAGTCTGGGGCGGCATACAGGACGCCGGACACGGCCTGATCGACGGCGGCAAGCGCCTGGTCGCGGTCGGCTTCGGACGGGTAAGGCGCAACCGCTACCGACATGGCCGCGCTGACAAACAGCCGCTGCTCAAGCGCGAATTCCGCGCGCAGGTTTGAAAGCAACGCGACATCGGACGTTGACGCGCCAGTGATCGTCACGGCCCGGCGGGACGGCCCGGCGGTTTTGCCGATTCGCCCGACAATCCCGGCGCGCGCGCCTGGCTTCAGGTCGGCGGCGATGTCGCGCCCGTCGCCAGCCGAGAGGCCGAGCGAATGCGCAACGCCGAGCAAGGTATTCGCGTAGGAGGCCGGGACTGCGGCAATAGTTCCAAGGTCATGCTTGAGTCCCTGGATGGAGGAGATCGCGGACGATGTCCAGGCAAGCGGCAGCGTGGCGAGCGAGATGATTTTGCGGAGCGATTCGAGCCGCTGCTGGACGGCGGCGACGTAGCTCTGGAGCGCGTCGGCGGACATGGGCAGCAGGTCAAAATATTCGACTGCTGCGGTCGCCGCTTCCTGGCAGGCAGCCTGCGCCACATCGCTGTAATCGAGTTCTGGCTGGCGGATTTCGCCGCCTGGTACTAACTCGATTTTAATTGAGCAATAGCCGCCCTTGTCGTTCGATTCGGATACAGACCAGTCTTTGACGCGCACCCATATCGTGCCAAGCCACGGATGGATCAGCCAGTCCGGGCCGGGTTCGGCCAGCAGCGTCAATAACTTGTTTCTCGCCCGGTCGTAATCCGGGCCGATGAAGTAGGCGTTCAGGCTCCAGTCCCACGCCTTCAAGCCGAAGTCTTCGACGTTCGGAACGTCGGAGCCGGGATGCTCATGTACCACCAGCCGCCGACCGCTCTTGGCGTCATGGCTTTCTGTCAGGAATTCAAAGTCCCGGAAGGTTGCGCGGGACATGCGGTCAATCCAGGGCACGGCTTCACCAGATGAAATGATGGACGCAGTATCGGGTGATCAATCGCGTGCGCGCAGGCGGGAAACGTTTCCCGCCTGCTCCACCAGGAGCGTGTGTGGCATCCTGTGTGCTCGCACACAGGTAATCATAAAAAGATGTCAAACGCTGATGTAGAAATCCGCCTGCGGGTGAACAACCAGGCGTCAGCCGGTATCAAGAAAGCCGAGCAGGACACGCAGCGCGCCTCTGAAAAGTCCGCGACCGCTGCGGAGCGGTCAGCATCCAGATCGGCGGCAGCTACAACAAGCGGCCTGCGCAAGCAGCGAAGCGAATACATGAGTCTCGCGAAGTCGCGCGAGGAACTCGGCATCCGGCCTGAGCGGGCGATCCAGAGCGAAATCCGCCGAACGGCAGACGCCTACAACCGCCTCAAGAACTCCGGCACGCTGTCGTGGCGTGAGCAGGCGCGGGCGGCAGACCAGATGCGCCAGCGCGTAACGCAGCTCACAAACGAGATGGGGAAACTCACCACGCAACAAAAAGCGATGGGCGCACTCAAGTTCGGCGCGTCCGTCGCCGGTGGCGCGGTCGCCGCAGGAATGGTTCTAAAAAACTCGGCGCTGAAGGGGATGTCGTTTGATGAGCAGCTTGCGCACATCGCAAACGACGCATTCCAGGAGCGCGACAAGTCTGGCCGCAGACAAGGGAAGGAACAGATTCGCGCGGCGATCAACGAAGCCGTGCGCACGGGCGGCGGCACGCAGGAGAGCGCCACGGGCGCGATGGCCACGCTGGTGTCACAGGTTGGCGTCGAGGCGGCCTCGAAAATGCTGCCGGAACTGACAAAGACGGCGACGGCCTCCGGAACCGATATCGAAAAACTAACCGAAGTCGCTTTGACGGCTGTCCGAACGTACAACGTCAAAACAGAAGAAATACCGAATATCCTGAATCAGCTTATCGCTGCCGGGCATGCTGGCGGTTTCACGCTGGAGCGCATGGCGGATTTTCTGCCTCAGCAGATGGCCCGTGCTGCCGAGTCTGGCATGGGCGGGCGTGCGGACTTCGCCGCACTGGCGACACTTAACCAGGCCGCCTTCCGGTCGTCCGGAAACCAAGAAGAAGCCGGGCAAAGCGTTCGGACGATTCTTGGCCTAATGAACGATAAGTCCGTTGCCGATCAAATCAAAAGGACAACGGGCGTCAATCTGCCGAAATACCTCCAGTCTCAAAGGGATAAAGGTGTCAGCTCTATCGACGCCTTTGCCGGTTTGTTGCAGCGTCAGGTCGAAAAGAACAGCAGTTATAAAACCCTTCAGGCAAAACTAGCCACCGCGAAAAATGACGATGAACGCAGCGCCACCCTTGAGAGTATGGCCGCCATCGCGCAGAGATCGAG
>JAISPQ010000097.1 GCA_031274955.1 Rhodanobacter sp.
GACGGTAGCCTTGACGGTAACGGCTACTACCGTGCGAGAGTTACCGTCATGTTGACCCCTTCCGCCGTCCAGAATGCCAAGCCACAAGCGAAGCCGTACAAGCTCGTCGACGAACGCGGTATGTATCTACTGAGGTGCCTGTCGAATTTCGCCTTCCAACGGGCCGTTTACTAGTCGCCAATCGACGGACTAACCAAATTCTTGCGGTCGAATCTACAGGAAAGCTCTCCGTCGCGGTCGAGGGAGAACTGCAGACCCCAGTCGGAGCAGTCCAGATGGCAGATGGTAGCTATTTCGTCTCGAACATAGCCGGCGGCGTGTCTTTCGCAGGACCAGACGGTCACGCACGCACCGTATCCAGGGAGTTCGCGCAACCGGGCGCAGGGATTGCCATAGCTGATGAGAAATCGGTTTATGTGGTCGACTACGGTGGCACTGAAGTCAAGCAGGTCACCAAGAGCGGAGGCACAAGGGTAGTCGCTGAGGGGCTCAGAAATCCGGTCGGCCTCGTGGTTGATGCCACGCGTATGACCGCGACAGTCGCCGATTGGGGGACGAACACAGCCTACGGCTTTCGCATAACTGGCACTTGACCAACATACGCACGATGTACTGTTCGTTGTCTTTGTTGTTCGCACACTGAAATTATTTGTTCGCAAGGAGTTCCATCATGACAGCTTCCCTCCGTTCGCTGAGCGCCGTGCTGCCGCCCGTCTTTCCCATCGGTTTGGGCTGCATGGGCATGAGCGAGTTCTACGGCACTAGCGACGACGACCAATCGTTGACCACACTCACCCGCGCGCTGGAGTTAGGCGTGACGCTGTTCGACACTGCTGACACCTATGGTCTAGGCGCTAACGAAGAGTTGCTGGGGCGTTTCATTGCCGCTGGCGGGAGCGAGCGCCGCGCGCGCATGGTGCTGGCGACCAAGTTCGGCATCGTGCGTGCGCCAGGGGCTTACGAGCGCCGCATCGACAACTCGCCCGCCTACATTCGTAGCGCCTGCGAGGCATCGCTTAAACGCTTGAGCGTGGAACAGATTGACCTGTACTATTGCCATCGGCGTGATCCGGCAGTGCCTATTGAGGATGTAGTGGGCGCAATGGCTGACTTGGTGCGGACGGGCAAGGTACGGGCCATCGGCCTGTCCGAAGTATCGGCCCAGACCCTGCGCCGCGCCCATGCGGTACACCCGGTGGCCGCGCTGCAAAGCGAATATTCGCTGTGGACACGCGATCCCGAGCAGGAACTGCTACCACTGTGCTCTGAACTCGGCGTGGCCTTCGTCGCCTACAGTCCGCTGGGCCGTGCCTTTTTGACTGGCGCTCTCAACATGGCTCACCTTGAGGCGCAGGACTTTCGCGCACATAACCCGCGCTTTCAGGGCGACGCGGGTGCGGCCAACGCACGACTGGTGGCACAACTAAGCACACTCGCTAAAAAATGGAACCTGACCAACGCTCAACTAGCGCTGGCATGGCTGCTGAACCGCCAGTCGCATGCCATCCCGATCCCAGGCACGCGGCGACCTGAGCGGCTGCAAGAAAACCTGACTGCTGCGACTGTTCGCTTGGATGCCGAGCAAATGGCGCAGATCGAAGCTGTGTTCGCCCTCGGCGCGGTACAGGGTGCGCGCTATCCGGATGCGGGACGAGTAGGGATGGAAACCAGCGTTTGAGTTGACCGTGGACGAGCAAAACGGAATCGACTTTCGCGCCCAGATCGGATCGTTGCCGAGGCTTCCATTTAGATGTTTGGTGAGGCCCGAACCACGATGATTGAGCCGCCGATTCAGGCCGAGAGTCACCTGTTCCTGACGCTCCAGTGCGCCGATTGGCTGTGCGGCCTGATCCGGTCGCATCGGCTGCTACCCAGTCGCCCTCGACATATACCCCGACCTCGATTGGACGGCCAAGTATTTCATGCACCGCCTCAATCGTGCCACTCCAACGAGTGGAATCCGCAGGTAGCGTCGAGACGTCGGCGAGTCGGACATGTCCGATGCTGCATGAGCGTCTGCCTCTCACTTCGCGTTTAAACCATTCACAGCCTTCAACAGCGAGGAAATGCGCGGCGTTCTCCGGTTCATCCTCGGACGCGCCCAATACGTATGACTGCGCCTACGATGCGCCTGCCCATGCGGCAGGAAAGTTTCGTTTGGCAAGGAACTCCACCACCAACACAATCAAGGGCTTGGCCGATGGCCAGGCCCTTTTTCTTTGGTAGATTTGATTTATTGCGCCAATTTTGCGCCACTCGGACTGTCGAAGTCTGGGACGCAACACATGAGGAGCAGTGAATGGCATCTATCACCCGTCGAGGCGATCTTCAGTGGCAGGCCCGCGTTCGGCGCAAGGGCTACCCCATACAGATTAAGACGTTCAATACGCGTGCGGAAGCGGAAGCTTGGGCGCGCCAGATCGAATCCGAAATTGATCGCGGCGTGTTCGTGAGCCGAACAGAGGCAGAGTCAACCACTCTTTGCGAGGTACTTGATCGATACGAGCGTGGAATCGTCTCCTTGAAGAAGGGGAAGGCCCAAGAAATTTCCCTGCTGAAGATGCGGAAGGCAACACCGATCGCGCAACGATCGATGGCGTCGGTACGCAGTTCGGACGTAGCCAAGTTGCGCGACGACTGGCTGAGGCAGACCACCCCGCCATTGAAGCCGGCGTCAGTGCTTCGACGCTTGGCCATCCTCTTCCACGTCTTCAGCATCGTCCGCAAGGAATGGGGGATGGAAAGTCTTTCCAATCCCCTCGAACTCGTGCGCAAACCACCCGCGAACAATGCTCGCACGCGGCGAGTCAGAGAAATTGAAGATGACTCTCGGGACGACCGACGCGCGCCCGATGGCGAACTGAAGCGAGTTGTCTCGGCAAGCGGCTCCGATGTGTTACCGACAATCATCTCCCTCGCGGTGGAGACTGCAATGCGCCGTGGTGAAATTGTTGATCTTCGGTGGGAGCATGTAGATCTCAATCGCCACGTAGCCCACCTGCAAGGACAGGGGATGGGCCAGTTGCTGCTGGCCGATGTCGTGCATCGCGCCCGCACGGCGGCGCAGACCGTGGGCAGTGCGGGCTTGTTCGTGGACGCGAAGAACGAAGCCGCCGCCATCCTGAGTCTGATCGCCACCGCCCAGCAGAACGGCCACGAGCCCCACGCCTACCTCACCGACGTCCTCACCCGTCTGCCCACTCATCCGGACCGCCGCATCGGCGAACTCTTGCCGCACATTTGGCAACCCATCATCTCCTCACCCTCGACGCCGAAGATCATCAACCTGTCCGCGTAGCGCCGGAAGATGGGGTTGCCGGACGCTTACGCCGGAAGTGCTGCAACAGGAAATCATCGATCGCCTGGAAGCGGTGCTGGCCTTCTTCCGCGACGTGGCCGCGGCGCTTATTACGCCGCACGCATCTGCCGGGGCAACAAAGTCAAGATCGACGCCAGCGCCACATCGATCTCTCCCACAAGGGTGAGAAGGAGAAAAGCAAGAGGGCCTATCCCTGTGAAGACAGGTTCTCAGGCACCCGTGCGCAAACGATCCAGATGACGCTGATGCCCATCACCGGCGAGCAAGGCCGGTATCACCGCCTCCATCGGCGTGGCAATGATGCCAAGCGCGGCAAGGCCGTCTGCACGCGCAATCGAATCGAGCTTCAGCGAACGGAAGTTATCGCGCGAAATCGGCTTGCCCGGCAGCCATTCGCCGATGCGCGCTTGCACAGCGCCAAGCGCGTCGGGCAGCGGCACGATGAGCCGGCGCTTGCCGATCATGTGTGCGGTCCAGCGCACCAGTTCGCCCAGTTCGATCGTGCGCGGCCCGGCCAGTTCGTAGACCCGGCCCGCCGTATGCGGATGCGCCAGCGCCCGCGCGAACGCCTCCGCGACATCGCGCACGTAGACCGGTGCGAACTTCGCCTGCGCGCGCGCCAGCGGCAGCAGCGCAGCGACGCGCAACAACGGCGCGAAGCGGAAGAACAAACCATCGTGCGGACCGAAGATCACCGACGGCTGAAAGATCGTCCATGCCAGCGGCGCAGCTTTCACGCACTCCTCGGCCTCGCCGCGTGTCTTGAGATAGAAGCTCTCGCCTTCGCCCGCACGCAGCGCGCTCATCTGCAACAGCCGCGGCACACCCGCTGTCACGCACGCGGCGATCAGGGTTTGGGTGGCCTCGACATGCGCCTTGTGGAAGCCGCGTCCGTTGCTGCCGCGTTCGTTGAGGATGCCGATCAGATTGATCGCTGCATCGGCGCCGGCAAGGTGGCGACCCAGCGAGGCCGCCGCGTAAACGTCCGCGTTGACGACGCTCACGCGCGGCAGTACGGCCAGTTCACGATGCTGCTCGCGATTGCGCGAGAGCACCACGATCGTGTGGCCGTCACGTTGCAGACGCGGCACGAGATGGCGGCCGACGAAACCGGTACCGCCGAGCACGACGATCTTTTGCGCTTTCATGACCACGACTCCCAGATACGCAAGCCCCATTATGACGTGCGCGGACGAGTGTGCGACAGGCGCTCAGGGACTTGCGTGTCCCCCCGTCCCCGCCGGCGTGGGGCAGACCACCTCCTTGCGCGGCGCTTCCGTGGCCGGCGGATAGCTCTGGCCGATTTTCGGCATGCGCGAGGAGAGCGACAGCACCTTGCCGTTCATGCGCCAGTCGTAGATGACGATGAATGCCAGTACGCGCGCGACGTATTCGCGCGTTTCCTTATAGGGAATCGTTTCGACGAAGAGATCAGGATCGAGCGTACCGCGTGCGTTGGTCCAGCGTCCGACCGCCCCCACACCGGCGTTGTAGGCGGCGCTCGCCAGCCACGGACTGCCGTCGTATTGTCTGGCCATCAGACTCAGATAACGCGTACCGAGCTGGATGCTGAGGCGCGCGTCGAACAAATCCTGCGCGGTGCTATAGGGCAAACCCGCGGACTTCGCCGTCTGCTTGGCGACGCTGGGCAGCAGTTGCATCAGGCCATAGGCGTCGGCACTGGAATGCGCATCGGTCATCCACGCGCTTTCGGCGCGGATGATCGCGTAGACCCAGGCCGGATCGATGTTCGCGTTGTGCGCCTCGGCCTTCACGTACGTTTCCATGCCCAGCGGAAAACGCTGCTCGTAGATGCGCTGCATGTCCGGATCGGCCGAGAACGCGAATACCGCACGGTCGTACCAGCCGCGCCGATAGGCAAGGTCCACGGCGTTACGGCGCTGCTGTGCGTCGAGCTTGGTCATCGCGAAATCCCATTCGCGCCGCGCCGCCGACAGCATTGCCAGCTCGCGGAATTCGAAGGCGCGCTCCAGATCGGGCTGTTGCGCGAGTACGTTTTCCGCTTGCGCATCCTCGGCCAGCACGCGTGCGCAGATCGTATAGGGGTGTTCGGCCCAATCGGCGGCTAGAAAACCATGGAAGCTCGCCTCGCCCGCCAGTGCAGCGAAGATCGGCATGGCTTCGCTCTTGCGCTGCAGGTTCATCAGCATGCGCGCGCGCAGATAGCGCCAGCGCGCATCGGCTTTTTGCGTGTCGGAAAGCTTGTCCAGCGCAGCCAGCGTCTGTTTGAAATCACCGCTCGCCAGCGTCAGGCGCACGCGCCATTCGCGGCTCAGGTCGTCCTCGGCCTGTGCCGGCAATGCGTTCAGACGCGTCAGTGCGTCGGGCGAATAACTGGTCGCGCGATAGACCGCCAGCACGTTGAGCGCGCGATTCTTCTGCGTCGCATCCCAAGTGAAGCGCGTTTCCAGCGTGGCCCACGCTGCTTCCGCCGCGGCGCTATCGCGGCGCGCATGGCGCGCGATGCCGTAACTGAGCGCATCGCGCGTGCGTGCATCGTTGGGCCAGCCCGTCGATTTTGTGAAAGCCGTGCTGGGGTCGCGCAGCGCAAGCACGTAACGATCGGCCGCCGCACGCTGGTCGCCGCTCAACAAGGCAGCGGCGGCGGCCGCTTCCTCGGCGCGTCCGGCGGCAGCCGAGCGTTCCAGGCGCGCCCACACACGCGCATCGTTGAGCAGGCCATGCGCGCGCGCGTGCGCGACCACCGGCGCACAACTGGCCGGCAGCGCGCGCGGGTTTTGCCACAGCGCATCCAGATCGTTCGCATAATCGAGTTTGGCGCCGGCGGCCAGGCGCGCTTGCAGGTTGTCGCATATCAGATCGCGATCGTCGCTGCCTTTCCAGTACGCGCGGAAGCTCGTCCAATTGCTGCGCTGCGCAAGTTCGCGCAAGTACGCATCACGCAGATCGCGTGCCGGCAGCGAATCCGGCCAACGCGCGAGAAACGCGTCGATCTCGCGCTGGTCTACCCGCGTGATGCGCTGGCGCAGTGCATTCAGTTCGAGATAGGGGAACAGCGGATAGCGGGCTTCTTCCAGACCCGCCGCCAACTTTTTCCATGCGTCGTCGGGCGGGCGGTCGACGGCATCCAGTGCGGCGCGGAACTGCGTGCGTTGTTCGGCGCGGTCGGCCCCCTGCAGCGGCAAAATCGCACAAGCCAGACCGAGCAAGATGAGCGATAACCAATGCTGGGGGCGGCGCACGCAAGCAAGCATGGCGGAAAATCTTGGATAGGCTCTCAAAGCAGCTTGGTCAGTGCCATGATCGCGCTGTTGGCGAACTTCAGGGCATCGCAGAGAATGGCAGCATAACACGCTCACGTTCAAAGCCTGTCTACGCATCCAGCCGGTGGCCAACGGGAACTGGGGGACGGATCGACTGAGCCAACAAGCCCTGTTGCACATCATGCAGCCGTGCTTGCCCCAACCTTTTCCGAATACAGCTACGGCTTTCAACCAGGACGCAACGCACAGCAAGCCGTGTGGATGACACGGCGCCATGTGCAGGATGGTTGCCGGATCGTGGTCGATGTGGACCTGGAGAAGTTTGACCGGGTCAATCACGACATTCCGATGGTCGGCATCAAGATCGCCGGTGACGTGGCTTGCTTTGATTTTTGACTCAACCGCGAGAAACTGCGTGAGGTGCGCCGACGTGAAGGCCGATATCTGTGGCGAACCAGCTTGACCGAATCCGATCCGGGCAAGTCGTGGGAGTACTACCTGCAATTGGTATCGGTCGCCCCGCGAATCGGCGAAGATGGGCTTAAACGCGGAGCTATCGCATCCTTACTGGTACGCGCCCGCGGCCAGTTGCAGCATGATTTTCATTTCCTCGCGCAACGAGACCGGCGCGACGACTTCGGCATCCGGGCCGTACTTGAGCACGTCCATCAATAACTCGCGCGAGTTCGAGTACGGTAGCTTGAGCTCGTAGCGGCCGTCGGCGAGCCGCGCGCCCTGCTGCTGCGAATGCCAGTGTTCGTCGGCCACCCAGCGCGCCGCGTGCGCAGAAAAGCGAATCGTCGCCCATGCCCTGGGCGCACCGGAAAAAATACCGTAGCTCGATGCCAGATGTGCATCGAGTTCGGCGGCATCTCGATCCAGCGCGGCGACGGCCAGCGGCTGCGGATCGCGGATACGGTCCAGCGCAAAGCTGCGCAGCGCATCGCGGCTGTGATCCCAAGCGTCCAGATACCAGTTGTCGCGATAGTGCGCGAGCCGTTGCGGCGAGACCGTACGCTCGGTCTGCGCGTCGGTGGAACGCGCGCGATAGCGGAATTTCAGCCGCTGACGATTGAGTAGCGCGCCAGCAACGGTACGGAACACAGCCTGATCGAGCGTACGCGAACCACTGGCCAGCACGCGGATGCGTTCGACCGGTAGCGTGCGTCCGCTCGTATGATCCGACAGCAGGCGCTCGATGCGCGCGCGGAACGGCGCCAATGCACCGGCTAGAACGCCAGGATCGGAACGGCCAAGCAGTTCGTTCAGCACGAGTAGCGCAGCCAGTTCCTCGCTGGTCAGCCATAACCCAGGCAGCTCGAAACGTTCGGTTTCGTCGGCGGCGTAGCGGAACGTTGCTTCTGCATCTTCGCTACTTTCGATCGGCGCGCCCAGCGCATCGCGCAGAAACGCGATGTCCCGATACAGCGTGGCACGCGAGCAGCCCAGTTCGTCCTTCAAGCGCGCGAACGGCACCGGACAACGCGCGGATTTCAGCAGACGGTGCAGGGTGAGGATGCGTTCTTGGCGGTCCATGGCGTCGTTCCAGCAGTGATGCGTAGTGTGTCACAAGCCCTCTCTTTCCTTGCCGTCGGCCACGTTCAGATGCGGTTTGTGGCCAATCCAGGTTTCCGTATAGCCCTGCGCATTGCGCTTGCAGCCCACAGCGCAGTGCGTGGGCAGGTCCGCCAGCATCGCATCCAGTGACATGCCGGCCATTTGCTGTTCGATGCGCGTGGGTGCAGGCGGTTCGTGTACTTCGCCCTTGTACGGGGGCGGTGCAGGCGCAGGCTCGGGTTTGTGTGGCCGTTCGCGCGATTGGATGGCAGTCGCATCCAGCGCCAGAATTAACCGGCGCGCCTTAGAGCCTGTCTGATATCTCCCCCCAGCCCACGTTGCCCCGCCAACGTTGTCAGTGGGTGTTTGCGATCTGCCTGCTCAAGCGGTGTGGTGTATGTCAATGGAACCAGAAACATGCAGGATTCCTTTTCTAGCGGCCTAACTCGCGGTTTAGCGCTTGAAGTGAAAGCTGGATGTCGCGAATGAAAGCCCCTATTGAAACAATCAGCGATGCCATGCAACAAACGAACAAGACGACAATCACAAATCCACCACCGAGGTTGGCCAAATTTGCGACAAACAACACAATGATCAAAGCGGTGATCAGCATCAAGCTTACCGCCGCCATGATGATTGCAAGACGGATCACCTTGGCGCGGCGATAAAGAACCTCGATCTGGTGTGCCAGCCTCTTCTCTTGAGCTCGGCCTGATTCCCGAAGCTCGCGCCCCAAAACTCGCGAACGATCCACCGCCCTGCCGAAGCGATTACTCAAAGTCAGCAGCAACATTCCGATTCCGGATATAAGAATCACCGGCCCGATGGCAACTTGCAGGATGGGAAGAAGTTCGTGGATCGGCATGGTTGAAACGCAAGAGTTGAAGAAAAGCGAAGGAAGGTTCTTCTGAGCCTAACGCCTGAATTAACCAGCACGCGTTAGCGCATCCGGGTTGAACGAATGAAGGGGACTTCCCCGTCCCCAGTGCCCCGCGCATAGGCGGGATACGGCAACAAAGTGCCATGATGGGAAGTCGAATCCCTCATCAACACACTCGTTTTTGGAAGGGGAAGCCCATGACTATCGTAACCGTAGGAATCGATCTGGCAAAGAACGTCTTTGCTGTTCACGGCGTGGATGCCACAGGCAAGCCCGTGCTGGTATACCCCAGCGTAGCGCGCAACAAACTGCTCGAACTTATCGCCGCTTTGCCCGCGTGCCTGTTGTCCATATGTCTTCGTCATCACTCGGTCGAGTACGCCCGGTACACTGCCTCGCTCTTCCTTGGCCTGTGAACAAACAGCTCCCGGCACGGGCGGAGGGAGCTGAGACAGGCTCTAAGCATCGACGCGCTGCATGCACAAGGCTGGAAACTGATCTGAGAGAAATATTGAAAGCCATGTTTGGGGCTATCGCTGCGCGATAAACCCAAGGAAATTTATTGCTTGCAAACATGGGGGAGCTTGTAGATGTTGGACGCATGGCTGACTAAGCGTATTAACATACTCATCGCCATACCAAGCTTTGGGAACAAAACGTACGAGAGATAGTTTATTTTTGCGCCAAATATAATATGAAATACCTCGGCGATTGGTGTCTTCCTCCGGCATTCCAAAAAGTATCAACAGTTCACTGTCCACCTGAAATTTAACTGAACCCTCGCCGTGCCAATTCAATCCGCTCTCCAAGAGTGCGGCATGTACGTTGGTGGACACATTATATGTGACTCCATTCGGGTGAAAGATTTTTCCTGTCTTGGCATCAATGATGGTGATTTGTAAACAATCCGATCCACATCCCCATGTTGCCAGAATGTAGTGGCCAGCAAAGTTTGATTTTATCTTTGACCATGCTTTGATACGAGTTCGAAACATCCGGGTTTCCGTATCAGAGTTCAACCTTGGTAAGGCATTCGCTCCTTTGTAAATTGAAACTGGGTAGAATTCTAATTGAGGAGCATCAGATGGAATATCCGATGGTCGAATGGTAACTTGGTTGTACCCATCGTCCTGTGCCGTGTAGGTTCCTTGGGCGATTGCTTGAGCTGCTGCAACAAGTATGAGTACCGCGCTTACAATGAAATGAGTCGATTTCATAATACCTGATGCGGATTATTTGTAGATAGCCTAACGCCTGGACTTACCGGTGCTACGCGGATTTATCGCGCAGCGTCCAGCCCGCGAAGCGGGCGAGGTTGAGCCAAATGTTGGCCGTCAGGCGCTTCATGGCACATGCCCCCAGAAGAATGATTGGGAGCGCTCAACTGTGTCCAGGATATATAGACGTTCTGGGTCGGTCGAACCATTAGAAAAGGCATCGACGATGACAACGGTTGATCCGAAGTCAAACTCAACAATGGTTCGCCGCGTGTATGCTCTCGTCGGAAACTGGTCGAATTTGACGGCACGACATGGTTGTTTGTGCGAAAGGTCACCCAAGAGACGCCTTAACGTAGCAAATAGTGCCGTGGTGTTGGGGACCGAGTAGTTCACTTGCTCGATTAAATTCCTCGCGGCGGAACAAGCCGCCGAGTCGCGGCTACTAGTCTTCAATCGCGCCACAAATGTCTCGATGGCTTTGATCGTTGGATAGTCGTGATTCTGAATGATTTGCGGATATGGGCTGTACGAATCCTTCGCGGGACCCGCTAGCGCTTTTGCGGAAATGCCCACACCAAACAGGATTAGGAGAAGAATTCGAATCATGCGTAAGCGCCCTTTGACGGCTAATGCCAAAATTAACCGGCGGCGAAGCCGTCTGGGTTGAATGCAATATTAGGCATATAAATTTTACAGTAAGCCGACAACAAAAGCTTGTGTAAGCGCAACGGGGATGAAAAATATGACTACCATTAATATCTTTTTGGATAATATATTTTCAGAAAGACCAAAGGCATATGCGATCCTCAACGCAAGAATCAATGAAAAAGGCCAAAACATTAAATGCCTGAGAACTTCGGGTTGATTTTTTATTGAGCCGTCATCAATGGATGACCCTATACCATAAAGTGTTAATGTAACGATAAGGCATGCTGACAGCATCCAGAATATTTTTCCAAGAGTTGGAAATGAAAAATTCATACCTGAAATTTGCATGAAAACTCCTTTGTTCCACTGACTGGTGGCGTCTATGAGAACAATCCTAACGTGACTGAAGTTGAGCGACTGTCACGCGCGGATGGCCGTTGAGTCTGCGCAAACCTCTCTCGCGGACAGTCGCTCGAACGACGGGTTGGAGGCGGTAGGGCGTGCGCATCTTGACGGCATAAAGAGCATGTGACCAATGCTGAAATATCGACAACCAGAGACCGAAAACCAATATCCTACGAAGCGCCAAGATCACTGCTCGCATCGGGCTCGCTTATGCGACAGCGATCTGTGCTTCGCTCAATACCATAAATTTCCAATTGCATAAAGCTGGATAAAAGTAGTATCCTTGACCGTTTATGCATGGCGCCCACACAATCGCGCGACCTATCACCGCCAACGCCTATTATAAGCACTCGGCCAATTATTTGGCCTGGAATATCATTAGCGAAGTCCCATTACAATACAGCATGATCGCCCTTTCGAACTGCGTAGTAACCGGCTAGAGCGCTGCCAACCCAGTCTTTGGGCTCTCCACCAGCATAGTGTAGTTGAAAAATAAAATACCGCTTCGGCTCGGTATACAGAACGCAACTATATCGCCCCATAGGGTTTTAAACTGCAAGGTGTTTTACTTTTGCCATTTTTATTAAGAGCACGCATGCTTGCCTTTCGGTAAAGGCGCCAGCCATTACATTAGCGCAACCTAATACCGCAATAGCATTCAATGCGAGGAGGATTGAGTGCCGAAGTAACATAGCCGAACGTCAAAGTTAACCGGCGGCGAAGCCGTCCGGGTTGAGCACAATGTTAGGCGCAAAACTTTCCTCTAAAAAAGCAAACAATGATGGATAAGAATACACCAATGTATGAATACTCCAAACATGAACTTGTTCGCCAGTACTTCCGTCTGACAAAAAACCAAAGATACTATCTTCGGTAAAGGAAAATGGCAATATTTCTCCCCACAGGATGTTCTTATCCTTAGGCAATTCTTTACCAATGATGGCGCGCTCATAGTCCCCGCATTGCTCTTCACCAACCCTGACATTTACCGCCCAAAATGTTTCGATGTCAGAAATAAAATCGACACGGCCAGGAAGAAAATTTTCAGCAGGCTGAAGGTCGATGTCCTTTAGCCTCACACAAAGCTCCCGATACTGCCGCGGGTACTTAACGGAGTAGAGATGCTCGATGCTATCGAGAAATTCGGATGAGGGGACCTTCATAGCCTAACGCCTAAATTAATCGGCGCTGAAGGCGTCCGGGTTGAACGCATTGTTAGCGAAGTAATCGGCCCGGCGTGCCGAAAACCGTTCCGAAAGAAAGTCACTTGCATCTGATACCGCCTATACAAATCAACAAGTTAGGCGCGAGTTTCTTGAGGGGCCCACTAGTTTTCACGCAACTCTTCGACAGCTTCACGAAAATCATCGACACTTTCCAATTCTTGGAGAATTACGGCAATTTCTGGTTCGGATGCTGCTCGACGCAACAAAGGACCAGCCGCGTAAAGATAAGCCTCATAGCGCATGGATGGAAGTTCTCGCTTTAGGTCGTTTAGTGTACGCTCACGATCTACGCCGTCAGCAGCAAGCCGACATAAGACTTCTATGGCATTGCCTTGAGTCCAGTCGTATTTTCCGAATGCGATGAGACGAAGCACCGGAAGTGCTGTCTCACGGAAATTATAGAGAATTTCAAAAATAGCGAATTGCCAAATTGCTAGCCACCCACCCAAGCCGCGCTGTTCAAAGCCAAAGCCCGCAGGAACTGGGGCGGGTTGCGCATGGAAACGCTCTGCCAGCAAATTGATTGATGCAACCCCTAACTCTCGCGCAGCCTCTTTGGCCTCAGCGCAAAATTGGTCTGGGCTGTCCGCCAGAACTGCAACGGATTTCACTATGTCATCAATGCTACGGCTCATGGTTTCCCTTCAGCCTAACGCCGCAGTTCAGCGGCGGGGCGCGCCCGCGCGACCGTTCTACCGTCCACTGCAATTTGAGAGACGACATCTGCGACACCATTAACCCGCTCGCCCTAATGACTTCAGAAAAGCCCGCTTCTCCCGACCCTCGCCGTGATGTTCAACAAGCTTTTCGATGACGTCAGGCATTGAATCACTCAGCATTTCCACCGCATCACGGATCAAACGGTCAATACGCCAGCCCCAGCCGTTCAGAAGTGCATTCGCCAATGACGGGCTGACCAGCGCCAGAAAGAACGGTTCCTGTCGGACGGCGAAAGCCAGCAACGACAACGCATCGGCTCGGCGCAGAGTATGCGGCTCTTGCTCCGCAAGCGCAACCAGTCGGCGCAAATGCGCCGCGACGTCATTTGGCGCAACGCCGACCATTACCCTCAATGGCCAAGCAGATGCCGAAACGATTCGATTGATCTCCGATTGCTCCCCGGCAACTGCGAGGGCCTCCTCGAGCACCTGGAGTTTCTGCGTATGCGCACCCCATGATTCCGCGACGTCCGACAGAGCTTGGCAGCGATACCACGGATGCCGGATCGCCCGCGCAACCTTGAGCGCTTCCGGAGGATCTGTGCGGGAGAGATCGCCAGCCAACGCTCGGCCACGCACGTCGGCAGAAGTAATGGACGGGTCAACCATGTCGTCTAACGCCTGAATTAACCGGCACGCATTAGCGCATCCGGGTTGAATGATTTGTTAGCCGTTGATTCCACCTCACCAAATAGCCAGTGTTCGCTAACATAGTGATCCTCTGAGTTGGGGGACGCGTCATAGCGCAAAAGAACCCCCCATTCTTTTACTCTATCTGGCAGTGACAGCAACCAGTCGCTTGCAAGACTGCGATTTTCGATAGGTGCTTGAAACCCATATTCATCGGATACCTCTTTGATTTTACTAAGAAAATAGTCTTCTTCAAGATAAATGCAAATTTCACTAGACCACATGTCGGGACGGCAAATTAAGCAGGTAGTGCGATAGCTTGCAGCCCACGCAGGTTTGGCTGCAATCATTGCAGCGCAGGCATCGATCAATAGTTGGGCGCATTCCCGCTGGATTTCGTGGTTGGTATACTTACCTTCCAGAAGCGACCAAGCTGTTGGAATTTTCCAGTTCCAATACTTCGAATCAGCAAGCAACTCGTCTCTGCTTGGGAAATAGCCGGAAAATCCTCTCGCCCATTTACGAAGAGAACGCATTCGTCGCGGAATTCCCCGTAATTTCTTTTGCCGATAATATACGGTAGGAGCCATGGATAAGGCTAACGCCAGAATTAACCGGTAAGTAACCGCGTAGTGGTTACTTGTCCGGTTGAATGAAATGTTAGGGCCATAGTACCTGCACGAGGTTCTCTACCTCTATGGGGTTTTTTAAGGTCGCAGCAGCCTTTTGCCAAGCCGCTGGGTTAGGAATTTTCTTGGTAGGCGGAGCGGCCCCATTGACCATGACCTGAATTCCAAATAGTACCGTGCCATTAGATACGTGGAATGGCGGAATTTGACGAAGCCCTTGAATGAAAGCTTGCTCTAACTCTGGAGGAAGAGATGGCGATATATCTAACCAAGCATTTGACTTGCCGCCTGCACGAACTGCCACGACTACAAACCCGGAGCTCGGAGGAAGCTGGCTAGGCTGGACCGCAGAGATGGAGGCGGCTTGAACTTGGCGAATGTAATTAGCTAGATCACTCACCACAAAGCCCTTCTGCTGAAGCGACTGATCTGGTTGAAGGAGGACAACCCCGCCAGTTTTAAGTTCTGCTGCTGTGCAGATTGCGCTTACTGCTAAGAGAAGTAGGAGAGCGGAGTTCTTCATTTTATGGCCCTAACGCCTGAATTAACCAGCGCGCGTTAGCGCATCCGGGTTGAATGAAATGTTAGGTGACTTAGCGCTCATGGAACCACTCCATAAACTCACCTGCTACCTCAGGCGAAAGCTCCAAGGCAGCCTCAGCGACGAGTGGCTGTCCTTTAGCGGCGGCGATGGCAGAAAGAGCGCAACAGAGAAAATCTTCATCCCATGAGCGTGAGGACGCCGCGGCAACAAGCACAGGTAGCTGCGATAAAGACTCGAAATATGCGGGAGCAAGGTCTGAGGGAACTGAAGTATTGTTTTTTACACGGCAGATTTCGACCCAAGCAGGAAATTGAAAATAGGAAAAATCAGCAGTTAATGGCGCAGACGCCAGTGCATTGACGATGTGTGGCACTGCTGCGAATGAGGCTGAGTAAACATCACCTTGATGGGCCAAGGCACTCCAGATGGAAAACCACGGCTCTTCGTTACCCCTAGACGAAGGAATATCGGCAAGTTGCTTCAATAACACCGGAATGTCTTCGGCGTCGCCGTAGGCGTGTTGTAGATCAGACCAACGTGGATCATCAAGGCTAAGCAAAACACGGACTCCTTTGAGACACCTAACGCAAAAATTAACCGGCGGCGAAGCCGTCCGGGTTGAATGCAATGTTAGGCACTGGCTCCATTTTGCCGGCAGCCTTTTTTGCCTTAAGTGTTTGGATTGCCTCCTCTGTGGTAGGCAAAGGGCGATCCGTTTCGATTCGATGAAAAGCTCCGCATTCCGGGTCTGAGCAACCGCAGGGAACAGTAGATACCGCAAAATTAGTTCCAGCTCTCTTTTGGCGTGCGTTCACTGCCTCAAGAGCTTTCTTTGTATTTCGCAATGCGTACCCGCTTAAAAATTTACCTGACATGATGTATGACCTTGCGGAATTGTGCGGATAGCCTAACGCCAGAGCTAACCGGCGGCGAAGCCGTCCGGGTTGAATGCAATGTTAGCGAAGTAATCGGCCCGCTGCCGAAAATCGTGCCGAAGAAACTCTTTGCGGCCTCGTTGTGGCAAGGTGGAGTGTGGCACCGCAGAAGACCGAAATGGCATTGGCGCACAT
>JAISPQ010000107.1 GCA_031274955.1 Rhodanobacter sp.
ACGGTACGCGGCGGAGCGGGTTCGACCTTGGCGGGCGGTGCGCTGGGTGCAACAGGCACAGGCTTGGTATCGGGCGGCGGCGTTACGGCTTGCTTGACGGTAGCCGCCTGCTCGAACGGCGTAGCGGACGGTGGAGCAGTCACGGTACGCGGCGGAGCGGGTTCGACCTTGGCGGGCGGTGCGCTGGGTGCAACAGGCGCAGGCTTGGGATCGGGCGGCGGCGTTACGGCTTGCTTGACGGTAGCCGCCTGCTTGAACGGCGTAGCGGACGGTGGCGCAGTCACGGTACGCGGCGGAGCGGGTTCGACCTTGGCGGGCGGTGCGCTGGGTGCAACAGGCACAGGCTTGGTATCGGGCGGCGGCGTTACGGCTTGCTGGACGGTAGCCGCCTGCTTGAACAGCGTAGCGGACGGTGGCGCAGTCACGGTCCGCGGCGGAGCGGGTTCGACCTTGGCGGGCGGTGCGCTGGGTGCAACAGGCACAGGCTTGGGATCGGGCGGCGGCGTTACAGCTTGCTTGACGGTAGCCGCCTGCTTGAACGGCGTAGCGGACGGTGGTGCAGTCACGGTACGCGGCGGAGCGGGTTCGACCTTGGTGGGCGGTGCGCTGGGTGCAACAGGCACAGGCTTGGTATCGGGCGGTGGCGTTACGGTTTGCTTGACGGTAGCCGCCTGCTTGAACGGCGTAGCGGACGGTGGTGCAGTCACGGTCCGCGGCGGAGCGGGTTCGACCTTGGTTGACGATACACTGGGCGGGACAGGCACTGACTCGGCATCGGGTGGGCGCGGCGGATCGACATTGGCCTCCCCCAACACCTTCGAGGCAAGATGCCGTTGCCAGCGCGCGAGATCCCAGCCCGCCAGATGGTCGGAGACGTCGCTCTCATTGACGATGACGCGATAACGCGGATCGCCCAGAAGATCGTACACGTCCTCCGGTTCGGAATCGTCCTGCGCGTCCAGGTTGACCACGACCACGTTCGCCCGCGAGCGTTCCAGCGCGGCGCGATCGAACGCGGCCGCCGGGGCTTCGTAAACGATCGGTACGCTGAACGCGATCAATGCTTCGCGCAGCAAGTCACTGGATTCCTCGGTGTCCCAGAGCAGCGCGACCGCAATGCCGGAATGTTCACTGGTTACGGCCACGCTTGAGTACCTCCGCCACATGCCGCAACAGCTCGTCTTCCCGATAGGGCTTACCCAGATAGCGATCGACGCCGATTTTCAGCGCGCGCTGACGATGTTTCTCGCCGCTGCGTGAGGTAATCATGATAATCGGAATCTCCTGCAAGCGGGCGTCGCCGCGCATATAGGTTGCCAGTTCGTAACCGTCCATGCGCGGCATTTCGATATCCAGCAGTATCAAATCGGGTACGGTGTTTTGCAGTTTCTCGACCGCATCCAGGCCATCTTTTGCGGTCATCACGTCGAAATTCGCGCGTTCCAGTACACGGGTAGTGATCTTGCGCATGGTGATCGAATCGTCGACCACCATGATCCGCGGTTTAACTCTGGCCTGCTCATCGGCGGCCGGAGCTTCGGGCGCGAGGATCGCTTCGGCCTGGGCTTGGATGTTGGCTTGGGCTTCGACGTCGACCGTGTCAGAGCCGTTCAGCGCGGCCAGACGCGTGGGATCGGTGAACACGAACGCGAACTCCGAGCCCGTGCGTGCGCGTGCACGTAGGGCGGCGAGCCGGCGCACCAGCGGTGCAAAATCGAGGATGATCACGACCGCGCCATCGCCCATGATGGTCGCGCCCAGAATACCGGGTACCGAGCTGCCCTGCGGACCGACCGACTTCACGACGATTTCGCGCGAACCGATCACGTTGTCGACACGCACCGCGGCGCGCTGGTCGCCGGTACGCGTCATCAGCAGGGGAACCTGCCCTTCTTCGCTGGCATGCGCCGCCGGAACTTCCAGAAGCTGGGCGAGATCGTAGATGTCGTAGGCATCACCGGCATACACCTGTCTGGGCTGGCCTTCGGTGAAGCGGCGCTTGAGATCGTGCCGCTCGATGCGCACGATGCCCTGCACCGCGGACATCGGGATCGCGTAGGTGCTTGCGCCGAGCTTCACCAGGATCGCCTGCGTCACCGCCAGCGTGAACGGCAGGCGGATCGTGAAGCCGGTGCCGATGCCTGGCGTCGAATCGATCGCGATCGATCCGCCGAGCTGCTTGACCTCGTTGTTGACGACATCCAGGCCGACGCCGCGGCCGGCCAGTTGCATCACCTGATCGACCGTGGTGAAGCCGCTCTCCAGTACGAAACCGTCCAGATCGCGATCCGACAACTGTGCTTCGGGCTTGAGCAGGCCGCGTTCGATCGCCTTGCGGCGGATCGCATCGCGGTTCATGCCGCGGCCATCATCGGAAACGCGCAGCACGACTTCCGTCGCCTCACGGCTCACCGCAATAGTGACGGTGCCTTCGGTCGGCTTGCCGGCGGCAAGCCGTTCCTCGGGCGTCTCGATGCCGTGCGTCAACGCATTGCGCAGCATGTGCTCGAACGGCGCTTTCATGCGTTCGAGCAGGGTGCGATCCATTTCGCCGTGCGCGCCATCGACCTTCAATTGTGCGCGTTTGCCCAATTCCTGTGCGGTCTGACGCAACGTGCGGCGCAGGGTCGGTACCAGCGAATCGAAAGGTACCATGCGCGTACGTATGAGGCCGTCCTGCAATTCCGAACTGACGCGCGACTGTTGCACTAGCAGCGTTTCGGACTGCCGGACCTGCTCTTCGAGCAAGCCCTGGATCGATACGAGGTCGGATACCGATTCGGCGAGCGCGCGCGACAACTGTTGCAACTGCGAGAAACGGTCCAGTTCCAGTGGATCGAACGTACTTTTCTCGTCCTGATCATCATGCTCATGCCGATAGCGCGCGATGATTTGCGTCTCGGCTTCGATTTCGAGCTTGTGCAACTGTTCGCGCAGACGGCTGACCGTCTGGTCGAACTCGGCGAGATTGAAGCCGAACGTGGAGATCTGTTGTTCCAGACGCGAACGGTAGATAGACACCTCGCCAGCGTAATTCACCAGCGAATCGAGCAGGTCGGCACGCACACGGATCATTTCCTGCGGCGCGTGGGTATCCTCCGGCTCGGGCTCCGGTAGAGGGCGTGGCGCGGGGCGCGCTACTGCCGCAACGGGCGCGGCGGCCTCGACCAGCGGAGCCGGCAAGGGCATCGGCAGCGGCGCATCGAGCGTTGGCGCAGGTGCGAAGGTTACGGGTGGAATCTGGGACGCCCATGACTCGGGTGGCGTCTCGACCGGCTGCGCCGATGCCGGCGCTTCTGCGGTAAGGGGTGTGCCGGCGACCAGTTGCTCGAAACGCGCGATCGCATTCACGGGTATCGCCAGCGCCTGGCGATGCCCGATGCGTTGCACGAGTTCGTGCAGACGATCCAGGCCGGATTCGAGCGACTCCACGGCAACGCGGTCGATCGGTCGCCGACCATCGCTCAGCACATCGATCAGCGATTCCACCGCATGACTCAGATCGCCGATCGGCATCAGGTTCACCACGCGTGCGCTACCCTTGAGGGTATGCAGATCGCGTTTCAGGCCGACGATAGCGGCCTGGTCGCCCGGTGCTTCGCGCAAGCGGGCGACCAAAGCGTCGGCGTGATCGAGGATGTCGCCACCATCCTGGACGAAAATATCGAACAGTTCGTCGTCAATATCGGCCTCATCCAGTGGTGCATCGGGCTGCGGATCGGCGGCGATCGGCGGCGCTTGGGGACCGTCCATGAATGCCATGAACGCACTGTCGCCACCGGTGGGTGGCGGTGCGGCTTGCGCGGGCGCGACAAAAGGCATTTCCTCATCGGCAACGACCGGCAGGCTTGCGAAGGTTTCCGTCGGCGCTGCGTCGGGCGCCTCTTCATGCTCATCACGTATCGGTTTGGCCCAGTCGCTCGCCGCATCGTCATACGTCACGTCGGCAGGGTCGGGCGTTTCACCCGGCGGCGATTCGCCCGCGCTGAGCGTGATCGCTTCAGTGCCGGTGAAACTGTCTGCAAAACCGCCTTCAGGCAGGGTTTGCACGGTGTCGGCTTCAACATGTGCGGCCGCATCATCGAGCGCCGGCGCCGAAACTTCGTGTTCCTCGACAGGTGTGTTGTAAAGCGCTATCGATTCGCCCGGCGGCGGTTCGTCCTCCGTCAGCGTGATCGCTTCAATACCCGTGAAACCGCCTTCAGGAAAAACGAAGCCGGCTTCAGCAAGTTGGGTCATGTTATCGAACGAGGGCAGCGGCGTATCGTAAAGCGATATCGATTTGCCCGGCGGCGGTTCGTCCACCGTGAGCGTGGTCGCTTCACTGCCCGTGAAACCCTCTTCAGGCAGCACGATGCCGGCTTCAGCAGGCCCGCTCGTGTCATCGAACGCTGGCGCCGAGACTTCGTGTTCCTCGACAGGCGTGGCGTAGAGCGATACCGATTCGTCCGGCGGCGGTTCGTCCGTTGTGAGAGTGATCGATTCGGTGCCGGTGAAACCGTCTTCCGGCAGAATGTATACGCCGCCGGCTCCGACGTGTCCGGTCGTGTCATCCAAGAGGGACGCCGAAACAGGATGTTCCTCGGCATGCGCGTCGTAGAGCAGTACCGATTCGCCCGACGGTGGTCCGTCCGTCGTGAGCGTGGTCGATTCAGACTCCGTGAAACCGCCTTCGAAACCGTCTTCCGGCAGAACGGGTACGGCGTTGGTTTCGACGTGCCCAGCCGTGTCATCGGGTGATGACGCCGGAGCAGGGGGTTCCTCGGCATGCACGTCGTAGAGCGATACCGAGGTGTCGGGTTGGGGCAAGGCATCGCGCAGCGCGGCCATGCGCGTGGCCAGTGCGGACGAATCGGGCAGATGCGGATCGCGCGTCAGCAGATGCAGCATTACCTCGCGCACAAGCGCGATCGTATCGTGCAGCGCCTCCAGGCCCTCGGCACTGGGACCGATCGCCGCCGCGCGTAAACGTTTGGTATAGCTCTCCAGGGGCTCCAGAACATGGGCGATCACCGGGATATCCACCGTCGCGACCGCGCCATGGAGTGTATGCACCGCGCGCAGTACCGGATCGCTGATGAGCACCAGATAGGGCACGCAATCGGCCAAGTAGTCCTGGATCACCGCCAGATGGGCCGCAGCTTCGTTTTGCAGGACATCGAGCAGGACCGGATCGATGTCCGGCAAGGGAGCGACCGCGATTTCCTGCGCGTTGTCGAACGGTGTCTCGTCCTGGATGGGTACGGTTTCCTGGAGCGGCGCCGATGCCGTGTGTAGGAGTGCGGGAACACGCCGGCGTACCGTACGGCGTACTTTGCGCGTTGTCGGAACGTTTTCGGGTACCCAGGCTTCTTCGCCTGCGGCCAGACGGTCGGCGGTCTGCATGATGCCGGCGACATTCGCGTTAATGACCGTTTCGCCGCGCAGCGCGGACAATAGGGCCGGAACCGTATCGATCGCATGCCGCACGAGTGCGACGAGCGCAGGGCTCGGTTTGATCGTCAGATCCAGAACCCGGTTTATCAGGTTCTCGATTTTCCAGCTGAACTCACCCAGTGCGAGCGCACCGACGAAACGGCCGGAGCCCTTCAGCGTGTGGAACGAGCGGCGGATCGGGCGCAATTCGTTCAGATTCTCGACGGCATTGAGCCAGACCGGTAACTGGTGGCGCAGGTTTGCCAGTTCCTCTTCGCCTTCTTCGAGGAATATGCTGCGAATGTCGTCGTCGACCCCGCCATCGAGCGTCGTCTGGAATCCGGCAAGGGGTTCGGCGGCGATCGGCACTTCTTCCTCGATCTCCTCCTCGATGTCGATCCAGCCCGATTCGTCCGTAGCGCCGGTGCCGACCAGTTGCGTATCGAACACACCGGGTTCCGTTGTTGCCGGCGCGGACAGCGTATCGGCGACGGGGACCGGGGCAGAAACGCAATCGATACCCGGCGCTGGCAGCGTGGCAGCAGGCATGGGTTCGGCCACGGGTAGGTTTTCGTGCGCTTCGACCAGCGGGGCGCTGGCCCCGGTCGCAAGCGCCGCCTTTTCCACATCCTCCTCCACCTCCTCCACCGCCTGCACGGGCAGTGGCGCCGGCAAGGGCGGCAGCGGCCAGTAACCCAGCGCTTTGAGGCTTTCGCGCGCGATGTCGAGAATCTTTGCGCGATTGCGACGCTGCTCCTGCGTGGCTTCCAGGTAATACTCGATGGCGGCAAGCACGTTGGCGAGCTTGTCCATCTGTCCGGCGCTGGGAATACGCCGACAGGCGATCAGTTCGACCTGCACGAAACGCACGATCGCCGTCATCACCTCCCCGGCGTCGGACAGATTGAGCATGCGCAGTACGCCGGCGACTTCTTCGAGCAGGCGCGGAATCGGTTCGATACGCTCGTGGTTCCACGCCCCTTCGATGAAGGCGATGATGTGGTTCTTGGCTTGCTGGAGGTTGACCGCGGCCTCGCGCATCAGTGCTGCGAGAATCTTGCGTATTTCCACCCGCGGCAGTTCCGGCGTGTCGCTGGAAGATTCGCTTTCCGCCGTGTCGCCGTCGCCCAGGCGGTCGATGTGATCCTCGAGCGAGGCTTCCACGTGCAACAACGCGCTGGCGACATCCAGTAGCGTGGCTTCATCGGCTGGGTGCCGATGTGAAGCCATGTCGTGGATGACGGTGCGCTGCTCGCCGATCATGCGGCGCAGTGCGTCCAGTCCGAGCATGCCCAGCGCATCGGCAACGCGATCCAATGCCTGGGTCTGCCCCGCCAGCGAACCGGCATCGTGGCTGCGGCTGCGCAGGAAGATGTCGAGTGCCTCCTTGACGCGCAACAGCTCGTCCTTGATCGTCGCACAAACCGCGCCAAGCAGGTTACGGTTACGCCCGCTTATCGCGCCTTGCGCGTGCTGCAACTCGCTTTGCGTCATGAACAGCGTGTCGAGACGATAGGTCTTGCGGATCAGTTCGCCCAGCGCGCTGTGGTCGGTGGAATGCGCGACGTAATACAACAGGTTTTTGGTCAGTTCGCGCGGCGGTGTGTGCGCGAACGCGGCATCTCCGTCGGTGGCGAAACGCAGGATTTCGCGATCGACGCGACCGAACAGCAGTTTGACTGCGACGCTTGTGTCGAGCGTGTGGTCGACCAGCGCATGCATGACGCCGGTGGCGATCCACCACAGGCGGCGCGCTTGGGGTGCATGGGAAATCGCGCGCAGGCGATCCAGTACATCGATCATGCATTGCTGCGGCTCGGGCACATTTTCGCTGCGATACCACTTCAGCAGCGCATTCTGGTAAATCAGGCGCAGTTGCAAGGCCTGCGCGCGCCGTTCGTCCGCTTTCAGCGGTGCGGCGGCACCCTGGGCTTGCGGCGGCAATGTGATATCCAGATCCGGCGCGAACAGCGCCGATTCGGTGAGCAGACTCTCGCCGCGGCAGGCGCGCAGATCGTTGAGGAGCGGTAGCAGAACGATCGGAATATCCCGGTGGCCGCTTTGCAGGCGTTCCAGATAATCGGGCAACTGCAGCGTGCCGCGCATCAATACCGAATAGTTTTCGTCCTCGCGCTCGACCGAGCCGTCGGCAAGCCCTTTGGCGAGACGCACCATGTTCTCGGCGACCATCGCCGCACCGTACAACTCGACCATGCGCAGCGTACCTTGCACTTGATGCAGGTACACCACGCATTGATGTATCGACATGTTGCGGGTCGGATCCTCGACGAAGGCTTCCAGTGCTGCGCGCGCCTGCGCGAGCGTGGCGTCCAGTTCGGGCTTGACCCAATCAAGCGCGGCGAAACCCTCGTCGTCGTGCAGTGTCATGCCCTTTTCCCTGACGCCGGCGATCCGCCTGCGCCTGCGCCATGTGATGCGGCGTTGGATAGATTCCCGATTGAGCGTAGAGGCGTTAACACTGATCCGTTCATCCGGGCAGTTTGAAGTCCGCGACCGAGTGGCGCAGATCCGCCGCCATCTCCGTGAGATGGCCGATCGACTCAGCCGTCTGGGTCGCGCCCAGTGACGTCTGTGAAGTGATCTCCTGAACCACGTTCATCGCCGCGGCGATGCTGGTCGCCGTATCGGATTGCCGTTGCGCCGAAACGGAAATACCCTGGATCAGGCCGGCGAGGTGGTTTGACACGGTTTCGATCTCGCCCAGCGCGCGACCGGCATCCTCGGCCAGGCGCGCGCCCAATACCACTTCGGAGGTGGTCTGTTCCATCGAGCCGACGGCGCCGTTGGTATCGGACTGAATCCTCTGTACCAGCGTCTCGATGCGTTTGGTTGCGCCCGAAGCGCGCTCGGCGAGGCGCTGCACTTCGTCGGCGACGACCGCGAAGCCGCGCCCGGTTTCACCGGCTGATACCGCCTGGATGGCCGCATTGAGCGCGAGAATATTGGTCTGCTCGGCGAGATCGTTGATGAGTTCGACGATCGAGCCGATTTCCTGCGAGGACTCGCCCAGCCGCTTGATGCGCTTGGACGTTTCCTGGATCTGGTTGCGAATCGAGTCCATGCCGGAGATCGTCTGACGCACTACCTGCGCGCCGTTCGCCGCGATCTGTACCGAACGCTGCGCCACCTCGGCGCTGTCGGAGGAATGTTGGGACACGGTGTTGATCGAGTCCGCCATTTCGCTGATCGCCGCGGACGCTGCCGCGATCTGGCGCGCCTGATGTTGTGAGGCCTCGGCCACCTGGATCGTCGTATCCCGCGTTTCCTGCGCGGAGGCGGAGACTTTCACCGCGGTCTCATTGATGGTGGTGACGAGGTTGCGCAATGCTTCTACCGCGTAGTTCACCGAGTCCGCAATCGCGCCGGTGAAGTCTTCGGTGACGGTTGCATGCACGGTCAGATCGCCCTCGGCGAGCGATCCCATTTCATCGAGCAGGCGCAGGATCGCATCCTGGTTGCGCTGGTTGAGTTCCCGCGTATCCTGGTAACGGTTGCGCTGCCCGCGCAGCATGCTTACCCACAGGAACAGCAGCAGCAGGATAGCGACGACGGCGGCTTGCGCACCCCACAGCGGATTGGGGAAGACGCGTTTGTGCGATAACTCACCGATGAGTTGCGCCACATTGGCCGCGAACACCAATACGTTCTGGCTGTCGTCGAACGTCGCATTGGCCGCACTCTTGGTGATTTCCAGGCTGGCTGCCGCACCCAGTACGTTGCGTACCGGCCCGTCCAGTTCCGACCACTGTTTGGCGACTTCGCTGATGATCTGCCGCGCATTGGGGTTGTCGATCGCGCGGATGTTGAGGTCCGGCGCGCCATTGAGCATGCCGTTGACGACGGCTTGGTACAGACGCGCATCGTGCTCCAGACCGGACGCCGCATCCTGCGCGCTGGCGCTTCCGTTCACGATAATGGCAGTACGCCCCCCCATGCGGTCCGCCAACTGCATCTGGCGCGAGGTGAGGTAGATCTGCGCGGCACTCACGTTCTTGTCGGTGAGGATGTTGACGACCTCGCTCATGCGCGAGTTCAGCGCGGGGAGCTTATCGGTGAAATCCCTGGCGCTGGCGTTCGCACTGAGGATGGCGTCCTTGTTCGCGAGAATCTTGGCCGCGCTGTCGCGTAACTGCGTCCATGCTTGTTCCAGCGCGTTCAGTTCCACCGGCACCGCACCGCGGTACGAGGGCATACCAGTCTTGTTGCCATTGCCCAGCGCCTGCACGGCGGTGTTGATGTCGTCGTTCGTGCTCTGCAACTCCTGAAAGGCCAGTTCGTTGCCGCCGACGGCTTCTGTGGCATATTTTACGATCTGCTGCGAAAGCACCTGGATCTTGGTGGTATAGGTGATCGCCTGCCGATCCTGATCGCTCTTCAGGAAGAAAACGACGAAATCGGAGATCGCGAACAGGAATAACGCTGCCGCCAGCACAAACAAAAAAATACTGCCGCCGCTGCCGCTGCGCTCGCGTTTCACTCTATTTATCTTATCTATCATTGTACTCACGCTACACCCCTATAATTTCGATCGCCTATTCATACCGCGGCCTGCTGGAATTCCGGGCAGCGCGTCAGCGCCACCATGCTGAAGAGTCCCCACAGACTATCGCCCAGTGGCACATTCTCGCCGACGAAACGCGCATAACCGGTATCCGCTTCGCCCAGCGCCCCAGCCCGCTGCTGTTCGGAAAAGCTGCGTTGGCCGAACACTTCATCGACCACGAGACCGGCGTTGCCGCCCTGCTGGCGCACCATCAGCACGCGCGTGCTATCGTTCACCGCGCAGTGGCCTTGGCCGATGAAATCGCGCAAGTCGATCACCGGCACGAGGTTGCCACGCACGTTGGCGATGCCCAGCAGCCAACTCTTTGCGCCCGGCACGGGGGTCAGCATGGGATAAGTGAGGATTTCGTTGACCTCGGCGATGCTGCTGGCAAAACGCCGCGTGCCGATGCGAAAGCCGATGCCGCGCCACAAGCCTGGTGCGTCGATCTGCTCGGGAGTACCGGCGACATGCGCGAGGCTACGCCGTTCATAGACAATGAGCGTTTCGAACGGTGTGGAGTAATCGCCGGAATCGGTCATGATGGTTGGGCCCTGTTCGAGACGGGCGCTTTTGGATTAGAAAAGAACGCCAGCGCATCTGCGCGACGGACATCGCAGGCAGGTGTGATAGCGAAGAATACGCTGCGTGAGCGGGCAGGCTTGTGATCGATTTCCATCTATGGCCCTCCGGGAAAACGGATCACTTGCCGTCCACATGTACATGACGGTGGATCGCGTCCAATAGTTCCTCGCGTGTGAACGGCTTGGTCAAATACTGTTCGGAGCCGACGACGCGGCCACGCGCTTTGTCGAACAGGCCATCCTTCGAGGACAGCATAATCACAGGGGTGTTCTTGAACACCTGATTGTTTTTGATGAGGGCGCAGGTGTGATAACCGTCCAGCCTCGGCATCATGATGTCCACGAAGATGATCTGTGGGCGCTGGTCGGATATCTTGGACAGAGCTTCGAAGCCGTCGACTGCGGTGATGACCTCGTAGCCTTCTTTGCGCAGCAAAGATTCGGCGGTGCGGCGGATGGTCTTCGAGTCGTCGATGACCATTACCTTCACCCCGTTATGCCCGCTCTTTTTCGTGTCGTTCACCTATAAAACTCCCGGCATACTCAACACAATGTCGGCCTCGGGTTGATCTGGCTTACGGGCCGTTCGACCGGCACGTAAGTCAACATAATTGCACCGCAGTATTCGGCAGTATATGGAGCATCGACGCTACGGGCGACCCGTCACGCTTTCTCCAGCATGGCCAGCATGGGTAGTATAGCGATCAAACTGATGGCATATGTATCACGCTGGCGAAGAAATGTGATGCGGACACCTGTTATCCGCGTAATATATATGGCGCACCTCGCTGGTGGGGCGTAGATTGTGCCTGCGTGCATGGTGCACACAGGCAAGCCCGAGCAACCCAACGCAAGTGGTGGCCATCCGACCGCGACCTACGGACGACCGCATGCCCCGAACACTGGCTGTACTGATGGATCCCATTGCGGTGATCCATCCGCAAAAGGACACCACATTGGCGCTGCTGCTGGAAGCGCAGCGTCGAGGCTATGAATTGCTGTACATGCAGCAGGGCGATCTGGCCGTACGCGATGCTGCGGCGTGGGCGTGTTTGGCGCCGCTGCGCGTACGTGACGATCCCCACGACTGGTTTGCGCTTGGCGATGCCGCCTGGCGCGCACTGGCCGGCATCGATATCGTGCTCGCGCGCAAGGATCCGCCGGTCGATGCGCAGTTCATCTACGATACGATGGTGCTCGAACTCGCGCAGCGTAACGGCGTTACCGTAGTCAACGATCCGCGCGGCCTGCGCGACGCCAACGAAAAACTGTTCGCACTGCACTTTCCGCAATGCTGCCCGCCCACCGCGATCGCGCGCGATGCGACCGAATTGAGACGCTTTGTCGCCGAACACGGCGAGGTGGTGTTGAAGCCGCTCGACGGTATGGGCGGTAAGGGCATCTTCCGCTCGCGGCATGGCGATCCGAACCTCAATGTGATCCTCGAAACCCTGACCGGCAACGGCAGCGGTTTTGCCATCGCGCAGAAGTTCATCCCGGAAATCGGTGCGGGTGACAAGCGTATCCTGATGATCGACGGCGAACCCATACCGTATGCGTTGGCGCGTATCCCGCAGGGTGACGATTTCCGCGGCAATCTCGCTGCCGGCGGCAAGGGCGTGGGCGTGCCGCTGTCCGAGCGCGATCGCTGGATCGCCGCACAAATAGGGCCGGAACTGCGCCGGCGCCGGATGCGCTTTGTCGGGCTGGACGTGATCGGCGACTGGCTGACCGAAATCAACGTCACCTCACCGACCTGCGCGCGCGAGCTCGATGCCGCGTTCGGGCTCACGATCGCCGGTCTGCTGTTCGACCGCCTCGAAGCCGGTGCGTGATGGCGGGCTCCGGCCCCAACGGTAGCGACCGCCTCGGGGTCGCTCTGCTCTTCTCGGTAGTGGCGCATGTGGTGCTTGCACTGGGCATCACGTTCGAACTCGAAAAACCCGCGCCGCGGCTGCCCTCGCTGGACGTCATCCTCGTGCAGTCGGCGAACAGCGAGAAACCCGGAAAGGCCGACTTCATCGCGCAGGCCAACAACAGCGGCGGCGGCGAGTCCGAGAAGGCGCTGCGGCCGACCGAGCCGATGTCCAGTCCGGTTCCCAAACCATTGCCGGGTGACGCTCCGGTTCCGCTGGAAGACGGTGCGCCGCTGCCGCTGCTGAGCCAAACCGAGGTCCTTACCCAGAAGACATCGGTCTTCAGCGTCATCACCGATCGGCAAGCGCCCACATCCGACACCCCTAGCCAGAACGTGCGCGAAAGCGAGCAGCGCCAGATGGAAGTAGCCAAGCTCGCCCAGGAACTCGCCCAGGAATCCGAGCAATATGCGCGCCGTCCCAAGCGTAAATTCATTTCCGCGAACACCGCCGAGTACGAATTCGCCGCCTACATGCGCGCCTGGGTCGAACGCATCGAACGCATCGGCAATCTCAACTACCCCGACGAAGCGCGCCGCCAGCAACTGCATGGCCAGCTCGTGCTCACGGTCTGCCTCAATCGCGACGGCAACATCAAGAGCATCAACGTGGTCCAGTCCAGCGGCCACAAAATGCTCGACGATGCGGCGATTCGCATCGTGCATCTGGCCGAACCGTTCCCGCCGCTGCCCGAAGCCAAGGAAAAAGTGGACGAGCTTTATATCTCGCGCACCTGGCAGTTTCTACCCGGCGATATCCTGCGCAATCGATAAGAGCCCGTTCGTGCAAAAACCGGACGCACTCGACATTTTTTTCGTATTGATGCTGCGCACAAATCCGGGTTTATTCAGAACAGTCCGATACACTATCCGCATGCCCGACACGCTGCCCCTGACGAATCAACTCCTGATCGCGATGCCCACCTTGCGCGATCCCCATTTCGCGCGCAGCGTGGCGTTTCTGTGCCAGCACGGCGAGGACGGCGCGATGGGGCTGATGATCAATCGCCTGTCCGAGTACCGGCTCGGCGACGTGCTCGCGCAGATGAACATGCATTCGCAGATTGCCGCGGTGATCGACGCGCCGGTGTTGATCGGCGGTCCGGTACAGCCCGAGCGCGGCTTCGTGCTGCACTCGCCCGATGGTACATGGGAATCCTCGTTCCGCATTTCCGAGCAGGTCAGCGTGACCACCTCGCGCGACATCCTCCTCGCCATCGCGGCCGGCGGCGGTCCGCGCCACGCGATCGTTGCGTTGGGCTACGCCGGCTGGAGTCCTGGTCAACTGGAAAACGAACTGTACGAAAACCATTGGCTGACCGCGCCCGCGTCTGCACGCGTGCTGTTTCAGACGCCGCTGGAAGAGCGCTGGGAAGCAGCAGCGAGTCTGCTGGGCGTCAACATGTTTCAACTCGCCAGCCATGCTGGCCACGCCTGAAGGCGCGATTCTCGCGTTCGATTACGGCACACGTCTTATCGGCATCGCGATCGGTCACCGTCTCAGTGGCCATGCGCGCGCACTGACGGTCCTGGCTAATGGCGACTGGGCACGCTTGGATACGCTCATTGCCGACTGGCAGCCGGAATGCTTTGTGGTAGGACTGCCGCTCGCACGGGATGGCGGCGAACAGCCGATGACGCGCGCAGCGCGCGCATTCGCGCACATGTTGGAACGTCGCTACGCGCGCGTGGCGCATCTGGTCGATGAACGCTACAGCTCGGCCGCAGCGGCGCAGCGCTTTGCCGAGCAACGCGCGCGCGGCAAAGCGCGACGCAAGGACGCCGCCAACATCGACGCACTGGCGGCGCAGATCATTCTCGAATCCTGGCTAGCACAGGCCGGATAGCCGCATCGGACACGATGCGGCTTGTACAATACGCGACCATCGTAACGTTCTGCGCGATGCCTGTTTCTGACGCAGCGCCCATTGCCACCGTTTGCGGAAATCCATGTCCGATATCCAGATCGACGAACACGGCTGCCTGCGTCACCTGTTGACGCTCGAGCATCTGGGTCACGAACACATCCAAAGGCTGCTCGACCGCGCCGCCGCGCTGCGCGACAGCGCGCGTGCAGGCGATCCGTTGCCGGCGCTGCTGGCCGGACGCACGGTCGTGAACCTGTTCTTTGAACCCTCCACCCGCACCCGCACCAGCTTCGGACTCGCCGCGCGTCGTCTGGGCGCGTTTGTGGTGGATTTCGACATCGCCAATTCCTCAACCAGCAAGGGCGAAACACTCGAAGACACGCTGGCCACGCTCGAAGCCATGCACAGCGATGCCTTCGTTGTGCGCCATAAGCAGAACGGCACACCGGCGCTGCTGGCCGCTCACGCGCGGCGCGCGGCGGTATTGAATGCAGGCGACGGTCATCAGGCGCATCCGACGCAGGGACTGCTCGATCTGTTGACGGTCCGCGATCACAAGGGCCGCATCAATGGCCTCACCGTTGCGATCTGCGGCGACATCCGGCATTCGCGCGTCGCACGTTCGGATGTCCACGGTCTGGCCGCGCTGGGCGCATACGAGATCCGCCTGTGCGGGCCGCAAGCCTTGCTGCCATCACCCGGTGAATTTCCCGGTTGCCGTCTCGTACCGGATTTCGACGCCGCGCTTGAAGGTGCCGACGTGATCGTGATGCTGCGCATCCAGAAAGAACGCATCGAACATCTGCCGGGACTGGATGAGACCACCTACTTTGCGCGTTATGGCTTGACGCAAGCGCGTCTGGCGCGCGCGCACCGCGATGCCATCGTCATGCATCCGGGCCCGATGAATCGCGGCATCGAAATCGCTTCGGATGTCGCCGATGGACCGCAGTCGGTCATTCTGGAACAGGTCGCCAACGGCGTGTTCGTGCGTATGGCCGCATTGGCGGAGCTATTGCAGCGTTGAGCGGCGCTACGATGAAGATTGTTACCTGACGGGTACCCAGAAACCATGTCCGCTTCAGCCTCATCGACGAGCGTTTCGTGTATTGCGAGGAAGGTTGACGCATGACCAGGCTGGGAGCAGCGCGAGCGCCGCGCCCTATGGACCGATGCGAACGGAAAACTCGACTTCGACATCGCACTGCCGAAAGTCGCTTACGATGCACGTATGATCCTCAGCCGTGAGGCGGTTTTTGCGATTGGTCATGAAAAGCTCGCTTGGAGTAAAAGGGGAATCGCTTGAGGCGATGCTGGAGAAGATAAACTAGACAGCAGAGTCTGCAATACTCGGGGAACTTGCGCGACTCGGGGAACTTGCGCGAGCGCCAGAGGCGCCAGACATGTCCGGATCGTGAAGTGAACCAAGCAGGCAGCCCTGCGGTCATCCATTGGCCGGGCGCTGCTGATAGCTTTCGCTTTTTTTCGCGCACGCCGCTGTCATCTGGATCGAAGGATATTCATGAGCTTCAGGAAAATCGTTCTCGCGATGATGATGATCGTCGCCCTGCTCATTGCGCTGAACTGGTACTTCGTGGCGAAGAAGGCTCCGGGTTCCGGCGGGAACGCGGACACGGATGTGCAGGATGCGCCGATCCCGGTCACTGCGGTGGCGGCGGCGATTTCCGATGTGCCGGTCTACCTGACCGCACTGGGTACCGTGCAGGCGCTCAACACAGTCACCGTGAACGCCCAGGTCAGCGGGCAGATCAAAGCGATCCACTTTCAGGAAGGCCAGGAGATGAAACAAGACGACCTGATCGCCGAGATCGATCCGCGCACGTTCCAGGCTGCGCTGGATCAGGCGGAGGCGAAGGCGCGGCAGGATGCTGCGCAGCTGTCCGCTTCGCGCAGCACGCTGAGCCGTTACCAGAACCTGAGCCAGAAGCACTTCGTCGCCGCGCAAGATCTGGAAAACCAGAGCCAGATCGTGAGCCAGCAGGAGGCCATGGTCTCCGCCGATCAGGCCGCCGTCGCCAATGCGCGCACACAGTTGGGCTTCACGCGCATCGTTGCGCCGATCACCGGCGTGGCCGGCATCCGCCAGATCGATGTCGGCAATCTCGTGTCGGCGAATACCGGAGGCGGCATCGTGGTGCTGACGCAGATCCATCCGCTCAACGTGATTTTCACGCTGCCGCAGCAGAGCCTGGACGAGGTGCGCAGCGCGGATACGACTGCGCTACCGGTGACGGCCTATAACCGCACCGATAGCCATCCGATCGCGCAGGGTGTGTTGAAGGTGATCGATAACACGATTGATGCGCAGACCGGCACGTTCAGGCTCAAAGCCGAGTTTCAGAACGAGAAGTCCGAGTTGTGGCCAGGTCAGTTCGTCAACGTGAAGTTACAGACACGCACCCTGCACGACGCACTGGTGATCCCTGTGCCGGCGGTGCAGCGCGGTCCGGAATCGAGCTATGTGTATCTGGTGCAGGGCGATAACACCGTCGCGATGCGAACCATCGAAACCGGTATGACGGCCGGTGACGGCGGCGTGTTGGTTACCTCGGGTCTGAAGCGCGGCGATCGCGTCGTCACCGAAGGCCAGTTCCGCTTGAAGCCCGGCGCCAAAGTGCTGCCGCTCGCACCCGGCGAGAATGCGCCGGCGTTGAGCGCCGAGGAACTGAAAAAAGCGGCGGTCGTGCGGAAAAAGTAGGGGGATTGAGCCACTGAGAAACGACCAGCGTGAAAGACATGGCCTTCGATCAACGCCATTCCCACCCAAAAGCGTCATTCCCGCGAAAGCGGGACTGCGAAGGCAGGGGTGCTTTCGTGGGAGAGAAGATTCACTTTTCCCTGCTTCTTTCACACCAACCCCTCTCCCATGAATGAGCGAGGGGCTTTCTAGGATTCCTCATGGGTTTTTCCTCGATCTTCATCCGCCGCCCGATCGCGACCTCGCTACTGATGGTCGCGGTGTTGCTCTTGGGTGTGCTCGGCTACCGCATGCTGCCGGTATCCGCGCTGCCGGATATCGAAGCGCCGAATCTGCAAGTGACCACGCAATACCCCGGCGCGAGCGCGGCGACGATGGCGGTGCTCGTCACCACGCCGCTGGAACGGCAGTTCGGCCAGATTTCCGGGTTGACGATGATGACCTCGGATTCCTCGGCGGGCCTGTCCACGATCAACCTCACGTTCGCGATCGGCCGCGACATCGACGTCGCCGCGCAGGATGTGCAATCCGCGATCAATGCCGCGCGTGGCACGCTGCCGAACAGCCTGCCGTATCCGCCGGTCTACAACAAGGTGAATCCGGCCGACGCGCCGATCCTCACCCTGATGCTGACTTCAGACACGCTGCCGTTGCGTGAAGTCACCAATTACGCCGATTCGATCCTCGCGCAGAAGCTCTCGCAGGTATCCGGTGTCGGTCAGGTGTCGATCGCCGGCAACGTGCGTCCGGCCGTGCGCGTGCAGGTGAATCCGGCAGCGTTGGCGAACCTCGGCCTCACCCTGGAGGACGTGCGCAGCGCGCTCACCGGCGCGAACGTGAATGCGCCCAAGGGCCAGATCAACGGCACGCAACAGTCCTTCAGTATCGGTGCGAACGATCAGCTCGGCGATGCCGACGATTACCGTTCGACGATCATCAGTTATGCGAACAACGCGCCGGTGCGCCTGTCGGATATCGCGACCGTGGTCGATGGCGTGGAGAACGATCAACTCGCCGCGTGGGCGAACGGCAAGCCCGCCGTGCTGCTCGACGTGCGCCGCCAGCCGGATGCGAACATCGTCGCCACCGTGGACCGGCTCAAGGCGATCCTGCCGGATCTGCGTGCGGTGCTGCCGGCCGGCGTCAATCTCGAGGTGTTTTCCGACCGCACCGTAACGATCCGTGCCTCGGTCGCCGACGTGCAGTTCACGCTGATCCTGTCGATCCTGCTCGTCGTCGCGGTGATCTTCGTATTCCTGCGCCGGCTCTGGGCCACACTGATTCCGAGTATCGCGGTGCCGCTGTCGCTACTGGGCACCTTCGGCGTGATGGCCTTCGCCGGCTTCTCGCTCGACAATCTGTCGTTGATGGCGCTCGCGGTCGCGACCGGTTTTGTCGTCGATGATGCGATCGTGATGATCGAGAACATCGTGCGCTATCTGGAGGGCGGCCGCGACGGACGCGAGGCCGCGCAAATCGGCGCGCGCGAGATCGGCTTCACCGTGGTTTCGCTGACGGTGTCGCTGATCGCAGTGTTCCTGCCGCTGCTCTTGATGCCCGGTGTGGTCGGCCGTTTGTTCCACGAGTTCGCCTGGGTGCTGTCGATCGCGGTGGCGATCTCGCTCCTGGTCTCGCTCACGCTCACGCCGATGATGTGCGCGTATCTGCTCAAGGCCGGCGATGTCACCGTGGAAGGCGAGGATCACACCGTACATCACACGCAGCGCGGCTTCTTCGCGCGCATGCTCGGCGCTTACGACCGCAGCCTGACGTGGGTGTTCGCACACCAGAGTCTGATCATGGTGATCGCGACGGCGGCCATCGCACTCACCGTCGTGCTGTACATCGCGATCCCGAAGGGCCTGTTGCCCGAGCAGGATACCGGCCTCGTCACCGCGGTGGTCGAAGCTGACCAGAACATCGCGTTCGAGGCGATGCGCACGCGCACGCAAGCCGTCGCGGACGCACTGCGCAAGGATGTGGCCGTCGCCGGCGTCGCCGCGTTCGTCGGCGCCGGCACGATCAATCCCATACTGAGTCAGGGCCAGTTGAGTCTGGTACTGAAGCCGCGCACGCAGCGCGACAGCCTCGCGGTGATCCTGCCGCGTCTGTATCGGGCGGTGGCGGGGATTCCGGGTGTGGCGCTGTATCTCAAGCCAGTACAGGATGTCACGCTCGACACGCGCATCGCCGCGACCGAATACCAGTATTCGCTGGAAAGCGTGGATACCAAGGCGCTCTCCGATTACGCGACGAAGATGACGCAGAAGCTGCGCGAGCGTGCGGAACTTGCCGATGTGGACAACAACCTTGCCGCGACCGGCCTGCAATACAAGCTCACCATCGACCGCGATCAAGCCAGCCGTCTGGGCGTGCCGGTGCAGGCGATCGACGACATCCTGTACGACGCCTTCGGCCAGCGCCAAATCTCGACGATCTTCACCGAGCTGAACCAGTTCCGCGTAGTGCTCGAAGTCGCGCCGCAATTCCGTACCGGCGTGGACCTGCTCAGCCGGCTGACCGTGCGCGGTTCCGGCAACGGCGCGCTGACCGGCAGTACGGCCACGGTATTCGGGCAGACCACATCGAGCAACGCGGCGACACCCAGCGGCATTGGCATGCAGGGCAATACCGGCGTGCTGACCGGCGCCGGCGGTTCGATTCCGCTCGCCTCGGTCGCCAGCGCGGAAGTGACCAACGCGCCGCTGGTGGTCAGTCACCAGAATCAGTTACCCGCGGTCACGCTGTCGTTCAACACCGCGCCGGGTTATTCGCTGTCGCAAGCGGTTGCCGCGCTACACGAAGTGGAAGCCACATTACAACTTCCGTTGCAGGTGCGCGGCCAACTGATCGGCAAGGCGGCGGAGTTCTCGACCTCGCAGACCAGCCAGATCCTCTTGATCCTCGCCGCGCTGGTGGTGATCTACATCGTGCTCGGCGTGCTCTACGAGAGCTACATCCATCCGCTGACGATCCTCTCGACGCTGCCGCCGGCCGGCGTCGGCGCGCTGCTGGCGCTGATGCTGTGCGGCATGAGCCTGTCGATCGACGGCATCATCGGCATCATCCTGTTGATCGGCATCGTGAAGAAGAACGCGATCATGATGATCGACTTCGCGATCGAGGCGCAGCGCGGCAAGAACCTGCCCGC
>JAISPQ010000148.1 GCA_031274955.1 Rhodanobacter sp.
ACTTCAGCCCTTCGCGCAGACGTTTGATATCGATGGCGTTGAATTCCCGCACCGGCGGCGGACAGATCGCGTCGAACTCGCGCATCGTTACCTTGTCGATCGCGCCCGCTTTGTGGAGCATGGCCAGATCGCCGCGCAGTGATTCAATGATCTTGCTCACAATGCACCTCCAACAATTGGGCGCGCGTGGGATATACACGCGCATGACCGATTAGCATTGCCGGATATCCGTTTGCGTGAAGTCGTTACCGACAAACAGCAGCGGTTCGTCAAGCGAACTGGCCAGCGCGTAGACAGCGCAGTCGCCAAAGTTGAGTTGAGCCGGATGCCCCTGACCCTTGCCGTAACGCATGAAAGTCACATCGGCCAACCGCGCTTGGTGTTCATCGAACGGCATGACGATGGCGCCGATCTCTTCCAAAAAGCGCTACAACTTACCCATCATGGCCGGGTGTTCACGAGCGCGCACGACGATGTGTGCTTCGAGCAAGCTTACCGCCGAGATGCGGCACACCGGGTGGGTTTCCAGCACAGCGACGATGCGTGCACGCTCTGGTTCATGCTTGAGTCAAGCCAGAACAGCAGAGGTATCGATCACCCTCTACCACACTCGTTGTAGCCCAGGATTTCGTCGTTACTACGTTGATCCAACGGAACACGAACTGGCATCGCATCAGCCTCGCGTGCCAGCGCTGCTAACCGTTCGCGCAAGGGCACCTCCTTGCTCATAGTCAAGCCGCGCAGTTCCGCGAATGCGAGCAAGCTTTCCCGCAACACTTCGGGGATGGAGACGCCTTTGGCAACGGCAATTTGCTTCGCCAGATGCTCCATCTGGATGTCTTCGATCACGATGGCCATGATCCTTTCCTGTTACTCGACTGAAAGACAGTTGGGGGGAATTTGGCGACCCCGCTGGGAACTTGAATTTAACGTGGCACGCGCATTCTACGCCTTGGTTCAATGACGATAGACTGCACGCATGACCGACGCCTCCCATTCCGCCGCATCCGCCGATCGTGCGTCTGTCGATCGTGTGCTGGTCGTCGACGATCAGACCGACGTGTGCGAAGCGCTGCGCCTGCTGCTCAAGGTCGCCGGTTACGCGATGACCGCCGCCGCATCGCCCGAGCGCGCCTTGACCGAACTGGAACGCGGCGAGTTCGCCGCGGCGCTGGTGGACATGAACTACAGCCAGGACACCACTTCCGGCGGCGAGGGTCTGGCCTTGATCGAACGCATCGCCGCGCGCTGGCCGGAATTGCCGGTGATCGCGATGACCGCCTGGGCCAGTATCGACCTCGCGGTGGAGGCCATGCGCATGGGCGCGGCCGATTTCATCGAGAAGCCCTGGCAGAACGCACGCGTGCTCAGCGTGCTGGAATCGCGCATCGCGCTGGGCCGCAGCCGCCGCGGCGAGCGCCGCCTCGGCGCCGCGCAGGCACTGATGATGGACGAGGCCGATGCCGGCTTCGTCGCCGAGTCGGCACCGATGCGACGGCTGATCCAAGAGCTGACGTGGATCGCTGACAGCGACGCCAACGTGCTGCTGCTTGGCGAGAACGGCACCGGCAAGACCCTGCTCGCGCACCGCCTGCACCAAGGCTCACCACGCCGTGAGCGACCGTTCGTGCGTGTCGATGTCGGCGGGCTCACCCCGAGCCTGTTCGAGGCGGAACTCTTCGGCCACGTGCGCGGCGCCTATACCGATGCGCGTCAGGATCGCGTCGGCCGCTTCGAACTGGCCGATGGCGGCACCTTGTTTCTCGATGAGATCGGCAACCTGCCGCTGGAGCAGCAGCCCAAGCTGCTGCGCGCAATCGAGGATGGTGAGTTCGAACGGCTCGGCGCCTCGCGCACCCAGCGCGTGGATGTACGGGTGATCGCCGCGACCAATGCCGATCTCACCGGCGAAGTCGCCGCCGGACGTTTTCGCCGCGATTTGCTGTACCGGCTCAATGTCTTCCAGATCGTGGTACCCCCGCTGCGCGAGCGCCGCGACGACATCCTGCCGCTGGCGCGCTACTACCTCGCCGCCGCGTGCCGGCGCTACCGCCGGCCGCTGCCGCACCTGGGCAACGATGTCGAACGCGCGCTACTGGATCACACCTGGCCCGGCAACGTGCGCGAACTGGCGCATGCGATGGAACGCGCCGCCCTGCTCGGTGGCGACCGCCGCATCGGCGCCGACGCTCTGCGCTTGCAGTCCGCCGCCGCGCCGGTAGCGTGGCCGGGGCTGGAATCGATGAAGCTGGAGGATGCCGAAGCGCTGCTGCTGCGCGATGCGCTGGAGCGCCACCGCGGCAATCTGCAGCGCGCCGCCGAACAGCTCGGCATCACCCGCCAGAGTCTGTACCGGCGTCTGGAAAAGCACGGCTTGCGCGGCGATGAGCCGGGCTGAACGCGACCTTTGGCGCAGTGTGTGGATGGCCGCGCCGGCGCTGGCGGCGCTGGCGCTGGTGCTGAGCGTGGGCGTGCCGCAACCGCGGGAGGCGGCGCTGCTGTTCGCGCTGGTCGCGGCGCTGACCTGGGTAGTGTGGCGCGTGCTGGGCCAGCGCGTGCGCCAGTTACGCACCATCGGCAGCCTGCTCGACGCGCTGCGCGAGGGCGATTACGGCGTGCGCGGCACGCCGCCAAAAAAGCAGGATGATTTCGCCGACATCGTGCGCAGCTTCAATCTACTCGCCGCGCGTCTGCAGGACGAGCAACGCGACTTGCAACAGAGCCTGCAACTGCTCAACAAGACCCTGGCCGCGCTCGACGGCGCAGTGTTCGCGTTCGAACAAGACCGGCGTCTGCGCCTGGTCAATCCGGCCGGCGAGCGTCTGCTCGGCCAACCGGCGCAGTCCTTGCTCGGCCGCGACGCCGCCGAGCTTGGCCTGACCGAGCTGTTCGAACTGCCGTCCGGATCGATCCACGCGGCCAGCTTCGCCGGTACTCCAGGGCGCTGGCAGATCAGCCACGCCGAACTGCGCAGCCGCAGTCAGGCGGGGCGGCTGCTGTTGGTGCAGCCAATGGAGCGCGCGCTACGCGAGGAAGAAGCACAAGCGTTCCGGCGCCTGTTACGCGTGCTCAGCCACGAGATCAATAACTCGATGACGCCGATCGCGTCGATGGCCGACACCTTGCAACGCCTGCTGCCGCCGGTCGGTGCGCCGGTGGATGCCGAGCTCGATGGCGACCTGCGCCAAGGGCTGGAACTGATCGGCCAGCGCAGCCACGCTTTGCAGCGCTTCATCGGCGGCTACGCCCAATTGGCCAAGCTGCCGCCACCGCAGGTAGGTGAAGTCGATCTGGCCGCGTTGTGCGAAAGCGTGCGCCAGTTGTTGGGCAATCCGCGCATCGCCCTGGACGGCGGGCCGGCCTTGTGCGTGCTGGCCGACGGCGATCAGCTCGAACACGTGCTGATCAATCTGCTGCGCAACGCGCTGGAAGCCGGCAGCGACGGTCCCGTGTCGCTGCGCTGGCGGCACGAGGGCGATCGGGTACGGATTCAGATCATAGACGGCGGCCACGGCCTGCCAACCAGCGGCAATGTGTTTGTGCCGTTCTTCACGACCAAGCCCGATGGCGCCGGTATCGGCCTGGCCTTATCGCGGCAGATTATCGAGGCCCAATCCGGCCATTTGGAATTGCTGCCGCGCGAGGATGCGCCCGGTACGGTGGCGCAGCTCAGTCTGCCACTGGCCACGGCCGGATTGAAACCACCACGGCTCCGTTGAGACCAACGCCCTTCAAGGGGTGGGTGGGGATGGTGTTGCCCTCCCCTTCAAGGAGCCTATCCAGCCCTCCCCTTTGAAAGCTGTCTCTTTACCACCTCTTTTCCAGAGGTTTAGCGTGAAAGTATGGTCTACATCATCCTTCTCGTGAAGGCACCTTGAGCCCCGCCACAGGACCTCCACCGTTGCTCCGATTGCTACCGGCTGGAGCGTCAGTTACCGGACGGGATTCGCACCCGCCAGAAGACAGCGCCTTTTCACGGCGCACAAGAAAGACGGGCTAGCACGCCCTCGAGTTCGAGCAGCATGCACTTGCGTTCGAGCCCGCCCGCATAGCCCGTCAGCGATCCGTCTGCGCCCAACACGCGGTGGCAAGGCACGATCACACTGATCGGGTTGCGGCCCACCGCCGCGCCCACAGCGCGCACGGCGGCGGGCTTGCCCACATCCCTGCTGAGCGCACCGTAGCTGGTGGTGTGTCCGGCGGGAATCGCCAGCAGCGCCTGCCACACCGACTGCTGGAAAGCGGTGCCGTGGGAAAGGTCTAGCGGCAGATCGAAATACCGGCGACGGCTGGCGAAGTAGTCGGTGAGCTGCTTTTCCGCTGCGCGCAGCACAGGGTGATCGGCATCGGGTTGCCAGCCGGCCATGTCTGGGCAATGGCGCTGCTGGTCGAACCAGACGCCTGCCAGTCCCAGGTCGGTCGCGGCCAGGGTGATGCTGCCAAGCGCGCTGTCGAAATGCGTGGTGTGGATGGGTGAGGTCTTGAATTTCATGGTCGTAAATCAGTCATGTCGATGAAGGCACGGGGCTGTGCCAAGCGCGCAGCACCGCGTAGCCACGCCATGGCCGCCATGCGAGCGAGGCCTCGGCGGCGGCGCGCGCAGTCGTGACGCGCAGCGCTTTCTGCAGCGCGACATCGCCGGCGGGGAACGCATCGGGCCAGCGCAGCGCACGCAGCGCAATGTACTGGGCGGTCCAGTCGCCGATGCCGGGCAGCGCTTGCAGGGCCGCGATGGTGGCGGGCACGTCGGCGCCCGGATGCAACGCGATGCAGCCGTCAATCATGGCGCGCGCGAGTGCAAGTAGCGCGGCCTGCCGCTGCCGCACGATGCCGATCTGGCCCAGCGCATCGCTGCTCGCACCGGCGATGGCCGCCGGCGTGGGAAACAGCCGGTCGAGCCCCGTGACCGGCGTGGCGATAGTCTCACCGAACGCCTGCGCCAGCCGCGCCCCCAGCGTGCGCGCCGCCGCGACGGTGATCTGCTGCCCGAGCACCGCGCGCACCGCAAGTTCAAAGCCATCCACCGTGCCGGGCACGCGTAGGCCATCACCGTGCGGAAAATGGGTGTGCAGCGCGCTGTTGATGACCATGGGATCGGCATCCAGATCGAGCAAGGCCCGCACGCGGCTGATGACAATCGGCAGCACGGTCGCCAGCGCGTCGCTCACGCGCAGCAGCACTTGATCGCGCTGCGTATCCAAGCGAAGCCGCAGCCAGCCTCGTTGGGTGCACCCACCCTGCGTAACGCGCAGGGTGCGCGCGAACTCGACAGCACCGGCATCGCCCGTGACCTTTTCGACACCGCGCAGCGAACGCCGCGCCAGGAAGTCCATCATCGCAGCGCTGTCATAGGGTGGGCGAAAGCCGAGCCGAATTTCGGTACAGCCTTCTTTATGGCTATCGTCCGAAGCGCCGACCCGGCGCAGGGCGCTGGGATTGAACCCATAGCGCGCCAGAAAGGCCGCGTTGAACCGGCGCACGCTCGCAAAGCCGCTCGCCAGCGCCACTTGCATCATCGGCAGATGCGTGTCGGCGATCATCTGCTTGGCGGCCAGCAGCCGCCGTATCTGCAGGTACTGCAGCGGTGAAATGCCGAACTGTGCCTCGAAGATGCGGCGCAGATGACGGTCGCACACGCCCAGCCGCGCGGCGATGCGCGCCGCAGTGGGCTCCTCGTCGGACCAAGCATCGGGCTCATCGATCAGGTGCGCCGCCTGCAGGGCGAGGATGCGCGAGGCGTCCTGGGTCGACCAACTCGCCGTGCGCGGTGCCAATTCGGGCCGGCAGCGCAGGCAGGGCCGGAATCCGGCCGCTTCTGCCTGGGCGGCATGATGGAAGAAACGGCAGTTCTCGCGTCGCGGCAGCCTCACGCGGCACACCGGCCGGCAGTACACGCCGGTGGAGGTTACGCCGGTGAAAAAAGAGCCGTCGAAGCGCGCATCGTGCGCCTTCATCGCCAGGTAGCAGGCGTCGCTTTCGAGCCCTGCGATGGAGGCTGGGGAAGACATGGGGGCATGATACGGCCGCTCACCGGCAAAAGTAGCCGTTTTCGGACATCCCCCTCCTCGCGGAAAGCCATGCCGATGACGAGAACCGTATCAAGGAGTTGAAGTACGACTTCAGGGCCGAGAGTTTTTGCCTGCTCATCTATCTACGGGCGCAAGCCCAGCCCGATGGCGGGCCGCCATCCATTGCAAGGCTTCGGCGAAATCCGCAGCGAATGCGCGCATATCGAACAACCCGCTGTGTACGCGGCGATCGGCGAGTTGCGCATGCAGTGCGTCGCGCAGCGTGGCGTCACTGCCGATGCGTACCGCGAAGTCGACGAACGCGGTATCGTCGCGCAGGTTGAGCTGCCGCATGCCCAGGTGATGGTTGAGGCTTGCTGCGACGCGCGCAGCGAACGTTTCGCCGGGCACGGTCAACACTGGGCAGCCGGCCCAGATTGCATCGGAGGCGGTGGTGTGCGCGTTGTACGGCGTGGTATCCAGAAACAGATCAGCATACCGATGCCGTGCGAGATGATCCAGGTGCGCAACCTTCGGCGCGAACACCAACCGCGCGGGATCGACGCCGCCATGTGCGGCGTGTTGGCACAGGCGCTCGTTCGCGCCTTCCGGACCATCCAGTAGCCACAGCACCGAATGCGGTACCGCGCGCAGCACCGCGAGCATGCGCTCGAAACCGTGCGGGTTGATCTTGTAGCTGTTGTTGAAGCAGGCGTAGACCACACCGTTTTCCGGTAGTCCGCAGGCCGCGCGCGAGGGGGGGGCGCCGACGCTACGCGTTGGATCGGAAGGCTGGAAACAGCGCGGCAGCCACAGGACATGCTCGGTGAAATGCGCACGCAACGATTCGGGCAGAACCACGCGATCGGCGATCACGTAATCGATCCATGGCGCGGCGAGCGTGCCGGGATAGGCCAGCCAGTTCACCTGCACCGGTGCCGGGCGCAGCGCGAGGGCTTCCGGCAGGCCGCCGCCGCAATAGCCATCCAGATCGATCAGCACTTCGATCATAGCGGCGTGGATGCCGCATGCGAGCGCGGCGGGCGTGGTGCCTGCGTATGCGTGCCAGTTGTGCGCGGCCGCATGCAGACGGCGTGGTATCTCGCCAGGCTCGTCCGGTGCGGTCGAAAACAGATGAATTTCGATCGCATGCTCGCGCAAAGCTTCGAGCATGGCGACCACCAACAGCGCGGTCGGATGGTTACCCAAGCCACTGGCGACGAAGCCGACCTTGAGTGGTGCATCCGGCCTTCCTTGTGGATGCGCGAACGGTATGCGTTGACGCAGCATGGCCGTGCCGCCTCGGATACCCAACGCATATGTCCGCGCGCAGTGCAATTGCTCGGCTGCGCAGGCCGGCTCAGCGAGGAATCCGAACGGCGCGATGCCGGCCTTGCCTGCGGCGACGCACGCGCGCAACCGCGACGACCATGCATCGAGCGCGTCCCACTCGCACATCTGACGGCGCAGGAACACGATCTGTCCAAGCGCACGATCCAGATTCGGATCCAACGCCAGCGCACGTTCGTGCGCGTGCGCGGCCGCCGCGAGGTGTTTGCATTCTTCGGCCATCAGACCGCACTGATACGGAAAACGCGCATCCTGCGGCGCGCAGCGTGCACCGATGGCGTAGGCCGCTTCTGCTTCGGCATAGCGGCGTTGCGCAGCAAGCGCGTGACCGAGCAGGAATACGGTCTCGGGGTACTCCGGCGCGAGCGTCAGTGCATGCCGCGCAATGCGCTCCGCCGCCGCGGCATCGCCCAGTACAAGCTCGGCGCCGGCCAGATTAAGCCAGGCGTTCACGTGGTCAGGCGCCGCACGCGTTGCGCTTACGTAGACCGCGTGCGCGCGTTGCGGATCGCCCGCCGTGAGATACGCGTTGCCGAGCGTGTTGAGGATGGCCGGATGGTTGGGAGCCAGGTCAAGTGCAGATTCCAGCAAGCGGATCGCTCCCAGCGTGTCACCGCGTGCCAGCAGTACGCTGCCCAGAGGGCCCAGCACTTCAATCGAACGCGGTGCGAGCGACTGTGCGTCGAGCAGCATCGCGTGCGCCTCGTCGAGGCGGCCCAAGCGCAGCAGCGCGATCGCGTGCAACCGCGCCAGTTCGGCATCGTGCGGAAAACGCGTGCGCGCTGCCTTTGCTTCCGCGGCGGCAAGGTCAGGACGTCCGCCATCGATAAGGCGGGCGATGTGATCGCGTGTGGCGGATGTGGTGGAAGGGTTTGCTGGATTCACCGTGAAGCGCTAAGAGTCTCTTGAGAAACAACCTACCTGTCATGACGGTTTGCGCCGCCCTAAATGATGAAAGAGCGTTCGAAAGTTCTTGCGAATACACATCTACGTTGTCGTTCCCGCATACTCTTATCCCCGCGCAGGCAGGAACAGAAGCACGCGGGAATGATGAAGTATGGGGGGCACTTTCGGGGGGATGAAGCACGTTTTTCCCCTGCTCCCTGCTTCTTTCACGCTAACAGGTTGCCGTTTCTCAAAACCTGTCCTCAACAGCCTGTCAGCCAATTCTCCAGCAGCAAATTGGGAACACGGGAAAATTCGTGCTCGTTGTCCGTGACCAATGTAGCCTCGACCGCAAGCGCCTGTGCTGCGATCCATGTGTCGTTGGCGCCGATCGGCGTCCCTTGCCGTTCCAGATACGCCCTTATCTGCGCATAGCAACGCATCGTCTGGGTGTCGATGCCGACCAATGGCAAACGTTGCACCAACGTAGCAAGACGGGTGCGGTTACGTTCGCCATAAGCACTCTTCTCCGCGCCAAATTCCAGTTCTCCGAGCACGATCGCCGACAGACGCATGCTGCTCAACGGCAAAGTCTCCAGCCGCTGCCGCACACCCGGATGCCCTTTCAAGGCGGCGATCAGGATGTTGGTATCCAGCAGGTAGCGCATGGGTAAGCTTTAATCGATTGAGGCCACATCCTCGGCCGGTGCATCTTCCGGAGCCTGCAGATCGATGTCTTGCGCGGACCAGAAGTCGCGGAAGGCATCGGCCGCGACACGCGGGCCATCGGGTACCCACCGCGCCACGACCCTTCCATGGCGTGTGACGGCAATTTCCTCACCGGCTTCCACCTCGGCCAATAAGGCCGAGAAATGCGATTTGGCTTGCACGACAGTCAAGGTTTTCATGAGTGCGCCCGAAAAATGACCACATGGCCATAATAATAGCAGGCACACTGTATCCCATCAAACCACGGTTATTTGCCGCATCCGAGCAAGCCCACACGCTGACCGACGCGCACGGATTGCCCGGCGCCAAGTTCGGTATCGAACCGGCCCACTGCGCGGGGCAGGAGGACGATCACGGTCGATCCCATAGTGAAGCGGCCAAGCTCCGCGCCACGCGCGAGGCGGATGCCGTGCCCACGCCAGTCGCGCTGCGTGATCGTGGAGGCGTAAGGCGGTACTTGGACGCCGCCCCACACGGGTTCGATGCCCGATACCAGCATCGCGCCGACCAGCACGACGGCGAACGGACCATGTTCATGGCGGAAATAG
>JAISPQ010000062.1 GCA_031274955.1 Rhodanobacter sp.
CGCCGTCATCGGCCCCGTTTTGCAAAGACATCGGCGCGTCGAAGCACAAAACACGCCACGTCGTGCGGCTATCGCACGAAACGAGGGGTGGGGTGCGGGAGTTTTGCAAGAGCCTCATTTGTGCAGAATTTATGTTTTCACTCTACGCCAACGTGTTGATATACTTTAGGAGAGGTGTTTTCCGGCGGGGCAGTTGGCGCGGCAGCGGGAAAATGTAGTGGAAGAAGGACATTTGATGCCAGATCGCATGCACATGCTGCTGACGATACCGCCGGAGAAAGTCCCCCGACTTTACCGGATTCTATGCCGTTTTGTGTGGAATTTGCCATATCATGAAGCATGATGGTAGGCGCCGAACTTGCGAGGAATGGCGGGCGCCATTGGGTTGGCCGACAGATGCTTGAGTTTGGACATGCGCAGGTAGGCAATCGCGATGAAGCTCTTCACGTCGCGAAAACCGCGCGCGGCTCGCTTGGCTTGTTGGAGCAGGCCATGCATCGCTTCGGCATAGACGTTGCTGCGTTCGTCGAGCATGTCGCGCATCACGCCACCGAAGTGCGTCTTGATGGTCTTGGCCAAACGCTTGAATGGCACCAAGCGAGAGTACCGCGCCCAGCCTATTCATTTGCTCAGTCCGGCTTGGGCAACATCTTGGCTATTGCTGGCCACCGCTTCGTGATAGACCCGTTGCAGTGCCATCTTCAAGCGCCAAGCCCACGCACTCTTCAAGTTCGATCATTGCAGCCAACGCATCGCCTTGCACTGCGCGCGGCTCCATTGCTCGGGATTCTTGCACATCGCTCACAACAACTGTTTGCGCGTGTCCTTGTCATCCAGGCCTGCGGCTTGCGCCACGGCCTGAGCCGAATCACACATCTCCTGGCGGCGCATTTCGTCCATCGCCTCATTGGCCAGCGCCACGACGTGAAAGCGGTCATAGCTGATCTGCACCTTGGGCAGCGACTCGGTGATACCCAAGGCATAAGCCGCGCTCATGTCGATGCAAGCGTGCTCGATATGTTCGGGATCACCGCCGTGCGTGCTCAGGTCGGCAGCAAAGTCCTTGAGCGTCTCATGATCGCGCCCCGCACGCAGTGGCGAACGGCAGGCGCTTGGCCCGCAAGTCATGCACCACAGTGATGTATTGATGTCCGCGCTTGACGCTGGTTTCGTCCACGCCAACATGATTAACATCGGTCATGTCGTCCTTGGCGCGCGCGGCGTGTACATAGTAGTGGACTCGCCGCCACAGGCGTTTGGAAGCCACACGCAACATATCGGCGGCCTGACTGACGGGCAGTTCCCCACACAGCGACAGCGCCAATGCCTCGAACAGCAAGGTAAAACCGCTGCCTTCACGCGCCCAGAGCACGGTCATCTGCGCGGTCTTGCCGCAAGCGCCACATTGGATGCGCGGCACATCGGCGTGCAACCACGCCTCGAACTGGAAAAAATCCAAATGGCGTCAACTGCGACGCACCCGATCGTGGATGGGTTGATGTTGCGCCCTGCACATCGGACAAGCGGTTCGCTGCGCCGGATACGTGACATCAAAGTCGATACGCCGCTTGGCTGTCTCCAGCTCAACCTTCGATACCTGCCACGGCGGTTGCAGGCCCTAGGGTGAACAGGCTTTCGATCTGCTGGCTCAGCATGACATCATCTCCGGAGCAAGGCTACGAAGTATACGATGGAATCACTTATCGTTATGTTTGCAAAAACGTCAAATTCCCCAGGAAAGAGCATATGGAGCCACTTTACCTGAGGATACATAACTCTACCACAATATAGAGAACAGTCGATGAAGAAGCTCTTGGTACTTGCGCGTGGCGACGGATATGTATTCAACAATCTCGCTGGCGAATCGATCCTCAAGGACTTTCCGGTACCGATCGTCGTATTCGCAGAGAAGATCAACACTCATGTTTTCGACGGATTGGAAGGCGACGTTGCAATTGAAATCGTTCGCTACTATGACCTGCCGAATGTCCACGCACGCGCAGCACGACTACACACTGAACATGGTTTGTTGGGCATTGCCGTACTGACCGAGGAATCGGTCGAACTCGCAGCCGATATGCGGAAGAAATTGAACCTCGCCGGCACGCCCCCCGAAGAAGCGAAGCGTTTCCGCAACAAAGTGTTGATGAAACAGGTACTCGGTGCCGCAGGCGTGCGCGTTCCGGAGCATGCCGAATGTAGCGACCGCATGCACGTCGAGAGGTTGTTGACCAAGCACGGGCGACTGGTCATCAAGCCAGTCGATGGCTTCGGCTCGAAGGAAGTGGTGTTTGTTAATTCAGATGCCGAACTCGATGCGTGGTATGACAAAGGAAAATCAAAGGGCTTTGAGGCGGAAGAGTACATCAAAGGTACGCTATACCATGTCAATGCCCTAGTAAGGAACGGCGAAGCAATTTTAACTGCAAGTGCGCCTTATCTACCGGGAATGGGTAATATCGATTTTTCGAGCGGTGCCCCATTTGTAAGCGTAATGCTAATTGCGGGCGAGCTAAAAGACCGACTCGAAGTCTTTTCCAATGATGTCATCCGTATTCTTGGTATGCAGGATGGCGTAACACACATGGAAGTCTTCCTTAAAACTGATGGAGAGATCGTGTTCTGTGAAGTCGGGGCTCGCCCGGGCGGCGGCGGTATCGTGTTGATGATCGAAGCGCAGTACGGTATTAACTTCGTGCGCGCTTCACTGTTGTTGCAGGCAGGCCGAGGCGATCTGGTCACGCTCGAGCAGCGCAGCCCGAACAAAATGGTTGGATTGATGGGCTTCCGGCACACATATTCCTCGTTCATTGTCCGTATAGCTAAACCTGAAGCGTTTAACGAAGATTGGATTCATTTCGTGAAAATTGACAAGAAAGAAGGTGATTTCATTGCCCCTTCTGGACACTGCACCGACTTTATCGGTCTATTGATCTTTTCAGCTGCGGATTTGGGTGAATTCGAGCGCCAACGCGTCAATTTACAGCAACGTTTCTACTCCGCATTGGAAACGAAAGCTGTTTAGCTAAGGAAACTCTGATTTATTCAATTCCCGCCATCTCAGCATATTGATTTTTTATTTTATGTTTTCAGCGTAAATTTGAATAAATCAGAGCTTCCCTAGCGGTGGAAACACCGGAGATTACACTGAGCAGGGCGAAGGGAAGTCGCCCATCTCATCGAATCGGGACTACCTGTCGACAAGAGTGTTGCAGTGGGACTTGAAATCGCCCAAGGCCGTAATTCTTTACTACCCGTTTGAAATAGATCTCGTTCATGCTGAACTGGCAGATAGCAATTTATGACTGAGTCAATCGAAGCGACGCAAGTGCAAACGGAAGCTGTCTCGCCGACCGACATCAAAGTTCCGGCGGAGCACCTGTTCGCCACCGACGAGCCATGGGCGTTTTGGCGATGGTCTTGTTTGCGAGGAGCCGGATTTCCCGCACACATGGTACAGAAACTGGCGGCGCCCGCCTGCGCTGCTGCTGCCGATGAAATAATGGCTGCGGAAAGGAGTGCGACTGATTGCAAGGCAGAAACGCTTGCCCTATTCCGGCAAGCGTTCGATTCGACTGCAGACGAAGACAAAGAAGCACGCAAAGCACTGTCCCGTGCTTTGAGTCAGCTCAATAAGGGCAGAGTGCCAGATTTAGCCGGTGACCGATTCGGCGATGCCTGTCGAAAGCTGGCGTCCGCCTATGCGAAAGTCGACGACGCGCAGAAATCGTTCAAAGCAGAATTCGGCAAGGGAATTCTGGGGATATCGAGCGCCATCCGCGACGTTGCCGAAGACCCCTATTTTTGCCAAGCAGTTCTCTTGCAAAACCGCGCGGCGATTCAGCACGTGCGTCACGCGTTTTCTACCAACCCTGTTGAAAAGAGGGGTTCCAAGGAACGACAAAAAGAAGAGCTGGTGGCGAGCTACCTCCAGCGTTATTGCGTAAAGAACGACACCATCGGTTTCTTTGGGCCGGTTGGCTGGGCCAAGCTCGGTCGAGAAGTCGGCGACATCGCTGTTGCTCCCGGTCCCGAGATCGTTGCAACCTCGTCGATCTACTTCGAAAACTGGTGCATTGAAGCGCTGGGGGAAAAGATTGCGGAGAATCCGGCTGTTCGCCGCTGGATCGCGCCCAGACGGTCGCCCGACTGCTATCTTGACGGAGCCACGCCGCACTCCTCCGCAGGTTTCCTCGATGCGCTGTCGTCGCGACAGTTGGCTGTTTTGCAACTATGCGACGGCGAAAGAACCGGCCAGCAGATTGCAGCCGCTCTTCTGGGTTCTTCGGACTTCGTCAGCGATACTGAAATCTACGACCTGCTCGCGGAGTTCACCAACAAAAAAATTCTGGCGTGGGCCTACGATTTACCACTGGTTCTTCATCCCGAAAAATTGCTCAGACTGCTTCTGAATCGCATTGAAGACGAGGAAATACGTTGGGCGGCGCTGGTTTCCCTCGACAGGCTTGAGCAAGCCAGGGATAACCTCGCGGCAGCTTTCGGAAACGTCGATCGACTGAATCTTGCAGTCCAGGAACTCGAGCATGTCTTCGAGGACGTGACCAGCAGTGCGTGCAACAGAATGGGCGGCAAAATGTACGCCGGCCGCACACTCTTCTACCAGGATTGTCGTCGCGACGTTGACATTGACGTTGGCCCAGACGTAATTGAATCGATTACTCCACCGCTCTCCCTGGTGCTGAAGAGCGCGCGCTGGTTCAGTCACCGTGTCGCCGAGGTTTGCCGAGAAGGATTCGTCAAGGCACACGCCAAGATGGCGCGCACTCGCTCTGGCAATACGGCCGATGTCATACAATTCGCCAAATACCTGCAGTTGCTGCTTTTCAGCCGTAACCCTGCAACCAACATACTTACGCCGGTACTCGAAGATCTTCAAAATCGTTGGAAGCGCATTCTTGGCTCGCTCCCTCAGGCACGGCACGTTGAGTATGCAAGCGCGGACCTGAAACCACTGGTCAACGAACTTTTCGAGGCGCCCGGACCGGGCTGGCCACTCGCGCGTCATCATAGTCCGGATGTGATGATTGGTGCCAACAGCATCGACGCGATTCGTCGTGGAGAGTATTTCTTTGTCCTTGGCGAAGTTCACGTCTGTGTGAACACATTGAATAACTCTATGTTTGTCGCACAGCATCCTTGCCCGGATGAATTTGCACAGGCTATGGCGAGCGATTTTCCCGAGGCTCGCCCGGTACTGATGGTCCCACGGACATTTACGCGGGTCACGAATCGAACCGCCGACGGGTGGAATTCTCCTCACGACTATCAGATCGAGGTATCGCAAGATTCGATCTATGCTGGCGACCGCTCGCAGGTGATCCCCGTTTCCGCATTTGTCGTGAAGAACCTCGACAACCGTGTCGTCGTATGCACGCGAGATGGCCGCCTGCAATTTGATGCCATCGATTTCTTTGCAGAGACGCTCTCGAGGGCTGCGGCCGCCTCGTATGATTTCATGAGAGTGGTCGGTTCTGACGACCACAGTCCGCGCATTACAATTGATCGCATGGTTGTAGCCCGGGAGTCGTGGCGCTTTCAAGCGCAGTCCTTGGAGTTTATCCATGAAAAAGACGAACACTTGCGTTATTTGCAGGCGCGCAGGTGGATGCACCGACATAATTTGCCGCGTTTCGTATTCTTCAAAGTGGCCGTCGAAGTGAAGCCTTTCTACCTGGACTTCGAGAGCCTGATTTATGTAGAAATTTTCGTAAAAATGATCCGGAAAGTGTTGGCCAGCGATCAGGCTGAGGAACCCGTCCTGGTCTCCGAGATGGTTCCGGACCACGGGCAATTGTGGCTACCCGATGCCAAGGGCAACACCTATACGAGTGAGTTTCGATTGGTCGTCAAAGATCTTTTACCATAAGTCAGAAATATAGGCGACACTCGGATACCTGAAGAACGAGCGAACCAAGCCAGAGCGCGCCGCGATGCCAGACAACGGTGTGTACACTCGATCAGCCAGCTTTTCGCCTGCGCGCTACCGAGTAAAGCTGAGGCAATGCAGAACGACATCAAACCAACCTTACCTTTTTGGAGATCATGATCATGAGCACTATCAAACTAGTGGACTGCGAACACATCATCGATGCGAACAGCGCCAACTTGACTGGTAGCAAGTTTCAAGATGTAAGTTTAGCGGAATCGCACTTCCATAGTGTCACACTTGAATCGTCTACGATTTCGAATGCGCACTTTGGTGGTATTACATTTACTGAGATAAATTTCACGGGAACGTCGATAAGAAATGCGGATCTCACAAACTTGTCCATCGAGAGTTGCTATTATACGGGGATGAAAATCGAAGGTATCGAAGTAGAAGAAATGCTGGCTCTCTATCGTGCCTCGAAGGCCTGCAGCGCGTGATCGCGAGGCCATAATGCGCAATGTCGAGCAGTGACTGCGCAAAATCTATGCGCATCACGCTATGAGGACGCAATTTTTTCGGAGATAACGAGAATGGATTTAGGGGATAGCATCCGCAAGAGCATCACCGACCTGCTTGGCAGCGGGCAGGGAAATGTCGCTACGCCTTGTTACATTTATTCGGTAGAGCAGGTTATCGAGAATTTCAAGGACCTCAAGGAGGTGCTCGGTACGCCGCTCGTGGTGTCGCTCAAGGCGAATCATTGCCCAGAGCTGTTGTCTAGAACTGCGTTCAACTTCGACGACGGATGCGAAGTGGCTTCGCTCGGTGAATTGCGCCTACGCGCGGGAACGCGTCGCAAGACCTATATCAACACACCCGCCTATACTAGGAAGATGGTCGAGGTCGCTTCGCGCTACAACGCGACCTTCATCATCGACTACGTCGCCCAATTGGATATCATTGCTGAAGTCAAGCAGCAGGGTGTATTCAACAATAGCGTACTTCTGCGCCTGAATTTCGACGCGGCCAGGAACGAGAACGCGCCGCCGAAAGACCATTTCGGCATGGACACAAAGAGCCTGTTCGAGGCGGCCGCCAAGGCAAGGGATATGAAGGTGAAGGTCGCCGGGTTGCATATCTTCTGCGGCTCGAACGGCTTCGTGGATAAGTCGATGGCCTGCGTCGAAGCTGTGGACAAACTTTTCGATGCGGTAGGTAAAACACTGGGTTATCCACTCGAGGTAATCAACCTCGGCGGCGGCATTCCTTCCGACTGGCGCGAGAAGAACATCGATTTCGCGAGCTATCGGGCATCATTGCAGCCGCTGCAGCGCAAGGCCGAGGTCATTCACGAGGCTGGACGCGCGATCTTCGGATCAGCCGGCTATTTTGCGACTGAGGTCGTGAGTGTCAAGTCCATCGGTGCGAAACGTTTCGTCATCTGCGACGGCGGCATGACGCAGAACTTCCTGCTGGCCAAAACTGAACATGTAATCCGCAAATACGATCGACCGACCTTGATCAGTGAACGCCTCACCGATGAGACTCGTGACTATACCTTCGTCGGTGCGTCGTGCAATCGCGACGACATCATTGGCGAATACAGAGATTGTCCCCATGAAATCCTGCCAGGAGACCAAATCGTGTTCGGTCAGTGTGGCGCCTACAACGCAGTCTATACCGTCAACAAATTTCTAGCGCTGAAACACTACGGCGAGTACATCATCTGAAGGATATGCAGGGGGCTAATCTTGCCCCTGTTTCTCTGACTCCAAGATCATCTGATCCACGCTAGGCGAAAAGCTCCCCAACGTGCACCCCTGCATCTGGCACGAAGATGATCCTCATAATACATACGCGACGCCGCCCTCAGATGCTCTGGTACAACGTCATGCTGGCTTTGGCGACTTCTTCGTCCTTGCACATCGACGAGCACGAGAAGCGACAAAACCTAGACGAAGTCGCTCCGTCATCCAGGACGCTCAACGGTTTTGCCTGCATATCGATAACATCGCCGGGTCGCACCGGTTTTATCAACTTCACCCGCTCAATCGAAGCAATGAATCCCCCCGCTTTCTTACCCAGCCGCCAGTTGAACCAGGCACGGCACGATTGAGCCATGCTTTCCACCAGGATTACGCCTGGTACGATCGGCTCGCCGGGGAAATGGCCGGCGAAGAACACTTCGTCACCGACGTAACGATAAGACGATCTAATAATGCCGTCTTCATCGCTGAAGCCGGCTTCATTTACGAACCGGAAAGTTGTAGCCTGTTTTAGGTACAAATCGAGGTCAATACGTTCCATGCTAGCGTCCGCTGATGACAATACCGACGCTCCCAATCACGGCGAGCTGCTCCTCTGAATACACTTGAAAATCGAACTCGTACAAGGTCGATCGCTCACTCACCAATCGCGATTCCAGTCGCAATGGTAAACGCAAGGCTTCGCGAATCTTGTGCTCAATGCCACGGAACGATGCGATGACTCCATGTGATCCTTCCTTCTTGCGATCTCGAAGAACCAGGCCCGAGGATTGCGCAGCAAACTCCAAAACTGCGTAGGTATCTACCCATAGCGCGTCCGCGAAACGCTCCGGCAAACAGCGTCCATGCAAAAATTCAGTCACCACTCGGACTTCGTCCAAATAGCGCACCCGGTCGACGAACCGGAACGGCGCCGTTTGGGCGAGCCCATCGATGAGGCGCGCGGATTCGGCTTCGCCCACCTCCATCTAATCAGTTTCTCGACAATGCGGTCTTGGTGAACATCGAATCCGGATACGTCGCCTTCTCGTATTCGCTCATCTTCATCCACACCGCGCTCGACGCACGAATGCCATCGACGATGACAATCTTCTCAACTTTTGGACCGCCCGCGTAGTCGTGGAAAGCCTTGTATTGGATGGTTTTGAGTAATCGCTCTGAAGCGGTGTAGTGCCGGCTTTCGACCGGCCTGTCCGTGACAAGATCGTAATCGAGATCGATGCGTGCATAGGTTGCGCCGACATCCTTGCTCTTCAGGCCTAACTGCAACAGTTTTCCGTCCGTGGATTTGTGGCTGGACTGGATGGTGTAGTCGTTGAGGTAGGACACATTGAGCACATCGGCAATCGAAGCTGCGCCAAACACGCGCTGCAGCGGTGCGATCCGAATGATGTTCGCGCTGCTCGGCAAGTACAACCACAGGTCGCGATCGCGCAACAAGGTGCGGCGTCCGCGCTGATTCTTTGGCTCGAGCACCTCGATTAGCGCGTAACCCTTCTCGCTGATCTTCACTTCCAACTGGTGCTGATCTGAGTTGACACCATTCTCAACGGTGATCACCTCAGCCGTGAAGTGGAATCCCGTCCCCCGGAATCCACGAAGATATTCCATGTTGCCGAGGATTCGGTTTGTAACCTGCTCGCTTACTGCGGATGGAACGGCCGCCGCGCTCGGACTCGCGTCCGACACTGCGGCGAAACAAAAGTTCGCGTGCAGCGCGGTGAGCGTGATGAAACATTTGCTGATAAGTTTCATGGTTTTTTCCTCAGCGCTGCATCGCTTCATTGATCGGCAACTTGCCCGCTCGGTACGCTGGGAAGAAGCCGCCCACAACTGTTGCGACGAGCGATAGCGCCGCAGGAAGCAGGAGGATGTTGTTATTGAGCAGAATACGCAGCGGATACGAGAATGTCGATCCCGGTGGTGTTGGCATTTTTATGTTGGCGAGATTGATCAAAAGGGCAATACCTGCGCCGCATGCGACGCCGAGGATGACGGCGAGTATTCCGACCACGAGTCCTTCCGACATCACCATGACCAGTAAGTTGCCGCGCGACGCACCGAGCGCGCGTATGGTAGACAATTCCGAAACCCGCTCCATCACCGCCATCGTCATCGTGTTGAAGATTGCTGCGAAAATAATGATGACCACTAGCACGGTCACGAACCCGAAAATGTTGTCGAACATGGTCACGATCTGATGATATTGATCGGACATGTCGGACCAGGATTTGACCTCAACTCCGCCGCCTACGCTCGCCGCTGCCGCGCGAATCCTCGTATCGGTCTGAGGTGTTTGCCGATCCTCATCGAGCAACACCACGAGATTGGTCACGGCGTCGGACAGCAGCGTTTCCTGCATCAGGGGCAAGTTGATCTTGATGAAACGTTTGTTGAGTTCTTTAGCGCCGGTATCCATCACGCCGGTAACCTTCACGTCGACGGCGTTGATCGCTCCCTCCGAGGTCGTGACGAGAATGGTGAGCGCGTCACCCAGCTTTGCTCCCAATTCCCCCATGAGCTCACGGCCGACCAGTGCCCCGCTCTGGTTTCCTGCGAATAGCCCGGTGCCTTGAACGACCTTGACTGCATTGCTGATCTCGGCGTCTTTGTCTGCTTCGACGCCAAAGATCAGCACGCCTACGGATTTATTTCCGAACGACACGAGACCCTGCGCCTCGATGCGCCGAGTGACCAGCCTGACCTCATCGAGCGACTTGAGGGTGTCCTCGATTCGTGTGGTCGTACCGGCATCAAGCAAGCTCTTCGCATACGACTCCTTGGCCTGCACGGTGGAAAAGATTTGGTAATGGCCCAATTGCGAATAAATACTGCCCAAGCGAATTCCTTCATAAATCTGTGCGATATAGCCACCGAACAGGATCAAGCTGATCGTGCCGATCACGATTGCAACGCACGCGATCATGTTCTTGCGCCAGTCACGAACGACGTTGAGCAGAATCAACTTCGCGAAAAACGACAGGTACATGTCAGACGTCCGCTGTTAGGATTGCGCGCATTTGTGGCTGGCCGCCTTGTTGCGTCAGTTGCCACTCGACTTCAGCGAGCGTCTCGCGCGCGCTCGTCTGCAGGTCGAGTGAAAGCTCAGCAAACCGCAGATTGTTTGTGGCCAACCGCTGATCGTCGCGGGCGACTTCGCGCTTACCCATGAATTCGGGGACTCTCGCCGCGGTCATACCGCAATTGAGCCGAGCCGTGATGTTGTCGGGATACTTGCTCACCGCGCGGTTCGAGATAATGGAACCCTTCGGCCGAATAGGTGCCGGCCTGCTGCGGACTGTCGATATGGAATGCCACCTTTTGCGCGAGTAGAGCGCGCCGAGCGCCGACATCAGCCCGACCTCGGACAGCTTCGCCCTGTCTACATTCAGTTTGTCGGACTGCGTCATCAATACCTTAATCGCAGCCGCATCGGTGTCGAGGCGATCTTCAGTCAACGCGCGATCCGCTATTGCCGAGGGAACTTCGGCAAGCGTCTTTTCGGCAGCCTGTTTGTACGAGCTTTCGTTCAGCTTTCCGGAAATATCGGGACTGTTCTGCGCTACAGGTGCGTCAACCGCGGATTTGCCGCAGGCGCTGACGACGAGCGCGATGAGCAGTGCGGCAATAAGAGGGAGAAATGACTTGAACATGTGTGCCACCCTCGAGTTTTAAAGAAGTCTTCCATCTTGCATGTTTAGCCGACGCACGGCACTGTCGGAGAAATCGCGGTCATGTGTGGCGATGACCAAGGTGACGCCTTTTTCGTGATTCAAGCGCTGCAGCAGTTGATAGACGATCTGCGTGTTCTCGGTATCGAGGTTCGCGGTCGGCTCGTCGGCGATAATCAATTCCGGTTTCTTCGCGAATGCGCGCGCGATCGATACCCTCTGCATCTGCCCACCGGACAACTGCTTGGGTTTGCGATCGGCGAAAGCATCCATGCCGACATCGGCGAGCGCTTGTATTGCCTTGCTCCTCGCCTGCCGGTCCTTGAGCATGTATAGTGGGTACATCACGTTCTCGACTGCGGTCAACGTCGGATGCAGGTTGAACTGTTGAAAAATGATGCCAATCTTTTGCCGTCGAATCTGCGCAAGTTCGGCATCGGAAGCATCGCTCACCCGCCTATCATCAAAGCTCACATCGCCCGAGGTGGGTTGGTTGATCAGCCCGAGAATTCCCAACAACGTGCTCTTGCCGCTGCCGCTCTTGCCGGTGACACAGATCAATTCGCCGCGGTCTATGCGCAGTGTTACATCGCGCATGGCGAACGACCGTACCTGACTGTTCGCATATTCCTTGCTGACATTCTCTAGGACGAACATCGATCAATGCTCCCCGACATTCGGATTGATGGAGTATTCGAACATCGCAGGCAGCGTGCTGATCACGTCGCTGATCTTTGCTAGTGCTGCATTGTTGAGCCGATTACCAGTCGGACTGATCCACCGGATCGAGAATTTGTTGTCGCCGGCGGACCAGGAGTAGAGCTTGAAGTTTGCGTCCACGCACAGGTGATCGGTCCCCCTAGCAATCAGTTCTTCGCTCTCTGCCGCGAGGTCGTAGAAAATGGCAACGCGCGGGTCCAAAAGACTGGGTGGAAGCGCAATGACCGCTGGCATCTTCACTCGCACAAGAACGAGCCGCGCGATATTTTCCTGTAGCACGGTCTCAATCAGTCGGTCGAGGAAACGATAGTATTCATAGAACGAGATCACCAGCGGCAGATCCTCGTTGAAGTGCAACTGCAACGGAATATGCAGCTCGTCCTCGGCGAACAATGCATTGCTCAACAACGCGGGAAGAATCTCGCGCTTGCGCATACCTACGTCCAGTCGTCCCTGAAACCCTTCGTTGATCATGCTCATGCGTGGCCTTCAATACAGATTCTCGAATGCGCATTTGTCATCACGGACAGGAAGCAACAGTAGCCTTCAGACGCAAAAGAAGAAGCAAGATAACGTTTGCTTCCGGCACCTGCGCTAGCGACGTCTCTGGCGATCGACATCCATGGATCCGAACCGCACAGATGTCCAAACTCCTCGTACAGATCCGGCAGGTACTCAATTCCGTCCATGCTGCGTTTGAGTCCTTTGCGCATCTTCTCCTCGAAATAGGGAATCGCGAGCGTGTGATCCGGATGACTAGCCATGGTTCGCTGGATTTCGAGTGCGTAGTCGTAGAGCGCTGCGGTCGGGTTGCACTTGCTGACGGTAATTGCGCGAGCAGGATGATTCGGCATACCATCGCCGACTTGCTCCGGGCTTTGCAGATGCACCAGCGTGACCCGATGCCCGGTCTTACCCCAGGAGACGTTGTTGTCCCAGAAACGCATTCCGAGTGGGTTCGCGTCCACGACCGAGATCAGGATGTTGCGAACGTCGGGCTTGTTGATCAGGTGCTGGCGAACCAGAAATCCCCAAGTTGCGCACTGCATCGCGTTGGAGTAGGAGCAGCGCAGGCCCGACGCTGCCTGAATCTTCCGAGTCAACGCTACCGGCTCGAACCAACCGGCCGAACAGGTGATATCGAGCGTTGAGCTACAAATATAGTGAGCGAACCCGCCGCCGCATGAACTGGACATGGCGCGCGCGACGAACCCACCCAGTTTTTCAGTCAGACGATCGACGAACACTTCGGACGCGAGCCCGTCGAGAAAAACGCTCCTCGAAATGTCGATGTTCTTGATCGCCAAGGCTGTCATCTCAGCGTATCTTGACTTTGCTGTAGATCTCGAATAGGCAGCGGTAGGAGCTGCCTTCCATGCGCGTGAACGCCATGAGGTCGCGCTGGATGGATGGATCGGAGACCGTTTCGGAAGTCACCAGGTCCAACAACAACCGGTTCGAGGCGAACTTGATGGCGAGGGCTGCCGGCAAGCTCGGCTTCCTTTCCACCAATCCGTGGTAGTAGGTTTTGGCGATTGCTTCCAGCGCCGTCGCGCTACTGCGTTGTTGTGGCGAAAGCGCAATTCTGCCGTTCGCGTCGAGCCACTTCACGTGCGCCATCAACGCGCGAACGAAGCGCGGCCGCACCTTCGACAGGAATATCGAAGTGGACACGAGACCTCCGCGGGTGAGCATGCGTGACTTCGGTACAGTGACTTTGCCGCTGACATTGCCCAATTGCAGGGTGCCGTCCAAGAACGGCGTACCAGACGCTGTCTTCTTGAGTTTGGCGAATTCGTCCGGCGGCACCAAGATCGAAGTCGGATAGAGCTTCTGTGTCGACGCGGCGGAGACCGAACCGAAGTTCAACCGATGCCCTTCGATGATCCAGACCTTGTCTACGTCGAGCGCCAGCACCTCGCCATCGTTGGCAAAGACCGTATTCCATTGCTGTATCGAGCTGCCGCCGGCATCGGCCATCAGGAAGCCGCCGAACTGCGCGATCCCGCTTTCGTGCCAAGACGCAACTTCCGCCTGTTGCGCGTCGCTGGCGATCATGCTGAACAGCAAACTGCCGAATTCACGGACCAGCGCATGAAAATTGCCACCGTAAAATCCTTCAGCGCAAATGGTCAGTTGGATCTTCTCGATGCATTCCTCGATCGGACCGAACGACGTGCGTGCGTTACTCGCAATGGCCTTGCCTTGCCCAACCGCGAGGCAATCGTTCCCGTCGATGATCATTTGCGTGTCGACCGTCGATACGACGCCGGCCTTGATCACGTGCTTCAGATAAGTCGGGACGTCGCCGAGCTCTGACAATCCAGCGACGATGCTTTGATCCAACTGCATGTTGTTCTTACCTACCTGGTTGCGGCACTAGGCCAGTGTGTTGATTTCCGCACAAAAGTGAACCGTTATTTCCATTGAAGATACTGATTAGCCCCGACCTTCAGCCATGGAAATTGCTCACCAGCCACAAATTCGGCTCCGCACAAGGTGCGCAGAGTATCATCGCACGCAACAGCCGCGGTAGCATCTTGGCCAGATGAAAGCGTCGGTTGAAGCGATAAGCGACTTCGGCCAAATAGCGCCGCGCGTATTTGCCCTACTTGACCGCATGATAGCACCGCAGATCGCCCGTTTGACTTTGCTGAGTACGCGCATGTACGCGGCCACATCATTTGATCTGGCGCGCTGAAATGACCATTTTTGTTGCAGGAGCCGCAAAGACTTTGCGGGGACCGCAATAAAAAAGATTATGGAAAGGGTGGTTAAGAGCCGGACGAAAGTATGCCGACGGCGCGGTCGAAGTGTTGCACTCAGCCGCCAAATTCGCGCAGCGCCGCCCGCACATCCGCCTCGCCGGGAGTGCGGTTCTTGCGCTCAGCCAGCACGCCAGCAAAGCGCAGCGCCTTGACCATGTTGCGCATGCCGCCCGGCTTCGCGCTGGCGTCCATGAGTGAGCGGCGCAGCTTGGCGTCGCGGATAGCCCATGCATCAAGTGCCGCGCCCGCATCGTCGGGCGTCACGCCGGGTAAGCTCAACGTGCGGCCGATGCGATTGCGCAAGCCATCCAGCATCACCGCGCCATCACCGCCACTCAGGCGGCTATAAAGCGCCGGACTGCCGATTAGTGCAATGCCGATGCGCGCCGCGTCATGGATCGCGCGCAGTTGGTCGAGCGCGGCGTCACTCAAGCATTGCGCTTCGTCAACGATCAAGAAACGGGTAGAGCCATAGGGGCCTACACGGCGGATAATACCTTCATGCAACGCGGCCGCGCCTGCGGCCTTTTCCGGTAGAGCGCCAACAACATCGCCGATGGCTTTCAACGCCGGCACAATGCCCGCCGTCGCGGGACTCATTGCGACGTACCGGGCACCGTCGCGCGTAACCGTGTATTCCGTGGCCGCCTCGCTCTTGCCCGCACCGCCCGGCCCGTAGAGCAGGACTACATCATGCGTGACCTGCGCGTAACTCAGCAGTTCCATGATCTTCGTGGCGGTGGGTGTTTCGATCCAGTCTTGCGGATGGAGCAGCGTTGCCGCGCCGATGGACGTGGCTGGCCGCGCATCCGTAACAAGCGTCGCCGTATTCATAGGCGGCTCCTTTTGAGCGGCACCATCGAAGTAAAGAGGCCAACCGTGAACGACACTTCGCCGCTTGGCAGCGCCGTCGTCGAAGAGGCCATCTTGCGTTTCGGTCGGTGCAGCTTGATGACCTTGGCTTCGGGCATCACCGGTTCAGGAATGGCCGGCATTGCGTGCGGCTGCGCCGCCGTCCGCCATGCAAGCTCGGCGGCGGCCTTGGCCTTCACCGCCTTACGGAACCGATTCTTGGCCTTTATCGCTTCGCTCGCTTTCTCCTTCGTGTCGAACCCGGTTTTGTAAGTACACGGCACGAAACCAAGATACGTACGGTCGGGCAGGAACACATGCACGCCCGTGTGCAGGCTTTTCGGGTCGAAGTGCGCATGAACTTTCTTACCTTGATGCTCGGCCAGTGATTCAGACCAATACACATTGTCGGCAAGATGGATGGCTCCGGTTCCTTTTCTCACGGTCACCGCTTCGGTGGCGAGCAGCATCGTTGCAAGCTGCGTTTTCGTCGCCTTGGTCACCGTCGATTCGGCATACAGCGCGACAAAGGTGGCATCGAAGCTGCGTCCCGCGCACACACCGCCGCGCCGCCCGTCACGCGCATTGTGTTCGCGCACGCCGTCGTCCAGCACGCGTATGAACTCCGCGTAATCAACCGCGCGGCTACCGTAGTTCTCCGGTTTGTTGTCGGGGCTGTTGCCAAGATATGCGCCCGCGAATTCTGGGCGCTTGGCTACATCGTCGGCAAGGTCGCGCCATGCGCGTTCGATCGGCTTGGCCTTACCGTTGTAGGGCGTAACCCAATGCACGTTCACGCCCGCGCGCGTGAGTGCGCCTTCCGGGTCTTCCGCGCGCACCTTGAAGCGGTAGCGTGTCGCCATGCCGCCCGTGTTTTGCTTGCTGGCGAATGCCCGGCCATTGTCGAGATAAGCATGCTGCGGAATGCCGTAAGCCTTCACCATGTCGCAAAACGACAGGCGCACCAGTTCGGCCGTTTCGCTCTTGCCGACGCGATACGCAAGCAGCTTGCCGGACGCGATATCTTGCCAGCCGACTAGAACCGGACGGCCAATGCTGCCGTCCGGGAACTTCACCGCGACATCGAAGGTGTGACCATCGGCGTTCACGCGCTCCATCGCGGCAAGCTCGGCGCGGCTGCGCTCGATCTTCGGTCCCATGCGCATCATGGCTTCTTCGCCTTCACGTAGCAGGGTACGCGTGGTGGCGGATAGTTCATTCACGCGGCGTTTCACCGTGCGCAGTGACGGTAGCGGCCGCCATTCATTCGGTGCCGATCGCCTCAATCGGCGGTAACAGCTTTCCACGTTCGGCTTCTCCAGCCTCAGATAGTCCCGTTTGAACTCCGCCCATGCGTCGGGGTGAATTTCCACCCGCATGGGCTTGCCGCGTTCTTCCGGCAGCAGCAGCGCGGGCCAATGCGGCTTTGCGAATCCGCGCACCTTGCGCCCCCATCGTTGTAGTACACTGACACTGCAACCGGTTTCGGCGGCTACTTGCGCGCGCGCGGTTTCAAGGTTCAGTGTGACATCTTTTTCCCGCAATTCGTCAACGCGCAACAACGCAGCAACGCGGCGTTCCGCCGTTTCCTTGCGTGCGCCTTTCGCGTTGTCGAATTGGGCTTGCGCCGCGCGCACTTTTTCCGTGCGCTTGGCGTTGGCGGTATTCTGCGCGATGCAGCGCTGCGTTTCGCGCCGCTCGCGCAGTGCGGCCAAGGCGCATTGTACATCGCCGGGCAAGGTTGCCTCATTATAGATGTGTGCTTCGCCACCTCGCCATTTCATGGCAGTGAAGGGCCATGCTTCAAGCGCCGCGCGCTGCTGCACACGACGTGCGCCAATCTCAAGCGCGTTTGCAATCTCCTTGACGACCACGGTCATGGCGCACTCGCAGTAAAAAGGGCCATCCATACCACCGACGCGAGCAACGTGCCGACGATCAGGCAGATCAGGTTTTCCGCATCGGTGTTGCGTGTGCGTTTCATGCCGCACCCCGCTTGTCGTTGGCGTGTTTTTTCGGATGGGAACAGTACGCGTGTTTCCCAGCCATGACGCCGCATATCATCATCTCGCCGTAACGCTCGGCCTGTTTTGTCGATTCGCGCCGACGCGCTTCGTACATCGCCTTGTACAGTTCCCGCGCGTCGGCAGTCAGTATCGAGAGCGCATCCATTGCCACCAATGTGGCATACCCGGTTTCTTGCGACGGAAGACAGCTGGTCAGCGCACAGGCCAATTCTTTCACACTGTCCAAGCAGTTATAGGCTTCTTCGTTCAGTTCACTAGCGCGCGCGGCGCGGTCGTAGAACAACACGTTTTGCGTGGCGCCGCTCGGCAATGGGTAAAGGTCGCGCGCGTTCATGCCGCACCTCCCACGCGGTGCAGCACTTCGCACGCATTCTCGGCGGTGTGCATCTGCGCCACGGGCTGTTCGGCCTCGATGTAATCGCGCAGCGCGTCGTAAAGCTCGGCGTAGCGGTTGGCGCACAGATCTTCGGCGATGGCGCGCAGTTCCACCGCAAGCCTTTCAAGAGCAACGGCGCGCAATTGCCGGTCAAGCGTTTCCGAGTCGAAGAGGCGACGGCCTTCGAGCGCGCGGGCCGCGTGTTCCAATATCGCCGCCCACATCTGGCGCGGCAGCTTGAGGGGAAGAGAAAGGTTTTCAGGCATGGCCGCGCGTGCGGCCGGGATAGAACGATTCATGGTGCGATCCTCAGGTAGTTGAGTGACCGCCGCCTCGATGTCAAACGAGGTGACGGACGGTACGCGGTTGACATACCGGCCTGAGGACCGGCGAGCCTTGCGACTCCCGCGCACCGCCCGCCATAAATCGGAAGGGGTTGTGCCCATCGATGCAGGCAACAAAAAAGCGCCGGCATCTGGCGATGGGCGCATATGCGCCTCAGGTCTCGGGATGTCAAACCCGGCCGCCGATTTGGCGGCAACGGCAGCATCATGCCTCTGGCGATACCCTACAGTCAAGACTTAGTGTTTCCACTTCCTCGCGTATTTTTCCGCGCCTTCTGCCAGTGCGGTAAAAGCGGTTTTCAATGATTCCAACATGGTGACTTATCTCCGAGTTTGTGGCGCGCACAAGCTATGAAAGGGATTGAGGGACAAGCGCGTTACAGATCGCGCGCCACTTCGTGCAGCGGAATTTGATCGGTCGCAACGTTGAAATTCAGTGGCGCGGTGAAGTTGAAGACTCCGGCGGCACCGTGAACGCGAACGGTTCCATGCTACGTACAGTGGGCGGCTGTGCGCCGAGCAGGCCAACATGTTTGAGTGAAAACACGCTGGGTGTCGGATTGCCAACAGTGTCCGGCTTGAAAAACGCCGCCGAGACATTGCGATAAGCTCCACTGCGCACGGTAAGCGCACAGGGCGATCGCGCTATGTCTTGAAGACGGGTTTTCAAGCACACTTTGGGCGCGATAGGTGTGTACGGAGAAATGGGATGGACGCCTCCCTCTCCAAACGTGGTGGAAGCGTAAAGGTGGACCCTCCGGGCCGACGGCATCAATGTGCCCAAGCGAGGTAAACCGAAGTTTCCACAGGCAAACCGGAGGGTCCGAAATGAACGATAGCAAGAATGTGATCGGCGTGGGTATCGCCAAGCGGGTGTTTCAGGTGTGCGAAGTCGATAAGGCAACGGGTGAGATGAAAAGCATGCAGCTCCAACGCGAGAAATTTCTGGAGTACTTCGCGAATCGATCGGTGTGTCTGATCGGCATGGAAGCGTGTGGTAGCTCGCAGCATTGGGCACGCAAGCTGATCGCGCTTGGGCACACGGTCAAGCTGCTGCAAGCGCGTCAGGTGAAGGCGTTTGTCTGCGGCAACAAGAACGACGTGGCCGATGCGAAGGCGATCTGGCTGGCGGTACAGCAACCTGGCGTCAAAGCGGTGGCGATCAAGAGCGAAGCACAGCAGGCGGTGCTGGCGATGCACCGGATGCGGCAACAGTTGGTGAAGTTTCGCACCGCGCAAATCAATGCGTTGCGCGGTCTGCTGACGGAATACCGCGAGGTGATGCCACAGGGGCGGCATGGAATCGTCAAACGTCTGCCGGAGGTCTTGGGCCAACTCGCCGATCGGTTGCCTGCGCTTCTGATCGACACCTTGCGCGAACAGTTCGCGCGCATCGGCAAGCTCGATGAGGAGGTAGCCGAGATCGAGCGGCGACTGCGTGATTGGCATCGGCGGGATGATGTGTGTCAACGAATCGCCGAGATTCCCGGCGTCGGCATGCTGACCGCGACCGCGGTGGTGGCGACGATGGGCGATGCAAATGCGTTCAAATCGGGCCGCGAATTTGCTACTTGGCTCGGTCTGGTGTCGCGGCAAACGGGCACGGGCGGCCGGGTGAAACTGCTCGGCATCAGCAAGCGCGGCGATACGTACGTGCGCACGTTGCTGATCCACGGTGCGCGCTGCGTCCTTGCGAACAGCAAATCACCGCCGGAATGGACGAGCAATCTGGCGCGACGTCGCCCGCTCAACGTAGCAGTGGTGGCGTTGGCCAACAAGATGGCACGAACCCTCTGGGCGCTGTTGGCCCATGAGCGGAGGTATCAGTGTGGGTACGTGAGTCAGCCGGCGTAGCCGACGAGCTTCACGATCGTAATCAACCAAGAGAAGGATGGTCTGCTGAAAGGTTGCGAAGGTACGTGATGAAGTGATGGCAAACAGGTCGGGCCTGATCCACCAAGCCTGAATGAGGTGCTGGGCTTTGAGCCCTTCGGAGAAATGAGGCGTGGATCAGCGAATTCCATCAGGGCCAGCGGGCATTCGAGCCTGCACTACAGGCCGGATGTAAAACTGCAGCCGTGTCCTGTACGCCATCACGACAAAACGCATCTTGTAAACGGGAGGCGTCCATATAAACCTCTTACAGCACAAAGAATTGGATTATGTCACAATTTATTAGCTGTTTTTCTATAAACCTATCGTGAACAACGACCCTTTGACTGATATGGGAATACATAGCGCGATCGCCCTAGGTAAGCGCACGGAACCCGTGCGCCATCCGCGCGACCGTGGTAACCAAGCCGGTGTAGCGCGAACGGCAGTGTGTTTTCATTGATTGGCTTGCACGCATTCGATCGGCTCGGGAACAACAACGGGATTGTTCCCGTGAGCACGTGAATCTCGCTAATTAAAGTGCAAACGGATCGGAGTGAAGGAACTCACCGCAAGGATTTCCACTCCCGCAAATTTATTGCGGTTGCCGCAATGTCAGCGCAACCGCGCGGGGCGTGCGCCATCGGCGCGCATGCGGTACTCTATGGTCACCCGGCCAACAGCGTGAATCTTCCGACGCGAGGACACAACCAAGGTTGCGGATCGACTGCGGGAACTGGGAGTCCCGCGCCGAGCTCTTTTCAACTTCACACGGAACGATTTCGCGGGTTGTGCTCAAAATTCGCGGGTTCGCGGGTTGGAGTTCACGGGTTGACGACTTAACCCGTTGCGTGAAAACGGCTAAAAATTTAGTTGTATCAATTGATTACATGTATTCAAGACCTGTTTCGAGCCTTCTTCGTTCCGGCAACACAACCCCGGACATTCAAATTTTCGGCCTTGTGGGGAAAAGCGCCGTAACTTTTTGCCCCGATTGAGTTTTTCGTCTCATTTAGTCCCAAGATGTCCCACTCAGTCCCGGGTTCATTTGATCTGCTCCGCAGGTCATTTCATGTGTCCCCGCACATATCCCCCAATCATCCAAGCACCCCTCCCCCGCGTAGTTCTTGCCTGAAGGTATTTCTCGCCGGTCTGTTGCTGGCCCTGCTGGCACCCCTGGCCTCGGCGGCAACGATCATCGTTACCACCAACAGCGATGCCGCCAGCGGCGTCGGCACCGCCGCCAACTGCCCCGGCGCCAATTGCAGCCTGCGCGATGCCATTGCCAAGGCCGCTGCGGGCGACACCATCAACTTCGCGTCGTCCATCTCCACGATCGCGCTGGCCGGTTACGAGATGACCGTTGACAAGAACCTGAGTATCGACGCCTCGGCCATCACCGGCGGCGTGACCATCGACGGCACCTTGGCGGCGCAGAACAGCAGTCGCCGCGTATTCCAGGTTTCCGGCACTTTGGGCACCCCCAGCACCGTCAACTTTAATAACCTCACCATCAAGAATGGGGCCGGTGGTATCGGCCAGGGTAGCTATACCACGCTCACATTGACCAACTGCACCGTGACGGGCAACGATGCAGGCAGCTTCAGGACCGGCGGCGGCATTGCCAGTTCGTCACAGAGTGATCTCACATTGATTAACAGCATCGTGTCCAACAACAAGGCGGGCGACTATGGCGCCGGCATCAGTAGCAACGGCGCCTCACTCACGCTGATCAACAGCACCGTCTCGGGTAACACGATTACGACGACTGGTGGCTGGGCCGGTGGCATTTTCTCCAGCAATACAGTCACTCTGACCAACAGTACCGTCTCAGGCAATACAGGCTACTTTGGCGGCGGTATCGACATGGATGGGGGGACGCTCACGATAAGCAACAGCACCATCACGGGCAATACGGACCCGGGTGGTGAAGGTGACGGTATTGAGCTTTGGAATGGGGCGACTGCCACGCTGATCAACACGACGCTGGTTGGCAATGGCAGCGTGGATTTGTACAACAGTAGCTCCCACTCCGGCACCGACCCCAAGCTCGTGCAGTTGACCAACACCCTGATCGGCGCCTGTGATGACACCACCGGCGGTCTGGGCGAGATCGCCGACAACGGCGGCAACCTCGACGGCGGCACCCAGTGCGGTTTTCCGGCCGCAAGGAGCAGCATTTCCTTTGGCTTGGGCGCGCTGGCCAACAACGGCGGCCCGACGCAGACGATGAAGCCCCTGCTCGCCACCAGCGCCCCGGTCGGCAAGGGCGTGTTGGCCGCCTGCACTGCCGCCCCCATCAGCGGCGCCGATCAGCGCGGCTACGTGCGCGGCACGGCCGCCTGCGACAGCGGCGCGGTGGAATACGCCGGTACCGAGCCGACCTACAAACTGACCCTGACCGTCACCGGCGCCGGCGGCGGCAGCGTGACCGATACGCTGACTCCTACGCATGAAATCAACGCCTGCGATTCCACCACCAGCCCCTGCGTGGGCAACTACCCGAATGGCCCGGTGACTTTGGTCGCCTCGCCCACTGCGGGTTATTCCGTGACTTGGAGCGGCGCCTGCGTGCCCGATTCCGCCAATCCGCTGCAAGCGACAGCCACCATGAACGGCACCGCCCTGGCGTGTACCGCCGCCTTTACGCCGCCGCAGCCCTACACGCTGTCGGTCACCGTGGCCGGCCCCAGCGGCGCCGGCAGCGTCAGCGATGATCTATCGCCGCACGTGATCGATACCTGCACCGTGGCCGGCGGGGCCAATTGCAGCGGCAGCACCAGCGGCAACGCCAGCAATCAGGTCACGCTGACGGCGAGTGCCAATGCCGGTTACAGCTTCAGCGGCTGGAGCGGCGCCGATTGCAGCGGCTCGGCCAGTACGGCCACGCTGACGATGACCGCTGACCGTAGCTGCACCGCCACGTTTGCGCGCACGCCCCATACGCTGACGGTGACCGTGGCCGGCCCGGGCGGTGCCGGCAGCGTGAGCGATGATCTATCGCCGCACGTGATCGATACCTGCACCGTGGCCGGCGGGGCCAATTGCAGCGGCAGCACCAGCGGCAACGCCAGTAATCAGGTCACGCTGACGGCGAGCGCGAATGCCGGTTACAGCTTCAGCGGTTGGAGCGGCGCCGATTGCAGCGGCTCGGCCAACACGGCCACGCTGACCATGGATGCCGACCGCGCTTGCACCGCCACGTTCGCCCTGATCACCCATACGCTGACGGTGACGGTGACCAACGCGGGCGGCAGCGGCAGCGTGACGGATAACCAGACGCCGCCTGTGATCGATGCTTGCACCGCCACGGGCGGCACCTGCAGCGGCAGCGCCGGTGGTGCGGTGACGCTGACCGCTGCACCGGACGCGGGTTCGGCCTTTGGCGGCTGGGGCGGGGATTGCGCCAGTGCTGCCACGGCGCTGACGGCCACGGTAACGATGGACCAGGCGCGCACGTGTTCGGCGCAGTTCATCACGCCGCCACCGGTGACAATCGCGCTCACCATCACGGTGAACGGCGGCAGCGGCGGTAGCGTCAGCGCTCCCCCGCAAATCACCAACTGCACGTCCACCTGCTCCGGCAATTATGCCCCCGGCTCGTCGGTGACGCTGGTTGCCAGTCCGGCCTCGGGTTACGCCTTCGCCGGGTGGGGCGGGGCTTGCGCTGGTGCATCGCCGACGGTCACCGTGACGGTAAACGCGGCCACCACCTGTACGGCAGGATTCAGCGCGTTGGGGCCACCAGCACCGGGCTCGACCACCGGCGTGCCGATGCTGGATCGCTGGGCGCTGCTGGTGCTGGCGGTGCTGCTGGGTTGGACGGCGTTGCTGGTACGGCGCAAAGTGTAGGCCTTGACCGGCCCCGGTGCGCCGGGGCTTGCCAGACACCCCGCCGGGTATTGAACGGCGGGGTGTTTGTTTTGGGAGGAGCAATCCAGGCCCGTGACCGGCCCCGGCGTGGGCAGAGAAACGGGCCGGGTTTCGCCATCGGGTCTTTCGGGGTCAGCCTCTGCCGCAAGCGGGAGGTCGCCTGCGGCGTTCGCGCCGCATATGGGGCAGGCTCCGATTGGGGGGAATATCGAACGGTTGGATCAGCATTCACGGCGTGTCCGTGGGTGCGCCCGGTTCACTCCAAACGTTTTTTCCCCGCGATCGCCAGCGCGGTATCCCACTGCGCTTCCAACCGTGTGATGCGGCGGTCGTGATCACGCAGTTCGGTCGAGATTTCTTGCAGTTTGATGCCGGTGCTCTTGACGTCCTCGGCGAGTTTGAAGGCTTCGCGGATGGCATCGAACGCATCCTTGAAACTCATGCGCGTGCCCTGGGCCTGGCTACGCGGACAGATCCCCGTGCGGTGCGCTCGCGCGCCGCACGTTTGGCGCGCAGTTCGGCAAGCACGGAGTCAACCGCATCAAGGCCGACACGCAATTCCCTGCGCGCTTCCTCGACCTTCGTTCGCAATTCGACGGTGAGTTCGGCGAGCAATTTTTCGTCCTTGCCCGGCCGCGTTTCGCAGCGGGAACGGACAAGCTCACCGACACTGATGCCGACGGCGGCGGCTTCCGCGCGCAGGTAGTCGCGGAAGTCCGGAGTCACGAGGAGTTGGAGCCGTTCGGTTTTCATGCTGTCTCCAATGAACATGCTGATGTTCATGCTAATGTCGGAATCCGACTGCGTCAAATCCACTCACGGCAGGGTGCTCTGCGAACGAAACGTATCTACGTCATCCCCGGTTCGAACAGGGAAGGGGCGGAATGAGCGCTGCGTCTTGAGCCGGACCAGCAGGGTGTCGGCCTCGACGAATTCATCGGCAGCGGCCCGTATCGTTTCGATGTGGTCTGGCATTGGCGCCAGCACATGATCCTCGTTCGCGGCGGCCTGTGGCGCATACGCAAAAGTAGGGGGTGTGCGCAGACGCACGGTCAATGTTCGTAGCGGTAATTGATGCCCGCGCGGTTGCCGGAGGTCGCGTTCTGCGCCTCGAAGTTCCAGCGCGGATTGAACAGGTATTTCAGTGTGACGACTTCGCCCGGTGTGAACAGGCCGACGCCGTAGCTGAGATAGAGCTTGGGCGAGAGATACTTGCCGACCGTGAACGCCGCGCCGCCGATCGCGGTGTTGTCGGATACACCGGCATCCACGCCCAGACGCGCGCCGATATCCTTGGCGAGCAGATTGCCGCCGGCCGAGCCCAGCGCTTGTGCCGCGCTGGTGAGCATATCGCCTTCGCCGCTCTTGAGCGCCGACAGCGGCTTGCCGGTCAAGAGGTACGACAATGCTTGCGATTGCTCCATCGTCGGGTTGGAAAACACCGTCAGCACCGGTACCAGCGCGGTACCGCGCACTTGCAGGCCCGCCGTGATGGTGTCGCTGCCGAGGCTGGAGGTGCCGAGGATCTTACGTACCGCGCGGATGTCCAGGCCCGGATTGTCCAGCGGTGTGCTGGTGAACAGCAGGCGTCCGCTTTCGATGGTCAGATCCTGTCCGTAGGCTTTATAGGTGCCGTCCACGGTGAGCGTGCCGGTGCCGGTGGCGGCGTGTCCGGGATGCTGATCGACTTTGAGTTGGCCACCGATCGTGCCGTTGAGGCCAAAGCCGGCGAGCTTGATGTCCTCACCCAGTACGACCGTCACCGAAGCGATGACCGGCAGCGGTTTGTCCGCTGCGGGCCGCTGCTCGTCCACGACATCGACATCGGGCGAGACCGACGACACACCGCCGCCCGGCAGTTTGGCCAGATCCAGTGCGGTCTTGGGAATCTCCACGCGGCCGCCGATGGTGATGCCATGCTCGCCACGTTCGATGGTGAGGTCGGGCGAGATCACGACGTTCGCGGCCGGAATGTCGGCGGCGAGGAAGTTCGTGCCCTTGATGCTCGCCTGCAGTGGCGCGTTCGCGCCGACGCCGCCGGAGCCGGACAGTGTGAGCGTACCGTCACCGGATTTGAGCGTGCCTTGCAGCGTGAAGCGATCCATGTCGGCGGCGCGCACGCTGATGTCGCCGTCGTGCAGTTTGAGCCCCGCACTGGGAAGTTCGGTGGCGAAGCTCTTGAGCGTCAGCGCGCCGTTGATGCGCGGCGCCGAGGTGGTGCCGCCGAGCGTGTAATCCGCGGCGATGCGGCCTTGGATGTTGGCGACTTCCGGCGTCAAGAGTTCGACAAAGGCGAGGCTATTGAGCGTCAGATTCACATGGCCAGTCAAGGCTTGTGTGGTTCCCGGCGCGCCGTTGAGCGTGACTTCGCCATCGAGTTTGCCGTCGTGGTCCAGCGCAGTGTGCAGCGTCGCGCGTACCGATTGCGGCGCCAGTGTCGCGTTCAACGCGAAACCGGAATACGCAAGCAGCGGCTGATTCGCGGTGTCGGGATAAGCCACGCTGCCCTTGTCGGAATCGATCGACGCGTTGCCGCTCAAGGCGCCATTGGCCGCGCGCCGGATGTCGCCACGACCGGCGATCATGCCCTGGGCCTTCAGCGGCGCATCGGGCGCGGCGAGTTTCACGATCAACGCCAGCGGCAATCGTTCGATGCGGTATTGCGCGGCGAACGCGCCATCGCTGTCGCCGTTGCCGGCCACGCAGAGTTTGGGTCCGCCGCCGGTGAGGCAGATGTCGGTCGCGCTGAATCGCTGGCCGTTCCAATTCATTTGTGCGGCTTGTTCGAGCGCGAGCGGCGGTTGATCTTTGATCGCAAGATCAAGCGTCTTCAATGTGCCGTTCCAGCGACCGTCATCCTTCGCACTGCCGGACAGCGCCAGCCGCGCGCCGAGCGGTGTGCCCTTGGCATCGAGCGTGAGTTCGTGCGCTTGCTGATTGCCGCTGGCCGCCAGATCAATCGTATCCAGCAGCAGATCGCCGCTGGCGAGCTTGTGCGCCTTCACGTCGAAACGGCCCTGCGGCGGTTGCACGCTGGCGATGTTGGCGCTTATATCCAGCGCGTCCAGATGCGTGGTGCCGGCCGCGATCCGTGCGCCACGCACGTTGCCGTCGATGGCGAGCTTCGGCCATTGACCCTGCATGCGGAATTCGCCCGTGACAGAACCGGCGGCGTCGGGTAGCCAGTCGCCGAGCGAGGCGATCGCGAGCTTGAGCGTTGCGTCGCTCTTGTCGGTGCCGCCGTGACCGGCGATTTCGACACGGCTCTTGCCCGAAGCCAGCGCCAGGGTACCGTCGATCACCATGCCGGGTGCGATTTTGATATCCGCATTGCCGGATACCGGCCGCTGGCGCAGCGTGCCGCCGAGTTTGTCCAGCTTGAGCGTGGCGTCCGGGCCATGATCGGTCAGCGTGCCGTCGGTGGCGAGAGCGAAATCCAATGCGCCGGGCCACTGCGCGGCGAACGCGCCGGGATCGAGCTTGTTTGCGTTCGCGGTGAGTTGCCAGCCGAGTGCCGGTTTGAGCCGCACATGGCCCTGCACGCCAAGGCCGCCCTGCGCCTGTTTGAGTTCGATGCGTTTGAGATCGATCGCATCGGGCGTGCCACCGAGATCGAACGCGAGATCGGCGAGCTTGCCGGGCGGCCCGATCGATAACGTGCCGTCGGTATGGAATTGCTGCGCGCTGCCGGAAGCCTGGAGTTTGCCGTGCGTCGCCAGCGCCTGGCCGGCGAGATCGGCGGGGATTTCCACGCTCTGCCAATCCAGCGCGAGCGTGGCCGACACGGGGTTCGCATCCAGGCGCACAACGCCACTGGCGTTCACGCTGCCCGGCATTTCGGGGCTTTTGAGCGTGAGTGCCTCGATCCTGAAGTTCTGCGCGTCGAGCGCGTAGCGTGCGGCGTCGATCTGCACCGTGTGATCGTTGACGGCAATCTGACCGCCGAGCGCGCCCTTGTGCAAATCACCGGAGCCTTGCAGATGCAGCATGAGTTGCGTCAGCGCGAGATCCTTCTGGATTTTGCGCGGATCCAGGCTCGGTACGGAAATGCTCGCCGTCCACGGCAGATCGGCGGATTGTGTCAGAGTGGCCAGTACCTTCGCCGGCGTCGGTTCGTCCACGGCCAGATCGAGCTTCATCTGCGTGCCGTCGCCGTGTGCGTCGAGCGTGCCGGCGCAGGTGATGTCGCCGCACTTCCAGCGGAAGGTCACCTGACCATCGCCGGGATAGCCGGACAACGTCGAGACGGTGCCGGTAAGGTCCACACTGCCATCGCGTGCGTGCAGGTTCAGCGTCTTCACCGTCACGCCTGTGTGCGTCCAGGCGCCGGCGACGGCGAGGCTGTCGAGCGCGAACACAGGCTTGCCGTCCTGCGCGATCGCGGCCTGATTCAGGGCGAGGCGGTCGAGCACGATGTCGATCGGCGCGGCCAGCGAGAACGGCGACGGCGGTGTGGTGTCGGCGGGTTGCGGCGGCAGCGTGGTCAGCGCGACATCGACATGATCGATATCCAACTGCGTGACGTGCACACGCTTGGCGAATAACTCGGAAGCCTTCACATCCACCACGACGCGCGCAACTTTCACATCGACGCCGGCAGATGCGTCCTGCCAGCGCACGCCTTCGAGTGTCAGCGGGCCGAGCAACACGCCGCTGCCGCGTTCGACGCGGAGTTTTCCGTCGGTGGCGCCGACCGCGCGCGCCAGTACGAAGCGGACGCCGGATTCGCTATCCAGCAGCCAGAACGCGATGGCGGCGAGCGCCAGCACGAGTACGAGCAGTGTGCCGGCCATCCATTTCAGCACGCGCCCGACGCGCGAGCGGCGGCGCGGTTGTTCGGGCGCGGGGGAGTGATCAGCGGTGTTCATAAATCCGGCCCGATCACAATATGCAATTCCACACTATGACTGGCCGTGCTGTCGTTGACCGGAAAACCCAGATCCACGCGCACCATGCCGACCGGCGAGCGCCAGCGCAGCCCCAAGCCCGCGCCGATCTTCTCGCTGTAATCGCCGAACGAATCGAACGCATCGCCGGTATCGACGAAAGTCGCCACGCCCCAGTTCGGTTTGAAGTAGTACTCGTATTCGGCGCTCGCCACGAGCAGATTCCTGCCGCCGACGATCAGCGTCTGGCAAGTGGACGCTGGGCGCGCGGCGCAGTTCGCCTGGGCTACTGGCACCAGCGTCGCCGATAGCGGTGGCCCGATGGTCTGGAACGCATAGCCGCGAATGGAATGGTCGCCACCGGCGAAGAAGCGTAATTCCGGGGGCAGCTTGTTGAAATCGCCGACCGCGGTCGCGCCGAACGCGCCGCGTGCGATGAAGCGCGAGTTATCGGTGATACCGCGAATCCACTTCGCGTCGCCGGAAACCTGCGCGAAGCTGGTGTCGGCTAGCCCGCTGGGACTCGCGCGCGCGGCCACCGTCAGTGCCCAGCCCTTGCGCACGAAGTTCGGATCGTCCACCTGCTTGCGCGACAGCGAAGCCTCCGGATACAGCATCGTCGTCGAGCCCTTGATATTGGCGACGGTAAAATCGCCGGTCAGGAATTTGAGGCCGAGCGTGCGCGTCCAGTTGTGCCACAGGCGCGAATCGGTCGCGGCCAGCCCGAACGTGCGCGATAGACTGGTGTTGGTGTTCTCGTCGCGATAGTTCGCACCGAAAGCGATGTTGTGATTGTCGGGGCCGGACAGCGGAATCTGGTATTGCGTGCTCAGCGTCTTGAGCTGCGTGGCGATGATCGCCTCGGCCTTCACCTTGTGGCCGCGCAGGTTGATCCAGCGCCGCTCGACGCCGCCGCGCACACCCGGCCCGGTATCGGTGCCGATGAACACGCCGCCGGTGTAGATCGTGCGCTTGGCCGGCGCCAGCAGCACCTTGATCGGCACGATGCCATCGTGCGCATGTTCGGTATCCGGATGCACCTGCGCGACGGAAAAATAATCGGCGTCGATCAGCCGTTGCTGGAACGTGAGCAATTGCTCCTGTGTGTAGAAATCGCCCTTGTGCCACGGGATGTAGCGTTGCATGCGATCGTCGGAGAACTGGCCGCCCTCGAACGTCGTCTCGCCGATGCGATAGCGACGACCCGCGGCCCAGGCCAGATGGATATCGGCCGTCTTCGCCGAGCGCGCCACCTCGATCCGATGCGTGACGAGCTTTGCGTCCAGATAACCGCTGGCGAGGATCGCGGCCTGGAGAGTCGCCTTGCTCTTTTCGTAAGCGGCGTGATCCAGCGCTTGGCCCTTCGCCGGCACAAACGCGGCCAGTGCCTTCTGCACCGGGCGCTGGCCGTCCACATCGCCGTCGATCGCGATGTCCAGCGCATTCACCTTCACCGGTTCGCCGGGCGTCACATGCAGGGCGATGAGCCAGTCGCCGTTGGCCTGGCGCAGTTCGCTGTGTGTCTGTACGTCGTAATAGCCGTAAGGCTCCAGCGCCGCGCGCGCCTGCGCTTGGGTGTTCTCGTACAGGCGCTGCGCTTGCGCCGCGGTCACCTCGCGCTGGCCGTACTGTGCGGCTTCCAGACCGGCGATCACCGCAGCCTTCAGCGGATCGTCCACACCATCGACCTGCACGCCGATATGCGCTGCCGAGGCCGCCGTGGCGGCGCAGAGCGAGCATGCCGCGAGCACAGCGCGTATCCATACGTCGATGCGTTCGCGCGGGGAGGAGTCGGCATCGATCTTCATGGTCGTGCACCTTACCCCAGAATCGGCCCAATATCTCCCGCCAGTTCGCGCTAAGAGCAAGAGGCAGGGATTGGGGGTTGGTGAAAAGATCACTCCCATGCCAGCATCGGCCGTGGTAGCGCGCTTGCGATCGATCCGGTCGCCAAGCTTGCCAGCAATGTCATCGGTACCACGTTGTAACCTGCGTGCCGGAGTAAACCGCGACTGGCAACTCACGTGCCGGCCAGCAGTTGCAACTGATCGGCCTGATCCTCGCGCGTGAGCGTGTCGATGAGTTCATCCAGATCGCCCTGCATGATGTCCGGCAGTCGGTACAGCGTGAGATTGACGCGGTGGTCGGTCACGCGGCCTTGCGGAAAGTTATAGGTGCGGATGCGCTGACTGCGGTCGCCCGATCCCACCTGCAGGCGGCGCGATTCCGCTTGCGCCGCACTTTGTTTGCCGCGTTCCTCGTCGAGCAGGCGCGCCTTGAGCAGGGATAACGCGCGCGCGCGATTCTTGTGCTGGCTGCGCTCGTCCTGGCACTCGACGATGATGCCGCTCGGCAGATGCGTGATGCGAATGGCCGAATCCGTCTTGTTGACGTGCTGGCCGCCCGCGCCCGAGGCGCGGAAGGTATCGATCTTCAGGTCCACGTCCTTGAGTTCGATGTCATCGACATCCTCCAGCTCGGGCAGAATCGCCACCGTCGCCGCCGAGGTATGGATGCGCCCCTGCGCCTCGGTCTCCGGTACGCGCTGCACGCGATGCGTGCCGGATTCGTACTTGAGGCGCGAGAACGCACCGCGCCCTTCGACGCGTGCGATGACCTCTTTATAGCCGCCGTGCTCGCCGCCGCTGGATGAGAGCAGTTCGACATTCCAGCGCCGCCGTTCCGCATAGCGCAGATACATGCGCAGTAGATCGCCGGCGAAGATCGCCGCTTCGTCGCCGCCGGTGCCGGCGCGGATTTCCAGAAACAGATTGCCCTCGTCGCGCGGGTCTTGCGGCACCAGCAGGCGGTTGAGATCCTCTTCCAGTTGCGCGCGCCTGGCCTCCAGCGCGGCCACTTCTTCGGCCGCGAGGTCTTTCAGCTCCGGATCGCGCAGCATTGCACGCGCCGCCGCCAGCGCGCTGCCGGCCGCGTCGTAGGCACGCAACGAATCGGCCAGTGGCAGCAGTTGCGCGTGTTCGCGCGAGACGTCGCGCAGGCGCCTGGCATCGGCGAGCACTTCGGCACTGGCGAGCAGGTGTGCGAGTTCTTCGTGGCGCTCGGAGAGCTGTTCGAGCTTGCGGCGGATGCTGGGCTGCATGCAGGTGTGGGTTGGGGTGAGCTTGCGCACCCCAACGTTAGAGACCAAGAAAAAGAAAGTGGTGTTGGGGTTCGCAAGCTCACCCCCGCCGGCTTACTACGACTTTATGCCGCGGTCATCAGTTCCTGCCGTTGTGGTTTGATCGTCGATTGTTGGACTGTGGTCCTTGCGTGGGCGCGTGGTGTGACGAAGAACGGGTAGCCGGTGACCGCATGGGGTGTTGCTGTCTGAACGATGGCCTGGACGACGGATAATTCATCGATGAACGCGGACGCGGCGAGTGCGAGCCCAGCGGAGGACGTGGCCGCGACGAAGGCGGCCGCGCGCCGATCGGCCGATTGATCCATGTATTGCGTTGCCCGTACCACGGTCGCGAACGGTAGTAATTGTCCCAATACAGGCCCAGCGAGAAGGTGACGATCGGGATACCGATGCGCGTACCGTAGGCGGGTACATAGACGCGTTGACCTTGATAGACGTATTGCAGGTATTGGCCGGCGACCCAGCCGCGGTTCGGACCGACGATCACATCGCACCAGGACCACTGGTCCAGGCAGCCTTGGATCGACACCAGTGTTCCGACCGGAACCACCGTGACAGCCGGATATTGCAGATCGGGCCCGGCACGCAGATTCAGATTGACGGTGGTGTAACCGTCGGCTGCCGTCGCAGCCAGCGGAACGAGGAAGAACAGCCAAGTCAGCATGGCCGATAGTACGCGTTTCATAATATTCGCTCTCCGTGGTTCGTCGTGCCTGCCCACACTCAAACGCAGCGATTTCCAAGCTTCTCGATGCGGCGTTGTAGGCTAGGCGGATGATGGCCTGTCATTTGCCGGGCTTATCAGCTTACTACGCCCAGCTTACAAGAACTGAACAACGGTGTGGGCTTGGCGGGGCAATGCGGGATGGTGTTAAAGGAAAGCCGTTCTTTCACGCTACCGCTCACGCTCGGCGCCGGGCGTGCTGTCGTACAGACGCCGCGCCGCGCGCAGCAGGTCGTCGTCGCCGCGCTGTGCGGCTGCGCGCAGGTTGGCGCTGGGCGCATGCAGCAGCTTGTTGGTCAGTGTGTTCGCGAGAAATGCGAGGGCTTCTTCGGGCGATTTGCCGCGCGCCAGCATCGAGCGCGCCTTGGCCAGGGCCTCGTCGCGGCTCGCCTCGGCACCGCGGCGCAGTTCGACTACCGGATTGTGCGCATCCAGCGCGCGCCACCAGCCCATGAAGTGATCGACCGACAGTTCGATCATCGCCTCGGCTTCGAGCGCGGCTTCACGACGCGAGCGCAGGTTTTCGTCGATCACCTGACGCAGATCGTCGATGGTGTAGAGGTAAACGTCTTCGAGTTCCGCGACGGCCGGATCGATGTCGCGTGGCACCGCGATATCGACCAGAAACATCGGTTTGCGCCGGCGTGCCGCGATCGCCGCAGCGACCTGTTCGCGCCGCAGCACCGGCTCGCGGCTGGCGGTGGAGGCGATCACGATATCCGCTTCGGCCAGATGCTTGTCCAGATCCGCCAGTGCGATCGCATAACCGCCGAAGCGGGTGGCGAGCGTTTGCGCATTGTTGAGCGTGCGGTTGGCGACGATCAGGCGGCGTACTTTGGCTTCGGCCAGATGGCGCGCGGCAAGCTCGATGGTTTCGCCGGCGCCGATCAAGAGCACGCAGGCTTTGCGCAGGTCGGTGAAGGTGCGTTCGGCCAGCCGCACGGCGGTGAATGCGACCGAGACCGTGCTGGCGCCGATGCGCGTTTCCGAGCGCACGCGCTTGGCCACGGCGAAGGTGTTCTGGAACAGCCGGTCCAGCGGCGCTTTCAGGGTCTGCGCATCACGCGCGAGCGCATAGGCATCTTTCACCTGACCGAGGATTTGCGGCTCGCCCAGCACCATCGATTCCAGCCCGGTCGCTACGCGGAACAGATGGCGCACGGCGTCGGCATCGTGGTGGCGGTACAGGAATTCGTCGGTGCCACGGTTGACCAGATCATGATGCCGGTGCAGCCAGTCTGCCGGCACACGCTCGGCGCCGGTCTCGACCATGCAGTACAGTTCGGTACGATTGCAGGTGGACAGGATCGCCGCTTCGCGGATCCCGGGTTCGGTCAGCAGCTTGGTCAGCGCCGGCGCCGTTGTTTCGCGCGGGAACGCCACGCGTTCGCGCAGGGAGACCGGGGCCGTAAGATGGTTGAGTCCGAGGGCTATCAGCGCCATTGTGAGATGATGGAAGGCTACGGCGGGCGGTGGCTAGTGTGAAAGTAAGTTAAGGAGTAAGGGGAGGACGGCAGGAATGCCACAAATTGTGCGGGTCGCAATCCGCGATATCAAGCAGGGCAAGGTTTTTGCATGTACTTCCAGCATAGAATTTATCCTTATATTCCCACCGGCCTGCGCCGGAGACGGCGCGTGCGGGCCGCGAAAGAGCGAGGGAGTGTATGTCGATACATGACTTGAGTGTGGCAAAGGCCCGCGTGCACACCGATCCAGCCCCCCGATCGAGTCGGGGACAGGCTCTACGGGTTGTTCCGTCGAAGCCGCCATGCGACAAGGATCCTTCCCTGGAGCACCGCCGTTCGGTCTTCCCCGATCGAGTCGGGGACAGGCGCTGCCTCACCCGCCTGTCACATGCGGCGCTCACGCCGCGTGTGGGTGAGCGCCACATGCGATCACCTGACAACTTTGACGGGATAACGCAGGTTGGTGGGAATATAAGAACAAGTTCTATTCTTCGCCATCCGAGCGTCGGCAGAGTTTGGGTGGCTTTCGTGTTCTGCGCTTTGCTTGGCGCATGTGCAGGCGTGACCACGCCGCACGCGCAGCGTGGCGCTACGCAGCCAGCTATCGCGCCGGTCGCAGCCGATCGCGATCTGTTGTTCATGCTGATGACGGCGCAGTTCGCCTTGCAGAACAATGATCTGGCCGGCGCCGCGAAGGGCTTCACCGAAGCGTCCGTACTTTGCGAGGATCCCAAAATCAGCGAGGAAGCCACGCACCTCGCGCTCGCAGTCAAGGATTGGCCGTTGGCTGAGCATGCGTTGATGCGCTGGCAACAGCTGGCGCCGCGGGATACCGGCGTGCCGCAGGCGCGCGCCTGGATCGCCCTTGGACAACAGCGCAGCGACGCGGCGTATACCGATCTGAAATCGCTCGCTGCACAGGGGAATGCCGATGCGTGGCGCTTGATCGCGCAGGTGTTGCTTAATGCGCCGGACAAGACCATGGCCGCGCATCTGCTGGAGCGTCTGGCTACACCGCCGCAGTTGGGCAAACAACAGAACGATTGGATCGCGGCCAGTCAGCTCGCTTTCGCGCTTGGTGACAAGGCGCAGGCGCAGCATTTGGCCGATACGACGGTGACACGTTTCCACGGCGACGAGGCGTATATGTGGAGCGCGCGGCTGGCGATCGATCGCGGCGACAAGTCTGCGGCACGCGCGGCGTATGCCGAGGCGCTGCGGCACGTTCCCGGAAACCCGCGTCTGCGCAGCGGTTACGCGGTGTTGCTGGCCGATGGTGGCGACAATGCCGGCGCTGCACGCGTGCTTGCCGGCGGGGCACAGGACGACACCACGTATGGCGCGCGGGCGGCGTATATGGTGCGCGCCAACAACAAGGCTGCTTTGAATGCGCTGTATCACGAAGTGTTGGCGGACAAGAGCCCGCGCGACGGGCGGCGCCTGTATCTGTTGGGCCAGATCGCCGAGATGATCGGCCGGCGCGAGGAGGCGCTGTCGTGGTATCGCGCGGTCGGCGACGACGACGAACACGGGTTCGATGCGCGGATGCGCGAGGCGACCGTGCTGAACGAACTGGGCCGTACGGAGCAGGCCATGGGTTTCCTGCAGCGGCTCGAAAATCAGGCCGGCGTGGAGGACGACGCGCGCAACAAGATCTGGTTGCTGGAAGCGGACATTCTCATGCGCAAGGATCGTTCGCGCGAAGCGCTCGCGATCTACACGCGCGCGCTGGAAGGGCGACCGGACGAGCCGCGTTTTCTGTATATGCGCGGTCTGCTGCTGGTCGAAAGTGGCGATATGGCCGCCGGCGAGCGCGATCTGCGCCGCGTCATCGAGATCGAACCGAACGATGCCGGGGCACTGAATGCGCTGGGTTACACGCTGGCCGACGGCTCGCACAAAGGCGACCCGCAACAGCGCGAGGCGCTGGATCTGATTCAGCGCGCGCTCAAACTGAAGCCGGAAGAGCCTGCGATCATTGATAGCATGGGTTGGGTACATTACCGCATGGGTGATCTGGATGCCGCGCTGCAAGATTTGCGTCGCGCCTACGCCAAGCAGCCGGACGCGGACATCGCCGCGCATCTGGGCGAAGTGCTGTGGATGAAAGGCAAACATGAGGAAGCGCGCAAGGTCTGGGACGAAGGCCGCAAGAAAGACGCCAAGAACAAGACGCTGCTTGAGGCGATCCGGAGACTGACGACATGATGATGATCCGCGCCGCGCGCTTCGCGCCTTTGCTGGCCGCGCTGCTGCTCAGTGCCTGCGTCGTCACCACGCCAACGAAGAAGCCATCCCCCGAGCCGGTTGCCGACGACACGCTGGAGCGCCAGTCCGCGCGCGAGGCGCAACTCGCCATGCACGCAGCATGGGGCCTGCAAGGCCGTCTTGCGGTATCCGATGCGCACGACAGCGGCAGCGGATCACTGGAATGGTTGCAGGAGGGCAGCGCATTCCGTTTCAGTGTGCATGCGCCGGTGACCGGCAAGACCTGGGTGCTCACCGGCGACGCCGAGCGGGTGCGGCTTGAAGGTCTGCGCAAGCGACCGATCAACGGCAACGACGCCGCGCAGCTTCTGGAGCGTGAATTGGGCTGGCATGTGCCGGTTGTACAACTCGCCTCGTGGGTGCGTGGCGCGCGCGCGCCGGGCGATGCGCGCGTGAGCTTCCGCGACGACGGTCTGCCGGCACAGATCGATCAGGACGGCTGGAGCGTGCAGTATCTGGACTACGATACGAGCACCGATCCCGCGTTGCCGAACAAGGTGTTCGCAAGCAAGGGCGATACCAAGGTGCGCCTCACGATCCGTGAGTGGGCGTTGCAGTGAATGCGGCCACGGCCGCTGCGCCGCGATCGGCGCACGGCTGGAGCGAATGGCCGGCACCGGCCAAGCTGAATCTGTTCTTGCATATCGTCGGCCGCCGTGCCGATGGCTATCACCTGCTGCAGAGCGTGTTCCAGTTGCTCGACTGGGGTGATACGGTACGCCTGCGTCCGCGTGCCGACGGCGTGATTCATCGCCTGGACCCGTTGCCGGGCATTGCCGTGGCGGACGATCTGGCCGTGCGCGCCGCGCACGCCTTGCAGGCGGAGACCGGCTCGCACTGGGGTGCGGATATCGCGATCGACAAGTGCATTCCGCTGGGCGGCGGCCTCGGCGGCGGCAGTTCCGATGCGGCCACCGTGCTCGTCGCCCTGAACCGGCTCTGGGATACGCATCTGGACGAGGATCGCCTGGCCGGGATCGGCGTCCGGCTCGGCGCCGATGTGCCGGTGTTCGTGCGCGGCCGCAGCGCCTGGGCGGAAGGTATCGGCGAATGTTTGACGCCGCTGGACCTTCCGCAGCGCTGGTATGTGCTCATCGATCCCGGCGTCAGGGTGCCGACCGCCGATCTTTTCCGCGCCGCCGATTTGACACGTGACGCGCCACATCTGACAATTCCGTGCTTTTTTTCGGGCGCCCCCACGACCAACGTGTTCGAGCCGGTCGTGCGTGGACGCTTCCCGGAGGTGGCGCGTGCCCTGGATTGGCTCGGCGAGCGCGCTGCGGCGCGGATGAGCGGCTCGGGCGGATGCGTATTCGCCGAGGTCGCCGGCGCCGGGGCAGGGCATGCCATCCTCGCGGATTGTCCGCGGGAATGGTGCGGATTCGTCGCCCGGGGTGTGGCGCGGTCTGCGCTGCTGAGGCGTTTATGCGACGGTAGCGAGTGATTTGTTTGGGGCGTCGCCAAGCGGTAAGGCACCGGGTTTTGATCCCGGCATTCGTAGGTTCGAATCCTGCCGCCCCAGTTATTATTGAGAAAGGGCATCCTGCCCTTTCTCAAAACGCACGGGCGGCGGCGGAGCCGCGCCACGTGCTGCGCCGGATCGACGCCTTGCGGCGCCGATCCGCGGGCGATCCATCCATGGATCGCACTCATGCCGTCTGTTGACGGCCTGAT
>JAISPQ010000064.1 GCA_031274955.1 Rhodanobacter sp.
CGATCGATGCGTATCAGGTCTACGAAGCGCGTGCGATCGGCGCGGACTGCATCTTGCTGATCGTCGCCGCGCTGGACGACGCTACGCTGCTGGAACTCGCGCAGTTGGCGGCGTCCATCGATCTGGATGTGCTGGTGGAAGTGCACGACGCGATCGAACTGGATCGCGCACTCGCCATTCCGGCGCCATTGATCGGCATCAACAACCGCGATCTGCGCACGTTCGAAACCTCGCTCGATACGAGCCTGCGTCTGCGCGCGCGTGCCGGCAACGATCGCCTGTTGGTCAGCGAGAGCGGCATCCGCACGGCGGAGGATGTGGTGCGGCTGTGCAACGGTGGCATCCATGCGTTTCTGGGCGGTGAGACCTTCATGCGCGCACCCGATCCCGGTGCGGAACTGGCGCGTCTGTTCGGTGCGCCAGCGGCGGCGCGGTGAATGGGTCTTCATGCACCGCCGTGTGCAGCAGGGGGCTCAACGATCGCGCAGGACCACGATGTTCTTGCCCGATACCGCGATCATGCCTTGGCCTTCTAGCTGTTTGAGCACGCGCCCGGCCATCTCGCGAGAGCAACCCACGATGCGGCTGAGTTCCTGACGCGAAATACGGGTCTGGCGGCCCCGTGGATGATCCACGGCATTGGGCTCCTCGACCAGATCGAGCAGGGTCTTGGCGATGCGGCCGGCCACGTCCATGAACGCGAGGCGGCTTGCCTTGCGCGAGGTGTGCAGCAGACGATGGGTCAACTGTGCGCCAATCGCGAAGAGGATCTTCGGACATTCCTCGCGCAGTGGTCCTGCGAGCAGTTTGAACATGCGGTCATAGCTGATCTCGGCCAGTTCGCACGCCGTGCGTGTACGCACAGTAACTTCCCGGCGCGAGCTCTCCATGAACAGGCCCATCTCGCCAATGAACTCACCCGGGCTCAGATAGGCCAGGACCAGTTCGCGGCCTTCTTCGCCTTCCGAGGAAACCGTCAGCGAGCCGTTGATCACATAATAGAGAATATTGGCCGGATCCCCGGGCTCGATGATGGTCGTCTTGTTGCCATAGCGGCGCCGATTACAGGCAACCAGAAAACGATCCATCGATGCGCTATCGGGAACTAGCATGGGTGGAGTGATGGCTTGTCTGTACTGCAGGCTATGTCGAAAAACGGCGGTCTTGTCTTTTGTGCTCATTCCAAATCCTTTGCCCCCCAGATTTTAGCAGTTGCGGCTCCATTACCCGGAATGCGCGGTCTTGCGAAGACAGGCTGGAGACCGGCGCTAGTTTATTGCAAATCCCCGTTCGCGTCCGCAGATTATATGAACCGTTCTGTTAAAATATGCAAACATAGAAACATTTCACGTTTTTGCTCGCTATGCCCACGGTTTCATCGCGCTGCCGCTTGGCCCATAATCCGCGCCTCTGACGGGTTGCCGAGTGAGAAGAGCCATCCGTCCCTGGATCGCGCTGGCAGACCGTTTCTCGACAGCCTGCCGCAAGATAGGTCGTCGAGGTAGATCACCGTGCTCAAGCCCATTCCGCGCCTGCAATTGCAGGGTTTCAACAACCTGACCAAGGCGCTCAGCTTCAACATCTACGACATTTGCTACGCGGTGTCGCAGGAGCAGCGCCGGCGCTACATCGAGTACATCGACGAGCAGTACGACTCGGATCGCCTGACCCAGATCCTGACCGATGTCGCCGAAATCATCGGCGCGAATGTCCTCAACATCGCGCGTCAGGACTACGATCCGCAGGGCGCTTCGGTGACGCTCTTGATCTCCGAGCATCCGGTCGTGGAAAAGCTCGGCAGGGACATGATTTCCGACGCGGTGGTCGCGCACCTGGACAAGAGCCACATCACCGTGCACACGTATCCCGAAACGCATCCGCACAACGGCATCGCGACCTTCCGCGCAGACATCGACGTGGCCACCTGCGGCGTGATCTCGCCGCTGAGGGCGTTGAACTTCCTGATCGACAGTTTCGAGTCCGACATCGTGACGATGGACTACCGCGTGCGTGGGTTCACCCGCGACGTGAAGGGCCGCAAGCACTATATCGATCACAAGATCAACTCGATCCAGGACTATCTGGCCAAACACATCCGCACCAAGTACGAGATGTTCGACGTCAACGTGTATCAGGAAAACATTTTCCACACGAAGATGCACATCAAGGGCTTCGACCTCGACGCGTATCTGTTCGAGGCGACCGCGGACGATCTGTCGTTCAAGGAGCGCGCGCGCATCGAGCAGTTGCTCAAGCGCGAGATCGAAGAACTATTCCACGGCCGCAATCTGACGTAGAACCACTGCTCGCGTCACACACGATACGCGACGGTTTTCATCATCTTCGCGGCAAGCCGCATCAGCCCGGGCACCGGCGGCGGCAGTTCGAGCGCGCCGGCGGCCAGTGCGTTATCGGCATGGCGGATCTCGTCGTCCTTCATACGCTGCACGATCGCGCGGCTGCGTGCGTCGTTGTGCGGCAGCGTTTGCAGATGTTCGTCCAGATGCGCCTCGACCTGGCGTTCGGTCTCCACCACGAAGCCGAGGCTGATGCGGTCACCGGTCAGGCCGGCGACGGCGCCGAGCGCATACGCGCCTGCGTACCAGAGCGGATTCAACCAACTCGGCCGGCTGCGCAGTTCTTCGAGGCGTTCGCCGCACCATGCCAGGTGATCGGTTTCCTCGGCGGCCGCAGCCAGTAGCTGCTCGCGCAGCGCCGCTTCGCGCGCCACGGCGGCTTGCCCGAAGTACAGCGCCTGTGCGCACACCTCGCCGACATGATTCACACGCATCAGTCCGGCGGCGTGACGGCGCGCGGCATCGTCCAGATCGGCTTCGGGAAGATCGCACGCGGGCGACGGCTGCGCGGCAACCGGCGTGGCGACGAAAACGGTTTCCAGGGCGCGCTCGATTTCGACGAGTGCGCGATCCAACGACGATAGCGTGAAGGTACTCATGGCGTTGCATTGTCCAATTGCTGTGCCAGCAGCGCCAGCGGATGCAACACGGGAATGCCGGCGGCGCGTTCGCGCAGACCGTTGCCCAGATGGATGCGGCAGCCGATATGGGTGGTCAGCAGCAGATCCGGCATCGTCGCCTGCGCCTGATCGAGTTTCTCCTCGCGCAGGCGATCGGCGAAATCCGCATGCTCGATGAAATAGGTACCGGCCGCGCCGCAGCAGCGCGGCTGTTCGGGCAACATCAGCACGGTCAATCCCGGAATGCGCGCCAGCAGATCGCGGATCGCCTGCGTGGCGCCGACCGCATTGACCTGCGTGCACGGCAGATGCAGTGCGACGCGCGCGGACAGCGGCTTGAAGCGCAACCCTGCACTATCGGCATCCGCCGCGATAAAGGCCAGCGCATCGGCGACGGTGAAGCTCGCGCCCTGGGCGACGTGCTCGCGCAGATCGCCGAAGCAGCCGCTGCTGGTGGTCAGCACCGGCGTACCGTCGAGATCGCGCAATGCAGCGCGCGTGGCGCTTGCCCGCGCATCGGCCGCGGCGATGTCCCCGGCATGCCGCGGCAGCGCGCCACAACACTGCGCGGGACCGGATTCGGCTACCGCATAACCGAGCGCGCGCAGCAGATGGCGCGCACCATCCAGCGTGTCACGGTCGTACGTGCTGGCGAGGCAGCCGCCGAACAGCGTAACGCGACCGCGTTCCGCAGCCGGGCGCGGAGCGGGGCCAAGGTGTATGGATCGCGGCAATGCGGGCTGCGCCTTGGCCAGGCGCCCGAGCAGCGAGTCTTGCGGCAGGCGCCGGCCGAGCGCCGGCAGCCAGCGATCCGCGCGCAAGGCGGCGCCGATGCGCGCTAGTCGGGCCATCCGGCGCGGATCGCGCAGCCACCGCGCGAGCCTTCCCGCAGCGGGTCGTTGCCGCGCCAGCGCGGCGCGCGTCTCAACCAGAATCGTCTCGTAACGCACCTGCGAAGGGCACACCTTCTGGCACGATAGGCAGGCCAGGCAGTGATCCAGATGGTCCAGCACGGATGCACTTGGCGTCAGCTTTGCGGTGGCCAGCGCCCGCGCCAGCGCGATACGGCCGCGCGGCGATTCGGCCTCGCTGCCGGCCAGGCGATAGGTCGGACAATGCGGCAGGCACAGACCGCACATCACGCACTGATCGGTCAAGGCCAACAGGCGCGTCGTGTCAGGCAATTCCGGAGTCGGCAAGGGCATGGGGTTTCATGCTATCATCACTGGCTACGTTCCATAGCGAGACCGCCGGTTGCCACTCATCGGCGTTTCCGCTATTCTCCCGCGCCCTCATTTTGCGGCAAGCGCCGGTTTCCGGTGCCAAGCCAGAGTCTTTACGGATATGAAAACGATCAGCGCCAAGGCAGACGGCGTCAAACGCGATTGGTATGTCGTGGATGCGACCGACAAAACACTCGGCCGTCTGTGCACCGAACTCGCACACCGTCTGCGCGGCAAGCACAAGACCATCTATACCCCGCACGTGGATACCGGCGACTACCTCGTCGTCATCAACGCGGAAAAAGTCGCCGTCACCGGCAATAAGCTGGACGACAAGAACTACCACCGCTTCACCGGCTACGTCGGCAACCTCAAGACCTTTTCACTGAAGGATATGCTGGCCAAGCATCCCGAACGCGTGATCGAAATCGGCGTCAAGGGCATGCTGCCGAAAACCCCGCTGGGCCGCGCGATGTATCGCAAGCTCAAGGTGTATGCCGGCGCCAACCACCCGCACACGGCACAACAGCCGCAGGCGCTGGACATCAAGGCATAAGCCAGTCCACGCCGACCATTCCACAGACAAGCATCGAAAATCATGGCTATTCAACAGAACTATGGCACCGGCCGTCGCAAGTCCTCCGCGGCGCGCGTGTTTCTGCGCAAGGGCAGCGGCAACATCGTGGTCAACGGCAAGCCGCTGGACACCTTCTTCGGCCGCGAGACCTCGCGCATGATCGTGCGCCAGCCGCTCGAACTGATCCAGAGTCAGGACAAGTTCGACGTGCTCGTCACGGTCAGCGGCGGCGGCATGACCGGCCAGGCCGGCGCAATTCGCTTGGGTATAGCCAACGCGCTGGTCGAGTACGATGAAACGCTGAAGTCGCCGCTGCGCAAGGCCGGTTTCGTGACCCGCGACGCGCGTGAAGTCGAGCGCAAGAAAGTCGGTCTGCACAAGGCGCGCCGCGCCACGCAATACTCCAAGCGTTAATCGGCTCGGTCACCCTCGATTGGGGGATCGTCTAATGGTAGGACAACGGACTCTGACTCCGTTTATCTAGGTTCGAATCCTAGTCCCCCAGCCAACTTTTTGTATCAGGCGATGTCAGATCGCCTCGAAATTGGAAAAAACGCCTAAAAATAAGCAATGAAGCCGGTACTGGCGCTACAAGTATCGGTATCGAGGCAAGGAGAAAGTCTTGACCTTGGGCGTTTACCCCAAGGTGACTCTCGCCATGGCTCGCACGCAGCACGCGCAGGCCAGGGACGTTGTGCAGAAAGAACTGGACCCCGGCCGCCGCTGCGCTGATAAGACTTTCGAGGCTGTGGCCCGTGAGTGGTACGCGCGGTGGAGTGAGAATTGCCAGCAGCGGTACGCGCAGTACGCAATACGCAGGCTTGAACACGATGTCTTTCCGTTCATCGGGGCGTGCCAACTCGCTGATCTGACGACATCAGATTTTCGGGATGTGGTGAAGAATATCGAAAAGCGCGACGCGCTGGATATTGCACAACGGATAGTGCAGACCTGCGGCCAGATCATGCGCTATGCGAAAGTGCATGATCTGGTTCAACACAACCCTGCCGCGGGCATCAAACCCGCCGACATCCTGAAGTCACATAAGCGGCGCAATTTTGTGCGGGTGGATGCCGCGGAGCTTCCCGAGTTGTTGCACTCCATCGACCACTACGTCGGCACACAACATACGCGGCTCGCCCTGCAACTGATGGTGCTGACGTTTGTGCGGACGTCTGAACTGATCGGTGCCAACTGGTCCGAGATCGACACGGACGCGGCGCGTTGGAATATTCCAGCGGAGCGGATGAAGATGAAAACGCCCCATATCGTCCCCTTGAGCCGGCAGGCATTGGCGGTGTTGAAGGACTTGCGAGAAGTTTCCTTCGATCGGGAACGGGTGTTCCCCGGCGACATCAACCCCAAAAAACCGATGAGCAATGAGGCTCTTGCAAAACTCCCGCACCCCACCCCTCGTTTCGTGCGATAGCCGCACGACGTGGCGTGTTTTGTGCTTCGACGCGCCGATGTCTTTGCAAAACGGGGCCGATGACGGCG
>JAISPQ010000180.1 GCA_031274955.1 Rhodanobacter sp.
AGGAACTGCCAGTACTGCGTGGCATAGGCGATGCACCAGGTCGTGGGCACCGAGATGGCCAACAGGATGGCCATGACGATGCGCCCGCCGTATTTGTCGGTCCAGATGCCCAGCGGCACCCGGATCAGCGAGCCGGAGAGCACCGGCATCGAGGTGAGCAAGCCGAATTCGGTGGCGTTGAGATCCAGTTGCTTTCTCAGCGGAATACCGACGGCGGCAAACATCATCCATACCATGAAACAGGCCGTGAAAGCCCAGGTACTGGCGAACAGGACGCTCCATGCCTTGGAGGGAACATCCGTGGGAGCAGCAGCAGAGGAAGTAGTCATACGGGGTTTTCCCGGGTATCGATTGTGAAAATTTGTGCCTGGTTCGGAAGAAGATCGTTCGGATCATGCGGAAGATCGAATCGAGCCAACTTCCATGGCCATACATATGTCGATTCACGTTTTGCTCTGCCTTGACTTGAGTCAGAAATAATTCAGAGCGATCGGTGCGGTGATGACGCAGCGCACCACAAGCACGCCATGACCCCATGACCGCTTGTGCTCATGTCCGGGCTTTGGCAAGGTACCGTGTCGCCCACGCCGACGTGCGCGGCAAGAACGGCGCGCCGGCCCATTCCCGTTGCGGAAGACCGGTGCGCACATCCGGCCATCAGGTATGGCTTGGCCATGCCAGCAAGGGGACCATTCGATGTCCAGCAGTCTGTTCATTACCAAGCCGGTGCAAGCGGCCCCGCATGTAGACGCAGGCGAACTGCACGGTTCATTGAAGGGCGAAGCTACGCTCAAACGTACCCTGACCGCGCGCCAGCTTATTGCGCTGGGCATCGGCGCGGTGATCGGCGCCGGCATCTTCGTGCTGTCCGGCCAAGCCGCTGCGGCGCATGCCGGGCCGGCGATCACACTGAGCTTCATCATCGCCGGTGTCGCCTGCGCGTTCGCGGGGCTGTGCTATGCCGAGTTCGCATCAATGCTGCCGGTTTCCGGTAGCGCGTATTCGTACTCCTACGCAACGCTCGGCGAGATCGTTGCCTGGTTCATCGGCTGGAACCTCGTACTCGAATACATGTTCGCCGGATCCACGGTCGCGGTGGGCTGGTCCGGTTATCTGAACAGCCTGTTGCAGAGTGTCGGGCTAGGTCTACCGGATTCACTGGCGACCGCGCCTTTCAATGTCGTGGACGGCAAACTCATCTCCACCGGCGGATGGGTCAATCTACCCGCCGTCGCAATCATCGTCGCGATCAGTTGGCTGTGCTACATCGGCATCCAGCAATCGGCAACCGTCAACTCGATCATCGTCGCGATCAAACTGGTGGTGATCTTTCTGTTCGTCGCGTTCGGCATCAAATACGTGAATCCGGCGAACTGGCATCCGTTCATTCCCGACGCGCAAGGGCCAGGCAAGTTCGGCTTCGGCGGCGTGGTGCGTGGCGCGGCGATCGTGTTCTTCGCCTACATCGGCTTCGACGCGGTATCCACCGCCGCCGGCGAAGCGAAGAATCCGCAGCGCGATATGCCGATCGGCATCCTGGGTTCGCTGTTCTTCTGCACGCTGGTCTACATCATCGTCGCCGCCGTGTTGACCGGTATGCTGCCCTACGGACAGTTGGGCACACCCAAGCCGGTCGCAACCGTACTCGAAGCCTATCCGGCCCTGAACTGGCTGCGGATGATCGTCGAGATCGGTGCGATCGCCGGATTGTCTTCTGTGATCCTGGTGATGCTGATGAGCCAGCCGCGCATTTTTTATTCGATGGCACAAGACGGCCTGCTGCCCCCCACCTTCGCGAAGGTGCATCCGAAGTACCAGACGCCGTACTTCGGTACCCTCATCGTCGGTATCTGTGCGGCCGTGCTCGCCGGCCTGCTACCGATCAACCTCCTTGGCGATCTCGTCTCGATGGGTACGCTACTCGCGTTCGCGGTGGTCAGCGCCGGCGTGCTGATCCTGCGCAAGACGCGCCCAGACATACCGCGCCCGTTCCGCGTGCCGGCACCGACGATCACCTGCCCACTGGGCGTGGTGTCCTGCCTGTACCTGTTCTGGCAGCCGTTCTCGGAAAACTGGCGCATCATGCTGGGCTGGACAGTGCTGGGGTTCTTCATCTATTTCGGCTATGGCTACCGGCACAGCCGCCTGCGCAAGGGCGGCTGATTCTTCTTGCGGCCAGCGCATTCCGACGGTTGTTTTGGTTCGGCCCTCTCCACCTGACCAACCTCTGCCACGCCTCCGCATGCTCGACCGACTGCTCGCCCGCAAGACCGATTTCTCCGCCGACGACGACCACGAAGGTCCGGCCCTCAAGCGCACGCTCGGGCCCTGGGGGCTGACCGCACTGGGCATCGGCGCGGTGATCGGCGGCGGCATCTTCGTCATCACCGGACAGGCCGCCGCGGAACACGCCGGCCCCGCGATCGTGCTCGCGTTCGTCATCGCCGCGTTGTGTTGCAGCTTCACCGCGCTGTGCTATGCCGAGTTCGCCACGCTGATTCCGATGTCGGGCAGCGCGTACTCGTATGCGTATGCCACGCTCGGCGAATTCGCCGCCTGGTTCATCGGCTGGAACATGGTGCTGGAATACGGCGTCTCCGCCTCGGCCGTGGCCGTGAGCTGGACCGGCTACTTCACCAGCCTGCTCGATCACCTCGGCCTGCATCTGCCGCCCGAACTCATCAACGCGCCACTGGCCTTCCAGGATAATCGCCTCGTCGTCACCGGCGCGCTGTTCAACCTGCCGGCGGTCGCGATCGTGCTCGGTCTCACCTGGCTGTGCTACATCGGCATCCGCGAATCCAGCGGCGTGAATCTGGCGATGGTGACCCTCAAAGTGGCGCTGATCGTGATCGTGATCGTGGTCGGCTGGCATTACGTGAATCCGGACTACTGGCATCCGTTCATCCCGCAGAATCAGGGGGCACACAAATACGGCTGGTCCGGCATCATCCGCGGCGCCGCGCTGGTGTTCTTCGCCTATATCGGCTTTGAAGCGACATCCACCGCAGCGCAGGAAGCGAAGAACCCGCAGCGCGACCTGCCGATCGGCACGCTGGCCTCACTGGCCATCTGCACCGTGCTCTATATCGGCATGGCCGCGGTGCTGACCGGACTACGGCCGTTCGATCAACTGGGCACCAGCGAACCCGTCGTGACCGCCGTGGCCGCGCATCCGCAACTGGGCTGGCTGCGCTGGCTGGTCGAGATCGGCGCGCTGATCGGCCTGTCGTCGGTGGTCCTGGTCATGATCATCGCGCAACCGCGTATCTTCATGATCATCGGACGCGACGGCCTGCTGCCGAAGGTATTCGCGAAAATCCATCCGCGTTATCGCACGCCACATATCAACACCCTGATTACCGGCGCCGGCATCGCGCTGCTCGCCGCCGTGTTCCCGCTGGATGTGCTCGGCGATCTGGTCTCCATGGGCACGCTGATCGCATTCGTCGCGGTGTGCATGGGTGTGATCATCCTGCGCCGTACACAACCGGATCTGCCGCGCACGTTCCGCGTGCCGTGGGCGCCGCTTACCTGCACGCTGGGTGTCCTGTCGTGCCTGTTCCTGCTGATCTTCGGCGAGAACTGGTACAACTGGACGATGATGGGCGTGTGGACCGTGATCGGCGTGGCCATCTATTTCGGCTACGGCTACCGGCACAGCCGCCTGCGCAAGACCTGATCGTGGCGCGTAGCCTTCACTTCAGCGCATACCAATCCACTTTGCGCGTCATCAGCATCAGTGCCGCCAGCATGCCGAACACCAGCAGCGAGCCAAGCAACAGCGCGTTGTCCTCCGAAGCCAGCAGCCCGTACAGCGCCGCATACAGCACCGCGACGAAACCGCCCAGCGACAAGCCGCGCCGCCAGCCGTGCAGCACGGTGCTGAAGTACACCGCGAGCAGCGCCACGCTGGCACCGGCCGCAACCACGTAGGCTTGCCAGAACTCGATCTTTTCCGACAACGCCACCAGCAGCAGGAAGAACAGCGCGATCGCCAGCCCCACCAGCGCGTACTGCACCGGATGCAGGCGCAATGTCTTGAACAACTCAAACATGAAGGCCGCCATCAGCACCAGAGCGATGAACATCACGCCATACTTGGCGGCACGGGTAGCCATCGCGTAGACGTTGAGTGGCTGCACCAGCGACACATCGAAACTTTCCACGCTTGTTCCGGGTGGCCGGTAGGTGGCATCGTCCGCCGTTGGCAAGCTGCGCACCTGCGCGCGCGCTTTGGTGACCAGCGAAGAGATGCGCCAGTGAGCATCGAAGCCCTGTGCGCTCACCGTGCGCTGCGCCGCCAGAAAGTTTCCGCCGAAACTCGGATCGGCCCAGGAGGATTGAATATGCGCCGTGGTCTCCTCGGCCACCGGCGCCACTGAAAGCCGTCCCTGCCCGATCACCGTCAACGGCAGCTCGAAATCCATGGCCTTGGCATCGCGCCATTGCGCCAGCACCGCACCGGTCAGTGGCGCATGGATGCCGCTGGCCAGCGCGCTTTTGTCGGACAGACCCGGCACGCCTTGTGCAAAGCGCAGCTTCTCACCGGCCATGCTGAGCACCGGCGAACCTTCGAACCCACGCAGATCGCTCAGGCCCACGGCCACATAAGGCGTTTTCAACTCGATGCTCGAATTGCGCTGGCTGTGCGCGATGGCATCCGCGTCGAAAGCCGCGAAGCGTCCACGCAACGTGCCCTCGAGCTTGTAAAAGAGAATGCTGAAGATGCCGCGGTAGCGCGTTTCCGGCATCATGCGGCCGTCCAGATCCAGCGTATCGGGAAACACCAGATACACGCTGTCCTTGCTGAGATCGATCTGGCCACCGGTTTCATTGCCCTTGTCGTCGCGCCGCGCTTCTTTCCAGCTTTCCACATAGGGCACCACCAGCAGCGGACCGACCAGCATTTGTGCATGGGTGTAGGTCTGCGCCAGTTCCTGGGTGGCCGCATCCTGACTGGCCCCACGTTCATCGATCAGGCTCTGGATGATGCCCAGCGGGATATACAGCAACACTGTCAGCAACAGCAGCATCAGTACTTTCATGAGCGCCGGATGGCGCGCGGACGAGAACATCGTCATTCTCCTTGAAGCCTCGATGAGGCGCCGATGTCCGCCACAAACCAGCGTGGGCGAACGCAGCCAGAGGATGGTCGGAAAATCTGTCTTTTTGCTGCGCGGCGGCGGCCATTTTCCGGGCGATAGATGCGTTTATTCCGGCTGTTTCGGATCACGATCCGGCTGCGGGTAGGTGGGCATGACACCCTCAGGAGGCGCTTGCCGGAGAAGTGAGCCCTAGCCAGGATAGATATACTGCGAAGGCTAGGCCGATCTATTCAGAACGAAAGTAATCATCCCTATGCCTATGTCATGACCCGCACGTCTGCCCCACCATCGCCGCCGGCGCAGGAGACCTTGTTCGTGCTGGTCTATCAGGAATTGCGCCGCATCGCGCGCGGCCAGCGCCGCGCTTCGGGTGGTCCGGTGACGCTCGACACCACCGCGCTGGTGCACGAGGTCTATCTCAAGCTGCATGCCACGCCCGAAATCGGCTCGATCGATCGGGTGCATTTCCTTTCTCTGGCGACGCGCGCGATGCGGCAGATTCTCGTCGATCACGCACGCACCCGTGGCCGTGCCAAGCGCGGCGGCGGCGAGTATATGGTCACGCTGCGCTCGGATGCCGGTCTGATCGACGACACGGTCGATCTCGTGGCACTCAACGACGCGCTCGAACAGCTCGCACGGATCGATCCACGCGCAGGGCAACTGGTCGAATGGCGAGTGTTCGGCGGCATGGAAATCGCTGAGATCGCGCAATGGCAGGGAGTGACCGAGCGCACCGTGTTTCGCGACTGGCGCCGTGCGCGCGCATTTCTGATCCGCGAAC
>JAISPQ010000220.1 GCA_031274955.1 Rhodanobacter sp.
TCGCTCGCGATCGTTACCCAGGCCACGCTCAAACTCACCCCGCTGCCTTCTGCCAAACGCACGCTGCGCGCGACGTTCACGGATGTGTCCGCGGCGGCGCAGGCGGTCGCGCGCATCATGGCGCAACCCGCGACACCGTGCGCTTTGGAATTTCTCGACGACCAATGCCTGAAACTCGCGCGCGCGCACGGTGGCGATACGATCCCGCTCGCCGGCGCGATGCTCGTGATCGAAGTGGATGGCGAGCCGGAAACGCTCGATGCGGCGGTCGCCGCCATCACGCGCGCCACGCACGGCGAAGGACTTACGGACTTGTGCATCGCGCACGACGAGCACGAAGTCGCCATGCTATGGGCCGCGCGCAAGGCACTGTCTCCGGCGCTGCGCACGCTGTCGCCGAACAAGATCAACGAGGATGTCGTCGTCCCGGTCAGCCGCGTGCCGGGCCTCGTCGCGGCGACGCGCGCCCTGGCCAACCGCTACGCATTCCCGATCCTGTGCTTCGGCCATGCCGGCAACGGCAATCTGCACATCAACCTGCTGCCGCGCGACGATGCGGAACTTGAGCGCGCATCCGCCTGCCTGAGCGACGTCTTCGACGCCGTGATCGCGCTCGATGGTACGCTGTCCGGCGAACACGGCATCGGCCTGGCCAAACGCGATTTCATGCCGCGCGCACTGGATGCCACCGCGCTGGCGTTGATGCGGCGGATCAAGCAACAGTTCGACCCGGACGGCATTCTCAATCCCGGCAAGCTGTTGCCGTAGCCAATGTTCTTACGCGAAATGCTGCCAACCCGGCTGCCGCAGCACGATCTGCGCACCGCTTGCGTCGATCAGCCGAACGCCCGGTTCGGCCACGACACGCCCGATGCGCGTCGCACCACAGCCGATGCGTGCGATATCGCCCTGCATGTTTTCCGCATGGGTGGACGGCATGGTGAAGGCAAGTTCGTAGTCGTCACCGCCGGAGGCTTGCAAAGCGATGCGCTCATCGCCATCGAACAGCGCGAGCAACGCGGAAGAAGCCGGCAATGTCGCCGCATCCACTTCGATGCCGACGCCGCTGCATGCGGCGATATGGCCAAGATCCGCGAGCAATCCATCCGACACATCGATGCACGCAGAAGCCCGCCCGCGCAGCGCCATACCCGCGGCCACACGCGGCGTCGGCCGCATCAATCGCGCGATCAAATGCGCACGGACCTCCGGCGTGTAAGAACACTCAGACATCCGCACAGCGTTCGCATCCAGACAACCAAGACCAGCCGCCGCATCGCCGAGCGCGCCGGTGACATACACGCCATCGCCCACACGCGCGCCATCGCGGCGCAGCGCGCTATTCGCCGCTACGAAACCATGCACGACAACCGTGACGGTCAACGGACCTTGCGTGGTATCGCCGCCGACCAGCGCCACACTGTACTGTGCGGCCAATTCCGCGAAGCCGTCGCTGAATTCTTCCACGAAGGAACGGTCCGCCGCCGGTAGCGTCAACGCGAGCAGCGCCCAGGCCGGCGTCGCGCCCATCGCGGCGAGATCGCTCAAGTTCACCGCGAGCGACTTCCACCCCAGATCCCGTATGCCTGTGGTCATCGGAAAATGTACACCGGCGATCAGCGTATCCGTACTGACGACCAGATCGTGACCCGGCGGCGGCACGAGGACCGCCGCATCGTCGCCGATGCCCAGCCGCACGTCGGCGCGCGTGGCCGCGCAGCGTGCGCGGATAATGTCGATCAGATCGAATTCGGTCATCGTTGTGTGGCACCACGTCGCGGCTCAAGACCGGCCTGAGCATATTCGGCGCTGCGCCAGATGCCGGCGAGCTTGTCGAGCACACCGTTGACGTAGGTGTGGCCATGTTCGGAACCGAAGCGTTTGGTGGCCTCGACCGCTTCGTTGATGACCACGCGATACGGCACGTCGATACGCTCGCGCAGTTCCCACGCTGCGATACGCAGCGCGGCGCGCTCGATCTGATCGACACGCTCGATCTCACGATCGAGGAATGGCGCGAGCGCCGCATCCAGTTCCGTGTGACTGTGCGCGACGCCGCGCACCAGCGCCTCGAAATAATCCAGATCGGCGATCCGCATGTCCTGCTCGTCGCGGAACTCATCGATCACGCCTTCGATGCGGTTGCCGCTGAGTTGCCACGCATAGATGGCCTGCAAGGCGCGCCGGCGCGCACGCGAACGCGCGGCGGGGTCGATGCCATGAGCGTGGGTCACAGTTGCCTCCATAAGGTGACCATTTCCAGCGCGGCGAGCGCGACCTCCTCGCCCTTGTTGCCGCGCGCGCCACCGGCGCGCGCCTGCGCATCTTCGTGGCGCTCGACGGCCAGCACGCCGTTCAATACCGGCACACGGTGTTCCAACGCGATGCGCATCAGACCTTGCGCGCAACCATCGGCAACATGCTCGTAATGGCGCGTATCGCCGCGCACGACGCAGCCCAGCGCGATGATCGCCGCACAGCCACCGGCATGCGCGAGCTTTGCGGCCGCCTGCGGAATCTCCCATGCACCGGGGACGCGCACGAGATCGATCGCGGCATCGGCAACGCCATGTTCACGCAGCGCGCACAACGCGCCGTCGATCAACGCATCGACGATGCGCGGATTCCAGCGGCTCGCGAGAAGCGCATAACGCGCATCGGTGATGGGACGCGGTTCACCGGAAAATAGGGACATGCTAGGGCCTGTCATCAATAAGCCAGAAGGTCGCAACGAAAGGCCCTTTGTGCGCAACGCGCAGGGGCCGTGAGCGAAGTGTACTCAATGTACATGAGCGAGCGGCACCCCAGCACTACGCACAAAGGGTCCCGTCCCGAAGGGTTGCTCTTCCTACTTTAAGCGCGCGCCTTGGCGATAGAACCACTATTCCCCCGATCAAGTCGGGGGCTCTGCGGCACGCACCTTCTCTAGCAGATGCCCAAGAGCAACGTGCAGACACCCACTCTTGGCACGACGCCCACCAAAGAGGAAGGCGCCGCCTGAGATAGCCAAGGATGTTTACCGCCAAAAGCTACCACTCTGAAATATCAGCTTGTAACCAAGTACCATTTTTGCGATCTGAGAATGGGTTGTTTGTTGCATTAAGCTTTCCAACGCGTCCGCGTATAGGCGGCTCCCATCCCGAAGGCGCCTCATTTCCTGTTTCCAGTCTCCATGCTCGCCACCGGCTTTCAGCCTGCGCGAGCAGCGCAGAATGCTCAGGAACCCTGGGTGGCGTCCTCGTAACCGACCACTTCCAAGCCGAAACCACCCAGCCCGACCAGTTTGCGTGGCGTACCCAGCACACGCAGACGGCGCACGTCGAGGTCGGCCAGAATCTGCGCGCCAAGACCCAACTGGCGCCATTGCGTGTTCGTGCGCACTTCGGGGGGCGCGCCGTGCAGAGGTTCTAGCAGATCGTCGGCGCCATTGTCGCCGGCCAGCACGACGACCACGCCGCGGCCCTCCTGCGCGATACGTTGCAATGCGGCGGTAATGCCGTGTCCAGGATCATCGCGCTTGAGGTGCAGTACGTCGAACAGGATATTGCACACATGCACGCGCGTGAGCACCGCAGCGCCATCGTTCACGGCACCGCGCACCAGCGCAAAATGCAGTTCGCGCGTGAGGTGGTCGCGATATGCGACGAGGCGGAAGCGGCCGAACTCGGTATCGACCTCGCACTCGTGCACGCGCTCGACGGTCTTTTCGGTTTCCAGGCGATAGCGGATCAGATCGGCGATCGTACCAATCGCAAGGCCGTGCCGCGCGGCGAATGTTTCCAGTTCCGGCCGCCGCGCCATCGCGCCATCTTCGCTCAAGATTTCCACCAGCACGCCGGCCGGTTCCAGGCCAGCGAGCGCGGCAAGATCGCAGGCCGCCTCGGTATGCCCCGCGCGCGCGAGCACGCCGCCGGGTTGCGCGGTCAGCGGAAAAACATGACCGGGCTGCACGATATGCTGCGGTCCGGCGTCGGGCCGCACGGCGGTCAGGATCGTGTGGGCGCGATCATAGGCGGAGATGCCCGTGGTTACGCCTTCGGCCGCCTCGATCGATACCGTGAAATTGGTCTGGTACGGCGAGGTGTTCGTATCCACCATCGGGCGCAGACCCAACTGGCGGCAGCGCGCGCGCGTCATCGGCAAGCAGATCAGGCCACGGCCTTCGCGCGCCATGAAATTGATGTCTTCCGGCCGCACCTTCTCGGCGGCCATGACGAGGTCGCCCTCGTTTTCGCGATCCTCGTCGTCGACGATGACCACCATGCGCCCCGCGCGAATATCGGCGAGGATTTCCGGAATCGTGGCGAAGCTCATGTCTGTGTCCCCTGTATGCATAGGCGATCGCCAAGCAGGCGCTCCACATGGCGTGCAACCAGATCAACTTCAAGATTGACGGCATCGCCGATGCGGCGTCTGCCGAATGTGGTGACGGCCAGCGTATGCGGAATCAGCGTGACACCGAAAGT
>JAISPQ010000053.1 GCA_031274955.1 Rhodanobacter sp.
TGGAAAACCTTGACCGACATGGTCGAGATGAAGATTGGGAAATTGAGCCCGAACATACCGATCGGGAGGATCATCCAGAGGATGGTCTTCAAGTCGGGGCGCGACCGTACATAGCGCAAGCCTTCCGCCAGGCTCCCACGAGCGCAGCCCGCTCGGGCGCTGGGATGAAGCTCGGCCACACGGAGAAAACCGAGTGATGCCAATGCAGCGCCGAAGGAGACTGCGTTGAATAAAAACGCCCAGCCGGAACCGACTGCGGCAATCAAGCCGCCGGCTGCGGCGGGGCCGATCATCTGGGCGGCGTTGATAGATAGGGAATTCAGCGCCACCGCGTTGGAAAGGTCGTCGTCCCCGACCAGATCGGAGACGAAGGTCTGGCGTGCCGGCGAATCGACGGCGTTGACGCAGCCGGACAGGAACGCGAACACGTACACATGCCACAGTTGGACAAGTCCGGTAACGACGAGAAGGCCGAGGACGAGGGCCATCAAACCCGAGGCCGCTTGGGTGGCGATCAGGAGCTTGCGCCGATCGAACCGATCCGCCGCATAGCCGCTCCAGGGCAACAAGAGAAGCTGCGGCCCGAATTGCAGGCCCATGACGACGCCAACGGCGGTTGCGCTGCGATGGGTAAGTTCCGTCAGCACCAGCCAGTCTTGGGCGGTGCGCTGCATCCACGTTCCCACATTTGAGACCAGCGAACCGATGGCCCAGACGCGATAGTTGAAGACATCGAGCGAACGGAACGTGCCCTTGGTCATGCCGTCACGAACTCGTGGGCGAATTGCCGCCGTGAAACCGTCCGAACGAGCGCGCAGACATCACCCCCATGAGCAGAACGCCCATACCCACGGCGATGACGTGATCCGCCACATGCGGGTCGAAACTTCCCACGCGAGCGATGAGCAGGTAAGCGATAACGAGATTCGCAAACCCCCAGAGCACATTCACGGTCGATGACGAAAGACCTTGACCGGACGGTTTGGCGAACGGGCTTTGAAAAGGACGCCCCATCACCCCGCTCACGAAGTGCGGAATGGCGTTGCAGAGAAAGGCGCCGCCGAAGAGGTACGCCACGTCGTGAAGCCAATTGATATTCATGGTTAGGCACTCTGTTTCATGAAGTTGATGATTTCTTGCGTCGTACCGGTCTCGCCGATCCTTGGGAAAACGCGCCCGATGCTGTAGGCATGGGCATCTGCCTGTGAGTCGGTCATGGCGTCCGTTACCAGTGCAACGTTGAAACCCACTTCATAGGCTTGGCGCGCAGTGACCTCGACCCCATTGCTCGTGGCAATGCCGACGATCACGACCTGCGTTACCCCCAGCCCTCTCAAATGGGCTTCAAGCCCTGTGTTCGTGAAGGCTCCCGGCGTGTGCTTGGTCACGACATGATCTTGCGGCTGCCGGTTCAACTCGGGGATGAGATCGGTCCAGCCAGCCGGAAATTCTCGATGGCCTCTGGGCTGCTCAGTGCGGCCCGGAGCGCCGCCAGCGACGTTGACCAGTACGACCGGCAAGCCATGCTTGTGGAAGGCTTCTGTCAGCGTCACAACGTGCTTGATCACGCTGTCGATCGGATGTGTCGCCGGGAGCGCAACGATGCCTTTCTGAAGATCGACAACGATGAGTGCGGTTTTCGGGTCTAGGGCGGTCACGGTCATTGGTGTTCCTTTTGATTTGAAAGTTGGGGAACATCAGGAGCCGCTCATGCCTCGGATGATGCTGGCAGCGGAGAATAGGGTTTGTCGTTCAGCAGGATCGAGCTTCGCCACGGCCGCCAACAACCATTGATGCTTTGCTGTGCTCCTCTTTCGCCTCGCCTTGATTCCCTGAGTCGTCAGTGAAAACAGGATTTGCCGACCATCCGTCGGATGAGAACTCCGCTCGACCAGGCCCTCCTGCTCAAGACTCGCCAGGATGGTGCTCATCGACTGGGGCTTCATCGCTTGCGCGCGCGCAAGATCGGCGGTGGTCATGCCGCCGTTGTCAGCAAGTAACGCGAGGGCTGCCGTCTGCGAGATGTTCAGCCCGCCCGGATTTGCCTCGGCGCGCAGGCGACGAAGGATTTGGCCGATCGCCTGGGTCAGTGCGGGAACGACTGTTTCGGGTAATGGCGGTACGTCGATGGTGGTGTTCATTTGTGCTTTATATTACATCATCAGTTTAACTGGCAAGTTTGACTGATAATATGGTCGAACCTTCCCTAGACGCCTCTCGTGGGAGTCCTTCCGACAATCCACTCCACCCCGCCGTTGCGCACCGTCGCGGCGATCTGCTGCCCCAACCGCTGTTCGATCACGGGCCGCCACGGCACCAGCGAGAACCCCATGCCGTCATCGAGCATCGCGTAACGCCCGCTGGCGAGCATGACGGAGCGCTGGTAGATGCGACTTCAGCTCCACCGCCACACCACCGCTCATCCAACACCGTCGCAGCCCGGCATACGAAGCACGCCAGGGTACGCTCGTGCTGGATTGCGTTTATTCATGCAACGACCTCCGCAGGCTGTCGTGCGCCCGTGATCGGATTGCGCCGGTTCGCCACCAACTCGGCGGCCTCGCGCACCGGATCGTCCTCGGTATGAACGTATCGCATGAACATTGCCACGGTCTCGTGCTCCGTCAGCGCCATACCGACCTTGACCGGGATACCCGAGTTGGCAATGTCAGTTGCCGAGCGGTGCCGGATGCCGTGTGTGCCGACGTGTGCCACGCCAGCGGCTTTGAGCGCCTGACTCCAGCCCCCGCCGTAGTGCTCGTGGGTCAAGTGCCGGGTCGGATCGTTGGGTGACGGCAGGACGTAAGGACAGCCTTCCCGCCGAGGCGCGGTTGAAAGCAAACGATGGGCTTCTTCGCTCAGGGGCTTGGACATGCCGCCAGTCTTGCTGTCGGGCCAGACCACGCGGCGGTTCTCCAGATCGACCCAATCCCATTGCAGCGCCAGAATTTCGGACATGAGCACGGCGAACTCGAACTGGAGTCGAATGGCGAGCGTCACCAGCAGATGTTCCAACTCCTCGGTGTCGACCCGCTCAAGGTAAGCAAAAATGCGCCCCGATTCCTCGTCGTTAATGAGGCGGGTAGCCTTGCCAGTCGGATACATCGGGACGTGACGGCACGGGTTCGTGCCGTCCGGGCGCAGTCCCCACACTTCGGCCATGTTGAACATCTTGCGCAACACGCCGAACGTGCGGTTGGCCTCGGCTGGCTTGTTCGCCAGCTTCTTCATCAGTGCGGCCACATCCGGGCGCTTCACGTCCTGCACCTTCATCCGCCCGAGGATGGGAATGATGTTGCGGTTAATGACACCCCAATAGCCGCTCTGCGTAGTGGGCTTGTTGCGCTGCTTGGAGTAGTCGTTCATGAACGTAGCGCAAAACTCTTTCATGGTCGCCGCATTGCGGGCGGCTTTCTTGGCCGCGCTCGGGTCGCCGCCCTTGCGAACCTCGGCCAGCCACTCTTGCGCCAACGCACGGGCTTGTTCGACGGTCAATTCACCGAACAGTCCCAAAGCAGGTTTGCGCCGCTCGCCCGCGTTCGTGCGATACTGAAACATGAATACTCGGCGGCCCGCCGGGGTAATCTTGCACAGGAAGCCGGGCACTACGGTATCCCGTAGTTCGACTGGCTGCGCTTGGGGTTGTGCCGTCTCCACGGCGGTCTTGGTCAGTTTGATCTTTGCCACGATGACTTCTTGGAAACCCCGGTTTTCAGGAGCCACATGGGAGCCATGAGGATCAAAGCCGGGGCAAGTTGCGGAAAGCACCGGCACATGATGGACGCGCCTAAGTTATTGATAAACCTGCTGTATCTAACTCTGGCGCAGTCCAG
>JAISPQ010000164.1 GCA_031274955.1 Rhodanobacter sp.
TCGCCGGTATCGAGCAGATCGCGCAGGGTCTGGATGATCGGCAGACCCGCGCCGACGGTCGCCTCGTAGCGGAAACGCGAGCCGCCCGCGCCGCACGCGGCGCGAATCGCGCGGTAGCGATCGAGCGGCCCGGCGCCGGCCTGCTTGTTCGGCGTGATGACATGAATGCCGGCAGCGAGCCAGCCGGGGTAACGCTCGGCGACGTCATTGCTGCCGCTGCAATCCAGAATCACCGCATGCGGCAGATGGGCGGCGCGCAGATGGGCGGCGAAGCGATCCAGGTCGCCGGCCGGCGTTTCGACGAAACGCGTGCGCCAGTCGCTACCGATATGACGCTCGTCGGTCAGCAGATGCCGGTTCGAGGCGATTGCGCGCAGGCGCAGATCGAGATTGGCATCGTGCTTGAGCCGCGCAGCGCCCGCATTGATCTGGTCGAGCAGCGCTGCGCCGACCTTGCCCGGGCCGATCAGGCCGATCGACAGGGTTTGCGGCGACAGCCAGAACGCGGCGTGCGCGGCGCGCAGCGCCTTGGTTGCGTCCGCGCGCGCGATGGCGGCCGAGATGTTGCGCTCGGATGCGCCCTGCGCGATCGCGCGGATGTTCACGCGCGAACGCGCCAGCGCATCGAACAGCCGCGCGGCGACGCCCGGCGTGCCGGCCATGCGGTCGCCGACGGCGGCGAGCACGCTGATGTCGCGTGCGACGACGATGCCGTTGATCAGACCATCCGTCAATTCGCGCGCGAACGCGCGTTCGAGCACGGCGCGCGCGGTATCGCACTCGGCGAGCTTGACCACGCAGCAGATCGAGTGTTCCGAGGAGCCTTGCGAGATCATCACCACCGATACATGCGCCGCGCGCAGGGCGGCGAATACGCGCTCGGCCGTGCCGGGCACGCCGATCATGCCGGTGCCTTCGACATTGAGCAGGGCCAGATCGTGCGCGAGCGTCAGGCCCTTGACCGGGCCGTTCCTGTCGCCGGCCGCATCGATGCGCGTGCCGGGGTGTTCGGGCCTGAACGTGTTGCGGATCAGGATCGGCAGATGGCGCGAAATGGCCGGCACCATCGTTTGCGGATGGATCACCTTGGCGCCGAAATAGGCAAGTTCGCAGGCTTCGTTGTAGCTCATCGCGGCCAGTGTGACCGCCTCGGGTTCGATGCGCGGATCGGCGCTGAGCACACCATCGACATCGGTCCAGATATGCAGTTCCTGTGCGGCGCACAAGGCGGCGAAGATCGCACCGGAATAATCGCTGCCATTGCGGCCGAGCACCGTGTCGCGGCCGTTCGCGTCGCGCGCGATGTAGCCGGTCACGATCATGCGCGGCGTGGGATGCTGCGCACGCCAGGCATCGAATTTGAGTTGGCTGGTCGACCAATCGACAGCGACGCCGAGTTCTTCATGGCGCACCACGAGCACTTCGCGCGCATCGAGCCAGGCATAGTCGGCGCCTTGCGCGCGCAAAAACGCGTGCAGAAGATAGGACGACCAGACCTCGCCATTGCCGCTGATCGCCTCGGCCACGCCCTGACCGCCGCCGCGCAGCACTGCCAGGGCGTTGAGCACGTCGTTGAGTTCGGCGAAGCGACGCTCGAACCATGCCAGCGTAGCGGCCGATTTTTCGCCGAGCAGTTCGTGTGCCGTATCGAGATGGCGCTGGCGCAGCCGGGCGAGTCCGTCGTGCCATTGCGGCTGATTGGCTGCGGCCGCCGTGGTCAGCGCGAGCAATGCGTCGGTCACGCCTTGCATGGCCGAGACGACGACGATTTGAGTCTGCTCGGGGCGCGCGCGGACGAGTTCGGCGACATGACGGATGCGCGCGCCATCGGCCATTGACGAGCCGCCGAATTTGTGTGTGACGTTGGTGATGGTCGGCGCTACCGCTACGGGGTGCGCAGCCTCGCGGCTCGGGGACGGGGATGGGACTGTAAATGCGCTCATACGGCCTCCACTGGAAGCCCGCGCATCTTTGCAAGGTCTGCGGCGTATCCGCATCCTCGTCCCGATGCGGGGCCGTCGTCGTATCAATAGCGAAAGTGGAACCGATGATGGTGGCGATGTCAAGCGGGACTGTGGGGATGACGCGGAGGGAACGGCTGAAAAACTCGTGTGGCCGATGAATGTGCGCCGTCTCCTCACCCTCGCAAATTAGGGTGTTCTACAATCGGAGCCGCCGTCACTCCACATGGGGCTATAAATCGCCGGTTCGGTTTCTGCAAAACGGGATCGGCGAGCATGCTGCTCAGCGATGCTTGGCGGCACGGGCACGGCCCGTTGGAAGGCGAAATTCGACAGGCACCTCAGTGCGGGGATGATGCGGGTCCCTAGCCCCTGCATCTCTACACCTCAACATCATCTACAACCCCACATTGAGCTTTTTCGGAAATCCCGCTAAAATAGACGGCTCCCTCATGGGCTGGCCGGGCTGTCCGGCGTGTCCGACGAAAATTTCAAAGTATTTTCAGAGAGTTACGATGGTCAAGATTCGCCTTTCCCGGGGCGGCGCGAAGAAGCGTCCGTTCTATCATGTTGTTGTAACCGACGGGCGCAACGCGCGCGATGGCCGCAATATCGAGCGTGTGGGCTTCTTCAACCCGATCACCGCCGGTAAGGAAGTGCGCCTGCAACTGGATCTGGTCAAGGTTAAAGCGTGGCTGGATAAGGGCGCGCAGATGACCCAGAGGGTCAATGCGCTGTACAAGGAAGCCGGTAAGCAGGCCGCCGCCGGCGCTGCCCCTGAGATCGTGACAACCTGAAATCGTGAACGGGTCGGGTGAAAAACTCGTCCTGCTCGGCAAGATCGTTGGAGTTCACGGGGTGCGTGGCGAGCTAAGGCTCGAATCGTACACCGAGCCGAGAACGCAGATTTTTCACTATCGGCCTTGGTTGTTGCGGTTCGCGCACGGTGAAAGAAGCATCGACAGTTGTCGCGGGCGTGCCCACGGCAAGGGCCTCGTCGCCGAGTTGCCCGGTATCGCAAATCGCGATGCGGCAGCGGCGCTGGCAGGGGCTGAAATCTGGGTGAAGCGTTCGGTGCTGCCGGCGCCCAAGCCCGGCGAGTATTACTGGTCTGATCTGGAAGGTCTGGAGGTCGTCAATCTCGAAGGGGTGTCGTTGGGCCAGGTGTCGCATCTACTGGCAACGGGCGCGAACGACGTGTTGGTGGTGCGAAGCGCCGAACGCGAGCGGCTGATCCCGTTCTTGATCGGGCGTTTCGTAACGGCGGTGAATATGGACATGGGCCGCTTGGTGGTCGATTGGGATGCAGAATTTTAAGAACCTGCGTGATGCGCATTGATATCATCACGCTGTTTCCCGACTTCATCGACCATTGCGCGCGGGTAGGTGTGGTCGGCCGTGCGCGCGAACGCGGGTTGCTGCGGATCCAGACTTGGAATCCGCGTGACTTTGCCAGCGACAACTACCGTTCGGCGGACGACCGCTGCTACGGCGGTGGTCCGGGTATGGTGATGATGGTCGATCCGCTGCGCAAGGCGTTGGCCAAGGTGCGCGCCGAGAGTGGATCGGATGCTGGGTTGATTTATCTGAGTCCGCAGGGACGGCGGCTCGACCAGGCCAAGGTGGCGGAACTCGCGCGGCGCGATCATCTGATCCTGCTGAGCGGCCGTTACGAAGGTGTGGACGAACGGTTTTTGGAACACGCGGTCGACGAGGAGCTTTCCATCGGCGACTACGTGCTCTCCGGTGGCGAACTTGCGGCGGCGATCGTAATCGACGCGGTGGGGCGTTTGCAGGAAGGCGTGTTGAACGATGCACAATCGGCCGAGCAGGATTCGTTTTCGCACGGTCTGCTCGACTGTCCGCACTACACGCGCCCCGAACACGACGTCTGGGGCGACGTGCCGGCGGTACTGACTTCAGGTGACCACGCGGCGATCCGCCGTTGGCGTCTGAAGCAATCGCTGGGACGCACCTGGCTGCGCCGCCCGGACCTTCTGGAACGGGTGGAACTGGACAAGAATACACGCGCGTTGCTGATGCAATATCAGCACGAGCATGCGGAAAAAACACGGCCGGATCGTAAATCCGGCGACTGAAGAAAACCAAACCTTGTGGTGAATGCAATGAACCTCATCCAACAATTCGAAGCCGCCCAGATAACCCGTTCGCTGCCGGAATTCAGCCCGGGCGATACCGTCGTGGTCAACGTGAAAGTCAAGGAGGGCAACCGCGAACGCGTACAGGCCTACGAAGGCGTGGTGATCGCGCGTAAGAACGCGGGCCTGAACTCTGCGTTCACGGTACGCAAGATTTCGCACGGTTTCGGCGTCGAGCGCGTATTCCAGACGCACAGCCCGACAATCGATTCGGTCGTTGTCAAGCGCCGTGGCAAGGTGCGCGGCGCCAAGCTGTACTACTTGCGCGAACTGGAAGGCAAGGCCGCGCGCATCAAGGAAGATCTTAGCGCGCATGCCAAGAAAGAAGGCTGACGCAGAAATTCCCGTCTTGGAGCATCGAGTCGCGTCTGTGCTCCTCGTCAAAGCGGCCGTCGGCAACGACGGCCGCTTTTTTAATAGATGGTGAGAGGAGTCAGGCCTTTGAAAGAAAGGGAATCAATCCTGCAAAGGTCTGCATACCTGAGACTGTAGTGCGCCTGGTGCGGCAACGGCGATACCGGCCTGTTCGAGCGATTCACGCAGTCGGCGCGCAAAGGTAGCCGCATGGGTGCGATCGCCGTGCACGCAAAGCGTATCGGCACGGATCGCAATCCGGGGGCCTTGGCGCGTCGCGATGCGCTCGCCACGCGCGAGCGCCAGCGCCTGCGCGACGGCCTGTTCGATAGCCTGGATCACCGCACCGGCTTCGCGGCGCGGTGTCAGCGAGCCATCGCTTTCGTAGTTGCGGTCGGAAAACGCTTCGTGCGCGACGGCAAGGCCATGGCGTGTACCCGCGCGTGGCAGTTCACTGCCGGCAAGCCCGACCAGAATCATAGTGGCGTCGAAGTCGTGGACTGCGCACGCGATCGCATCAGCCAGTGCGCCATCGCGTGCGGCCATGGTGTAGAGCGCGCCATGCGGTTTGACGTGATGCAGCGCCGCGCCCGCGGCACGCACGAAGCCGGCCAGTGCGCCGATCTGGTACAGCGTCATCGCGTAGACTTCATCGGTCGAGACGCGCATTTCGCGCCGGCCGAAGCCTTGCAGGTCCGGCAGCGATACATGCGCGCCGATGGCGACGCCGGCGCGTGCCGCAAGCGCCACCGTGCGCCGCATCGTTTCGGGGTCGCCGGCGTGGAAGCCACAGGCGATGTTCGCCGACGAAACATGCTCGAGCACGCCGGCGTCCTGGCCCATCGTCCACGCGCCGAACGATTCGCCGATGTCGCAATTGAGGTCGATCTTCACGCTTGTCGCTTCCGGATGGCGGCTATCAGCCGCACAAGTTCGCGCTCGCGCTCAAGATAGCGCGTTTGCGCATCATCGAGTTCGATTTCGGCAAACGTAAGCGTATCGCCCGGGCGCCGCTGCGCCAAACGTGGGCGATCGATAGCCGCCACGTGTGCGATGCGCGGATAGCCGCCGGTGGTCGGATGTTCGGCCATCAGCACGATCGGCTGGCCGCCGGGTGGCAGTTGCACGGTGCCGGCGGTGACGGCTTCGCTGATGAGTTCCAGCGGTGCCGCCAGCGCGAGGTGCGGGCCATCGAGACGGAATCCGACGCGGTTGGATTGCGTACTGATACGGAACGGCGCGGCGAACAACGTATCTTGCGAGGCATGATCCAGCGCAGCGAAATGCGTACCGCGAATCAGGCGGATGGGCCGCGCGCGGTCGGGATCGAACCACGGACGCGGATCGAGCGACCATGTGGACCGCCTATGCGCGGCGTGTTGCGAGGCGTTGTCGATGGTTAATTCATCGCCGGTGCGCAGTGCGCGCGGTCCGATGTGCGCGTTGAGATCGCTGGAGCGGCTACCGAGCACGGATTCGCTGAGGAATCCGCCGGCCACGGCGAGATAGGCGAGCGTACCGCGACGCGCGGGTCCGCCATCGAACACACTGCCGGCAGCGACATGCTGCGGGCGCCATGCGGCCAGTGGTCGACCATCGAGTGTGGCGTTGAAGTGTGCGCCGGTCAGCGCGATCGTCGCGGCGGCGGCAAAACGCAGGCGCGGACCGCTCAGCGTGATTTCCAGCGCAGCGGCATCTTCGGCATTACCGACCAATGCATTGGCCAGGCGCAGGGCTACCTCATCCATCGCACCGGCCGTGCCGACGCCGAGCGCGGCATAGCCAGGACGGCCGCGATCCTGCAAGGTCGTGAGCAGGCCGGGCTTGAGCACATGGACGCTCATCGTGCGTGCGGTCGTGCCAGCGCGTCGAAATCGGCGCGATCGATCGCGTGAAAGCGCACCCGATCGCCGGCGGCGAGCAGACAGGGTGGATCAAGTGTAGCGTCGAACAGCGTCAGCGGCGTGCGTCCGATCAGATGCCAGCCACCCGGCAGTTCCGCGGGATAAATGCCGGTTTGTGCGCCACCGATCGCGACCGAGCCGGCCGTTACGCGCGTACGCGGCGTCGCGCGGCGCGGCGTGTGCAGGCGCGTATCGAGACCGAGCAGGTATGGAAATCCCGGCGCGAAGCCGAGCATCGCAACCGTATAAGTCGCCGCCGCATGATGCGCGATGACTTCGTCAGTCCTCAGCGCACAATGGTGAGCGACTTCGGCAAGGTCAGGGCCATCATCGCCGCCGTAGCAGACCGGAATCTCGACAAGCGCCGGCGTAGGTGGGGCCGCATCCGCCGGCGGGGTCGCGAATACGGCGCGCACCGCATCCGCGAGATGGCGCCACGGTGTGTTGTGGTGTCCAATCCAGATCTCGGGCGCATAGTGCAGTGCGAGCGTTGCATATGCCGGCACCAGATCGACGATGCCGGGCAGTTCGACCGCGCGCAACAACGCGGCCGCCGCATGCACGCGCACATTGAGCGCGTTGTGGATGTCATCGCCGAAACGCAGCAGCAATACGGTTTCGCCGAGCGGCTCAATAACGAGCGCGCGCTCGTCCGCGTTCATCGGATCATGAGCGTATGCAATGCGCTGCGCAGACGTTCGATCAGCGCCTCGCGGGCGGCCGCCGCATAGGGAACGCGTTCGCCATATCCCCAGACCGGTTGCGGCCACGCGGCGTCGGTCGAATAGCGTGCGATCACGTGTACATGCAATTGCGTGACGATGTTACCCAACGCAGCGACATTGAGTTTCTCGGGTTTCAACAGCGTTTCCAGCGCGCGGCCGACGCCGCTGAGCTCGTCGGTCAAAGCGGTGCGGTCGCCCTCGTCGAGGTCCGTGAGTTCGCGCGCGCCGGCGATGCGCGGCACCAGGATGAGCCATGGAAAGCGCGCATCGTCCATCAGCAGCAGGCGCGACAAACGCAATTCGCCGACTGGGTGCGTGTCTGCGGCAAGGCGCGGATCAAGCAGCAAACTCATGCGGATGCCGCCGCGAGATGCTGCGCGAAAAAAGCCAGCGTGCGTTCGCGCGCAAGCTTCGCGCTGGCGGCGTCGTAGACGTGCGGGTCGACATCGCGGTCGAAGGCGTGGCCGCTGGGGTAAACGTAAACCTGTGCCTGCGGGTAAGCGGTGCGATGGCGGTCGATGGCCTCGGCGGGAATCGACGTATCGTGCTCGCCGAAGTGGAATATCGCCGGTGCCTTGAGCGGCTCGTGCAGATGATTCACGTTGCGCGCGCCGTAGTAGCTCACCGCCGGCAGGCCGAGCCGCGTGGCCGCGAGCAGCGCCACCGTACCGCCCCAGCAGTAGCCGACACAGCCGATGCGCCCGGCCGAGGCGATGCTCTGCGCGGCGCTGGCGACATCTTCGACGGCGAGGTCCAGGCCGATTTCGCCGATCAGTTCGCGCCCGTGCTGGATACCGGCCTGATCGTAGGCGAGTTGCACATTGGTCTCCACGTGATCGAAGAATGCCGGTGCAATGGCCGTATAGCCGTCCTGCGCAAAACGATCCGCGACACGGCGGACATAGGCATTCACGCCGAAGATTTCTTGCGCGATGACGAGGCCGCCCTTGGGCGTGCCCTGCGGTTGCGCGAGGTATGCGCCGATGCACTGCATCCGTGAGGTACTGATTTGGATCGATTGGCCCATGTCGTTGGCGTCCGTTTGGGGTAAAGAGGTACAAGCCTATCGGGGAATGTATCGATCCGCATCCATTCATCGGTTGCGTGCGTTGCCGAACAGCGCTATGGATCAGAGCCTGCTTATCAGGCCCGAGTATCGGGCGTAGGCGTCTGGCGTAATTCGCGGCGCAGGATCTTGCCGACATTGGTTTTCGGCAGCGATCTGCGGAACTCGATGTACTTGGGGCGCTTGTAGCCGGTGAGGTTTTTCTTGCAGTGTTCGAAGATCGCTTCCTCGGTGAGGTTGGCGTCCTTGCGCACGACCACGAGTTTCACGATCTCGCCGGCTTTTTCGTCGGGAACGCCGACGGCGGCCACTTCGGCAATACCGTCCAGTTGTGCGACGACATCTTCGATCTCGTTCGGATAGACGTTGAAGCCCGAGACCAGAATCATGTCTTTCTTGCGGTCCACAATATAGACGAATCCTTTTTCGTCCATGTAGGCGAGATCGCCGGTGTGCAGCCAGCCGTCCGCAGTAAGTACCTTGGCGGTTTCCTCGGGGCGGTGCCAGTATCCCTTCATCACCTGTGGACCGCGTATGCACAGTTCACCGACTTCGCCGAATTTGAGCGGCTTGCCGTCGTCGCCGTGGATGCTCACGTCGGTGGACGGGATCGGCAGGCCGATCGAACCGTTATAGTCGACAGTGTCCAGTGGGTTGATGCAGGCAGCGGGGGCGGTCTCGGTCAGTCCGTAAGCCTCCAACAGGGAGCAGCCGGTCATTTTCTTCCAGCGTTCGGCCACCGCGCGCTGCACGGCCATGCCGCCGCCAAATGCGAGATGAAGTCTGGAGAAATCCACTTGATCAAAGCCCGGCGTGTTCATGAGTCCGGCGAACAGCGTGTTCACGCCGGGCAGCACGGTGAAACCTATAGAGCGGATTTCGCGCACGAACGCCGACATGTCGCGCGGGTTGGTGATCAGGTGGTTCAAACCACCCACGCGCGTGAATACGAGGAAATTCGCGGTCAGCGCGAAGATGTGATACAGCGGCAGTGCGGTGATGATGACTTCTTTGCCTTGGCGTATATTCAATCCGATCCAGGCGTGCGCCTGCAACATGTTCGCGACCATGTTGCGATGGGTGAGCATGGCGCCCTTGGCGATACCGGTGGTGCCGCCGGTGTATTGCAGGAAGGCGATATCGTCCGGGCCGATCTCGACCTTCTCGAAGTGGGAACGCGCGCCGCGCGCGAGCGCAGCGTTGAAGCGGATCGCGTTCGGGATCGAGTAGGGGGGCACCATCTTCTTGATGTAGCGTACGACGAAATTCGTGATCGCGCCTTTGGGAAAGCCCAGGAGGTCGCCCACGCCGGTACAGATCACGTGCTTGCATGGGACGTTCGCGATGACCTCGGCGACCGTGTGCGCGAAATTGTCCAGCACCACGATCGCGCTCGCGCCCGAATCGTCGAGCTGATGCTTGAGTTCGCGTGCCGTGTACAGCGGATTGACATTGACCACCGTCAGGCCGGCGCGCAGCACGGCCATAAGCAGGATCGGATACTGCAGAACGTTGGGTAGCATCAGGGCGACGCGATCGCCTTTGACGAGGTTCAGATCGTTGATGAGGAACGCCGCGAACCGGGCGCTGAGACGGTTCAGATCGTCGAAGCTGATGCGCCGCCCCATGTTGACGAATGCGGGGCGCTGGCGAAAGCGGTCGCAGCATTCTTCGAGCATGGCGGCGATGGAACGGTATTGGTCGGGGTCGATCTGTTCCGGAATGCCTTGCGGATAACTCGCCAGCCAGGGGCGTTCTTCGATCGTCATATTTTCCTCAGTCATCGTCGACGATGGACCGGTGATTCCAGCACAGAGCTGAAACGAGCGGCAAGCGGCAACGCAACGGAAAAGCCAAGCCGGGATTGGGGATTCGAGATTCGGGAAAGCGCGCTTTTCTCCCCCCTCTCTCCTCGTGAGAGAAGATCGGGGACTCATGCCGGACTTTTCAAAAAAGCATTCTTTTCTCGGCTTTATTTACGTGCAGCCAGTTGACGCAGCACATACTGCAGGATGCCGCCGTGACGGAAGAACTCGCGCTCCTTCGGAGTGAGCAGCAGTACCTTCACGGTGAACTCTTTCTTGTCGCCGTTCGCGGCGGTCGCGGTGACCTTGGCGGTTTTGGATTCGCCGCCATCAAGGCCGGTGATGTCGAAGGTCTCCTTGCCGGTCAGCCCCAGCGTCTGCGCGTTTTGGCCGTCCAGAAACTGGCAGGGCAGCACACCCATGCCGACCAGGTTGGAGCGATGGATGCGCTCGAAACTTTCGGTGATCACCGCCTTCACGCCGAGCAGCAGCGTGCCCTTGGCGGCCCAGTCGCGCGACGAACCGGTGCCGTATTCCTTGCCGGCCAGTACGACGAGCGGTGTTTTTTCCGCCTTGTACTTCATCGCCGCGTCGTAGATCGCCATCTGCTCGCCGCTGGGCACATGTTGCGTATAACCGCCTTCAACACCATCGAGCATCAGGTTCTTGATGCGGATATTGGCAAAGGTGCCGCGCACCATCACATCGTCGTTGCCGCGGCGCGAGCCGTAGGAGTTGAAGTCCTTGGGTTCGACGCCCTTGGCGATCAGGAAGCGGCCTGCCGGGCTGTCCTTCTTGATCGAGCCGGCCGGAGAAATATGATCGGTGGTGATCGAATCACCGAACACGCCCAGCGCACGCGCACCGTGGATGTCCTGGATGCTGCCGGCTTCCTTGCGCATGCCATCGAAGTACGGTGGGTTTTTGATATAGGTCGAGTCGTCCCACTGGTAGACCGCACCATCCGGTGAGGCGATCGCGTTCCAGCGGTTGTCGCCCTTGAACACGTCCGCATAGTTCTTCTGGAACATCTGCGGATTGATCGAGCCGGCGATAGCGTCGGAGATTTCCTGGTTGGTCGGCCAGATGTCCTTGAGGTACACCGGCTTGCCGTCGCTGCCGGTGCCGATCGCATCGCGGGTCAGATCGATATCCAAGGTGCCGGCCAGTGCATAGGCGACCACCAGCGGCGGCGAGGCCAGGTAATTCATTTTTACTTCCGGGTGTACACGGCCTTCGAAGTTGCGATTGCCCGACAGCACCGAGGCAACCGCGAGATCGCCTTGCGCGATGCCTTTGCTGATTTCCGCCGGCAGCGGACCGGAATTGCCGATGCAGGTGGTGCAGCCATAGCCGACGACGTAGAAACCGACTTTTTCCAGTTCCTTGCGCAGGCCGGTCTTTTCGAAATAGTCGGTGACGACCAGCGAGCCGGGACCGATCGATGGCTTCACCCACGGCTTGGCTTTGAGTCCTTTCGCCGCGGCTTTCTTCGCGAGCAAGCCGGCGCCGAGCATCACCGCAGGATTGGACGTGTTCGTGCACGAGGTGATCGCCGCGATCACCACCGCGCCATCGTCGAGGTTGAACGCCGCGCCGTCTTTTTCGACCCGTACGCCGCCTTCGCCGCTGCGCGTTTTACGGTTGGCGGTGAGCGCGCCTAGCGCATCTTTGAAGCTCTTCTGCACGCCTTCCAGCAGCACGCGATCCTGCGGGCGCTTGGGGCCGGCCAGCGAGGGCTTCACATCGGCGAGATTCAATTCCAGTGTGGTGGTGAACTCGGCCGCTGGCGTGTTTTCGTCGTGCCACAGCCCCTGCGCCTTGGCATAGGCTTCCACGAGCGCGATCTGCGCGGCATCACGGCCGGACAGGCGCAGATAGTTCAACGCCTCCTGATCGATCGGGAAGATGCCGCAGGTCGCGCCGTATTCGGGCGCCATATTGGCGATCGTCGCACGATCGGCGAGCGCAAGATGCGCAAGTCCGTCGCCGAAGAATTCCACGAACTTGCCCACCACGCCGAGCTTGCGCAGCATCTGCGTCACGGTGAGTACGAGGTCGGTGGCGGTGATGCCCTCGGACAACTGGCCACTCAATTTGAAACCGACCACCTGCGGAATCAGCATCGACGAAGGCTGGCCGAGCATCGCCGCTTCCGCCTCGATTCCGCCCACGCCCCAGCCGAGCACGCCGATGCCGTTGATCATCGTGGTGTGTGAATCGGTGCCGAATACGGTGTCCGGGTAGGCCCAGCTCTGGCCATCCTTCTGCGCGGTGAACACCACGCGGGCGAGATGCTCCAGATTCACCTGATGCACGATGCCGGTACGCGGTGGCACCACCTTGAAATTGTTGAATGCCTTTTGGCCCCAGCGCAGGAAGGAATAGCGCTCCTGATTGCGCTCGAACTCGATCTCAACATTCTTCTCCAGCGCGGATTCCGTGCCGAACGCATCGACCTGCACGGACTGATCGATCACCAGTTCCGCCGGCGCCAGCGGATTGATCTGCCGGGCATCGCCGCCGAGCTTGACCACCGCATCGCGCATCGCGGCAAGATCCACCACGCAGGGCACGCCGGTAAAATCCTGCAACACCACGCGCGCGGGCATGAACGCGATTTCGGTATCCGGTTCGGCCTTCGCGTTCCACTTCGCGACGGCCTGGATTTCCTTCGCGGTGACGTTGACGCCATCTTCGTGCCGCAGCAGATTTTCCAGCAGGATTTTCATCGAGTAGGGCAAGCGCCGAATGTCGAAGTGCTGGCCGAGTTTGGCCAGACTGGCGTAGTGATAGCGTTTGCCGTTGACCTCGAAGGTATCGCGGGTCGAAAACGAATCGGTCATGTGAATCTCCTAACTGACGGGCGGGCGTTCAGCGACGGATCGCACAAGGCGACCCCGCGCTCGCGGGGGAACGAAGCGGTGATTCTTCCGCGCCCTCAGCCAGAGGAGGGCGGTCGAAAGAGCAGAGCATTATCGCTCAAACAAGCTCTGCGCTGCGATACGCCGCAGCGCGATCCGGGCCCCACCCCAACGCTCACGAGGGAGCAGGGAGGTTCCGCCCCCGAGGCGCTCTTGATCGGGGACTCTGATACCTTTCGACTACGCTGCGTCGGACAAAGAGTGGTTGCAGATATCCGTGAAATGGATTAGAAACGAAACTCCCCACTTGAACATTAAACTATGGGAGGAGGCAATGGTTCAAGAAAATTTCCTGTTCTATGTCAATGGCGAGGATGATGGCGATCCGGCACGCAGCCTCGCGGATGATTTGCGAGAAGTGCGGGGCGTTGTTTCCGTCGATCGGAGAAGAGACGATCCATCAGCAATGAATCTCGGTTCGACAGTGCAAGTCATTGTAGAAAGTTTACAAGCTGGATCGGCTTTGTTGGCGCTTGCCAAGGGGGTGGCTGACTGGCTTCGGAGCAGACGTAATACTACGATAAGCATCGAAAAGAGTCCAAAATCTGGTGCGGTCAAGGCGCACGTCCAGAACATTGATCCGGCTACGGCCCTGAGAATTACAGAGATCATTAAAGGCTCTTAAACGATGTCACGGCTGTTGGACCCATCCAGTACGTTAGCCATCATTCTTGGCGCATACGAGTGGTCTGTAGAAGACGTACCTGAGGCGCCTTCATTTCGTCGCTCCGCGGCGTATTTCCGAGATTATCTGGTAAAGGGCTTGGCGCTTGATCCTGATCTGATCGTGGACCTGTTTAATGATTCGGCGCCGGCAAGTACCCAGCTAAAACGGATTCGAAACGAGATTTGGAAGCGCGTGCGAGAGCGTGCAACGGAAGGTCATCCCATCAAAGATGTTCTGATTTATTACGTGGGACACGGCACATACGACAATGAGCGGCATCTCCACTTTCTCGTGCGAGATAGCGAAAAAGGGATAGAAACTGAGACCAGCATTGCGGCTCAGGATTTAGCAAAAGTCCTGTGTGTGGCCGCTCCACATCAGCGACGCCTTTATGTGCTTGATTGCTGTCACTCGGAAGCAGCGCTGTCTGCCTTCGGTGCAATGGCCGGCGGCCTGGACGACGCTGTTGCATCAAATGCTCTGGAGGAGCTTACGTCGGCCGATCCGGCCCCCGAACTTGATCCCGAGTGTGGAACGCTTCTACTTTGTGCCTGCCCGAAGAAAGAGAGTGCGATAGGAAAACCCGGTGACGAGCGAACATTATTCACCGGCGCCTTATTGAGCGTTCTCGCCAATGGCTGTGCCTCGGTTGAATCGGAGATGCTCTCTTTCTCCAATTTACCAAAAGCCATTTATAAGCGGATGCTTGACAAATATAAAACGCCGCCGCACCCGGTGCTCCATCAGCCGGATCAACGGGCCGGCGATTTGCTCAGCCTGCCTGCGTTTCCCAATACCGCATACGTCGCATCGGCCCGGCGTGTGAAGAAAAAACGTGATCAAAAGCCTCCGCCGGTGTCGATGGGTGACACGCCGAGCCCCCCTCCGGTCAGTGATACGCGGAATACATCTGAACTGCCTGATGTCGTTCAAAACGGTGATACAGAAGCCGCAATCAAGGTGAAGGACACGGCCAATGAGGGGCACGCCGACGGTGAAGATAAAGCCGCATCCAAGGTGGAGGACACACCCAACAAGGTGAGTGCCGATGCCACATCCATGCTCGACCGTATACGAGCGAAATTACAAGCGATACCCATTCGAGTGAAGCTATTGGCCGTGGGAGCGGCAGGCGTTGTAGCACTGCTTGTCGTAATTTTTGCTTTTAGGCGGAGCCCTCCCGTTCCCGTAATCTCTCCAGCCCCATTCGACAAAAACTATTATGCCGCTAAGGAAAGCGACGCAGACGATCCGTTTAAGCTGAAAGAGGCCGCTAACAGATATCCCGTAATCCCTCCAAGCCCATCTAGCGAACAGGTCACGCCGGCACCGAAGGGCACACCTGGCCGGATCCCGGAAGAACATGAGCCGCAGGTCTTCAATACACCATCATCGAGTCTTCGCCTCCAGCAGAATGTGAACGATTTGTATGATGCCGCTAAGAAAGGTGACCCAGCCGCTTGGTCTAAGCTAAAAGATGTCGCTAACAGAAGCGATGCCACCGCTGAAACTCAATTCTACGTTGCCGACATCTACTACTACAACGTTAAAGACTATCACCAAGCCGCGACGTGGTACGAAAAAGCCTCCAAACAGGGCAGTATCGTCTCTCAATATAATCTTGGAATAATGTATTATGAAGGAACGTATTACGACGAACGGGGCGTTCCTCAACAAAACGACACTAAAGCGGTGGACTGGTTTCGCCTAGCCGCCGACAATGACTACGCCGCCGCACAAGTCTTTCTTGGATGGATGTATCAGCAAGGACGGGGAGTTTCTCAACAAAGCGATACTGAGGCTGTGAAGTGGTATCAACAGGCCGCCAATAAGGGCAGTGCCCACGCGCAAAACAATCTGGGATGGATGTATCAGCAAGGACGGGGCGTTTCTCAAAGCGACGCGACGGCTGTGAATTTGTATCAACAGGCCGCCGATAAGGGCGACGCCGACGCGCAAAACAATCTGGGATGGATGTATGAGCACGGATGGGGCGTTTCTCAAAGCGACGCGACGGCTGTGAATTTGTATCAACAGGCTGCCAAGAAGGGCAACGCCTACGCGCAAAACAATCTGGGACGGATGTATCAGCAGGGACGGGGCGTTCCTCAAAGCGACGCGACGGCTGTGAATTGGTATCAACAGGCCGCCGATAAGGGCGACGCCGACGCGCAAACCAATCTGGGATGGATGTATCAGAAGGGACGGGGCGTTCCTCAAAGCGACACGACGGCTATGGATTGGTATAGACAGGCTGCCAAGAAAGGTAACGCCAGAGCCCAATACAATCTCGGCGTGATGTACGCGGCGGGTGGTCTAGGTGTTCCCCGTGACGATACTCAGGCTGTCTTCTGGTATCGTAAAGCCGCCAACCAGGGCAATGCCGACGCCAAAACCGCTCTTGACGCTATGCGTGCTCAGGGGCGAGTCACAGGTGGTCCATAAACCACACGCGTTACATCTGACACCAATCTCCCGCCGCGCTTTGCCACATAGCCCGCGCCGCGGTATCGGCGCGCAGAATGCACCGTAGCGAGCGAAGACCGTTTGCACGACGCCGGAGCGCAGTGATGTCTGTGACAAAAATTTCAACCGTGGTCGAGCATGTTGCGTGAGAGCAAGCCGCGCGCAAGCATGGCGTACTCGCGCCGGCGCAACAGCAGACGCCATTGACTGCCGCCGACCTGCCGCCACAGCACCGCGGAACGTACCGCCGCGAGCAGCAGGGCGCGAATCTGCTCCACGAGCCTGGGATTGGACAGATGCATGGGGTTGCCGTGCACGATCACGCGCGGCCGCAGTTGCGACAGCGTGGCGACATACACCTCGGCCAGCCGCGCTTGTACGGCATCATGACCGATGCCCAAATGATCGACTTGGCGCTGGATATTCTCGATGCCCTGACGCAACTCGCGCACCGTCTTCGGACGACGCATCAGTTGGCGCTCCAGACGCAGTGTACTGACGACCAGCCGAGTCAGCATGAGATCGCGTTCACGGCCCTCGAATTGGGCGAGCAGGGTTTCCAGCCCCATGCGCACGCCGCTGAGTCCGCCGAACACCGCCGCCACACTGTCGGCATCGATGCGGAACACGCTGGCCAGGCTGGCTTGGATGTGTGCAGGATCGGCGCGTCCGTGTGTGGACACCTCGCGCACCAGCCGGCACGCTTGCAGCACCCCTGCCAGCGCGATCACGCGCGACTCACGCATCCCACCCTCCGAACGGTGCATCGCTGCGCTGGATCACGCCGCCGCCAAGGCAAACCTCGCCATCGTAGAAGGCTACCGATTGCCCCGGCGTCACCGCACGCTGCGGCATATCGAAAGCGACCGTGCACGAGTCGCCGTCGATACGCACGCGGCAGGCCTGCGGCGTCTGCCGATAGCGCGTCATTGCCGTGCAGGTGAATTCGGCGCCGGGTGCGGCGCCGGCGATCCAGGTCAGGCCGTTCGCGGCAAGCCGCCGCGAGTACAGCCAATGATTCGCGTGTCCCTGAGCGATATAAAGCACGTTATTCGTTATCTCCTTGCCAACGACATACCAAGGTTCCTCGCCGGCGCCGCGCCGGCCGCCGATGCCCAGGCCGCTGCGTTGGCCCAGCGTGTAGTAGAACACGCCCTGGTGCTCGCCGATGGTGTTGCCGTCCGGCGTCTGCATCGGACCGGGCCGCGCCGGAATATATGTGGACAGGAACGCGCGAAAATCGCGTTCGCCGATGAAACAGATGCCGGTCGAATCCTTCTTGTCGTGCGTGGCGAAGCCGGCTTCGCGCGCGATATCGCGCACTTCGCGCTTGTGCAGATCGCCCAGAGGGAAACAGGTGGCGGACAGCGCGCGTTGCCCGAGCGCATGCAGGAAATAAGTTTGATCCTTGCTTTGGTCGCGCGCGCGCAGCAGGCGCCAATGGCCGTCGATGCTGTCGATGCGCGCGTAGTGGCCGGTCGCGATCTTCTGCGCGCCCAGCGCGTGCGCATGATCGAGGAAGGTCTTGAATTTGATCTGGCGATTGCACAACACATCGGGATTGGGCGTGCGGCCGCGCCGGTACTCGGCGAGAAAATGCGCAAACACCTGCTCCCGATACTCCGCGGAAAAATTGCGTGCATGCAACGTGATGCCGAGCTTTGCACATACCGCGACGGCATCCTTGCGGTCCGCGTCGGCGCGGCAGGGGCCGTTGTGTTCGTCCTCTTCCCAATTTTGCATGAACAAGCCGGCGATCGGTACACCCGCACGTTGGAGCAGCAGCGCCGCGACCGATGAATCGACGCCGCCGGACATCCCGACGATCACTTGGGGTGTCATGATTGTGCCTTCGCGCTCATGGGTGAGCGCACAGGCAGCAGTCTAGCAGGCGCCTTCATCACCCTGTGCGCGGCACAGTTCATCTGCGATGCGGGTCACGTCCTGATCGATGTGCCTGGGGCGAAATTTCCGTCATCGACTCGGCTTGGCGCATATCGAGCCGACCGAGCAGATCCAGTCCTGAATAGAAGCGCCACGGATCGCCATTGCCGATCCAGAGCGCGATATGGCCGGTGTCGAAGCCGGGCAGGGCGGCATCGAAACTTTCCCAGCGTCCATCGACAAATGCCTGTGCCCACGCATGCGGCACGAAGACCTGTTTCTGGCCGCCGAAGCCCGATGCATAGGCGAAGCCATCGACCACGCGCGTCGCAATGCTGAACGTGCGCCCAAGTGCGGCGACGAGAACGGCGTGTTCGGTGCAGTCGCCTTCGGGTTTGCGTGCAACCTCCAACGCCGAGGCATAACCGACGTTCAGACTCTTGGTGCGGATATAGCCGCGCACGAAGGTTTCGATGTTGTGCATGCGTTCGTGCGGAGAAGTCGCATTGCCAACCGCTTTTTTCGCCAGCCGCACAACTTCCGGCGCTTGGCTTTGCAGCCAATCGTTGGGGGTGTAGTCGTCCGGGCCGGGCTTGGATTCGGCGCCGGGGTGGGGGATGGGTAACACGGTGACGAGGACTTCTCCGGCTTTGTAGTGCACGCGCTGCTCGCCGGTTTCCGGCAGTACGAGTTTCATACCGGATTCGCGTGGTATCAGCGTGTAGCGCATCGCGCCGCCGAGTTCGCCGATCATCAACGGCCGTGGCGAATGCATCAATGTGCGCTCGAATACGTCGGTGCCCTGATTGGGCGCGGTCGCACAGGCATGGTCGCAAGCGAGTATCGTCAATTCCACGCCCATGACCGGCAGGGTGAGCTTGTGGACCGTCTGTTCGGCGTCGATCCACTCGTGCGTTTTCATCGGTATACCGGCAGACTCGATGGTCTGCTCGACCGGAAACAGGTGCATGCGGTCTTGCGGTAGATCGATATCCTCCGCGGTGCCGACCACGCTTGTGATCATGGTCGTATCCAGGCTCGATGGCTGGAACGCGAGTACGTCGTAGCGCGTTCCGGCGGCCAGTCCCGCGTGCATGCCGGCCAGTCGCTGACCTTCCGTCAACAGCGCATTCTTCGGCCACGGTATCTGGCGCTGGTGTTGCTCGCCATTGCCGAGCGTGGTGAGCTCGATGATGTCGTCGTGCACACGGCCTTCGATGACGGTTTCGACACCGGAAAAACGCGATGCACTGCGGAACGATAGCGGCTTGCCGTCTACGGTTTCGGTCGAGCTTTCCTCGTTGCGCAGCGCAACGCGTACGCCCAGACGCTCCAGGCTCAGATCCAGCGTCTGCGTGGTAGTCACTTCGTCGCCGTGGACATCACGCCGCGATTCGAACGAACCGATCTTGCGGCCATCCAGCAGCACAGTGAACCACTGCTGGTGGGCAGGCGGCACCGCCTGCGCGGCGAGCGGGCCGAACAGCAGACAGAGCAGGCAGACGAGAAACGGCGGCGAACGCAGGCGGCCATCCATTGAGGAAACAGATTCAGTCATCGAATGCGTACCATGCTCCCTCGCGCAGCACCTGCAGCGGCCGGTAGCGTGTTTTGTAGTGCATCTTCGGATGAGCGTCGAGCCAGAAGCCCAGATACAGATGCGGCAAGCCACGTTCGGCGGCGATGCGCAACTGGCTGAGTATCGCGAATACGCCCAGTCCGCGCACGTGTTCGTCGGGATCGAAAAACGTATAGATGGCCGAAAGTCCTGTCGTACAAAAATCGGTCACCGCGACAGCGAGCAGGGTGTCGCCCTTGCGCAGTTCGATGAAGTACGTCGGACTCCATGCGGTATACAGGAAGCGCGCGAAATCATCGGGCCGCGCAGCATCCATGCCGCCGTTGGGATGACGCGCGAACAGATAGCGCCGGTATAGCGCGAAATACTCATCCGTATACCGGGCCGGTACGATATGCCTCGCCAGATCGCTGTTGCGTTGCGCGCAGCGCCGCTGGCTGCGATTGGGCTGGAATACGGCGACCGGCACACGGCAGGCCACGCAGGCATGGCATACGCCGCATTGGGGCTGATAGACATGGCCGCCGGCGCGGCGGTATCCGCGCTGAATCGCCAGATCGTAGAGCCGTGGTAGTTGCGGCGCGCTCGGATCGATGACGAGGTTCTGCGCTGTGCGTTCGCTGAAATAGCCGCACGGGTGCGGCAAGGTCTGGAATAGGCGAACGATGTCCGGGCGCATACGGTAATTTTACGCGTGTACCGCTGAAAGGCACATATGAATGGACGCCCGTTCAATCAGCGTTGGAATTCAATGCGATCAGCGTGGCCACGCCGGCGATCAGCGCGAGGATGACCAGTTTGAGCCGCGTCGACAGGCGGTAATGCTCGCGGGTATCGCCGGCGCCGCGTGCCGTGGCGAGCTCATCGGCGAAACGGATCGCCGGTTCGATGCCGGCCTCGCGCAGAATCCGCCGCGCACGGGTCTGATCCTCGGAACGGACCACCGACACCTGCGGCCAGGCACCGCGATCGGCTTTCTCGGTATAACTGAACCGCTTCCAGTCCGCGCCCTGATAGGGGCGGTGGTTGCCGATCGAGGTCGGGATACCCTGTTCGGCCATCAGCGCGACGACGCGCCGGATATTCTCCATTCGCGGCGATGTGTAGATTTCGCGCATGGATACTATGCGCGCTCGTTGCGCACGCGCATCAGACCTTCCTGCGCGGTGGATGCGACAAGGCGGCCGTCTTGGGTGTAGACCATGCCGCGTGCCAGACCGCGCGCAGCCTGCGCGGTGGGGCTGTCGCACGAATACAGCAGCCACTCATCGATGCGGAATGGGCGATGGAACCACAGCGCATGGTCCAGACTGGTCACCTGCACATTGTGATGAAAGTACGAAATACCATGCGGAAACAGGGCCGTGCCGATCAAGCGAAAGTCCGACGCGTACGCCAGCAGCGCGCGATGTAACGCAGGATCGTCGCCGATCCGTTGCGTCAACCGGAACCATACCTGCTGGAACGGCGGGCGCTTGGGCGGATTCAATTCGTCGCGCGGATATACGTGGCGAAACTCGAACAGGCCGAAACGGGCGAACCAGCGTTGCAGCTTGGGCGGCAACTGCGCCAGTTCATCGGCAGGCAGCGGACCGGAGGGTTCGATATCGTTCGGCTTGGGCACCACCGGCATCGGCGACTGGTGCTCGACGCCGGGTTCATCGACCTGGAACGACGAGATGCAATGGAAGATCGGTTGGCCATGCTGGACCGCGATCACGTGGCGCGAGGAGAAGCTGCCGCCATCACGCGCGCGCTCGACGAGGTAGATGATCGGTTTCTCGATATCGCCGGCACGCAGGAAGTACGCATGCAGCGAATGCGCGCTACGATCGTGGGCGACCGTCTGCTGCGCAGCCGACAGCGCCTGGCCGAGCACTTGGCCGCCGAACACACTGCGCGTACCGATGTCGCGGCTCGCACCGCGGAACAGATTGTCTTCGAGCTGTTCGAGCTGGAGCAGAGAAATCAGTTCTTCGACCGTAGTGTGCATGGCGTATCCGTCATGGCGTACCCGTGGGAAAGGGCACATAAGTATAGCGAGCCGGTAACGGGCTAACGCGAAGGCTCAGCCGGCGGCGACAGGCGTTGCAGGCCGCTGTCTTGGAGCACTTGCGGCCATGGAAACAACGGCCCGGGGTCCTGCCGGCGACGCAGCCGGATACGCGGATCGTCGCTGGCCGGTTCGAGGCGGCGGTCGAGATCTTCGTGCCCGGCGACCCAGTGCAGGTTCATATGATCGTTGCGTAATTGCGCGAGCAACGTGCGTAGGCTGTCGATCTGCGCCTGCGTATAGGGGACCGTGAATGCCTGATGGCGGCTGTCGCCCCAGTAGGGATAGCGGCCGATGTTCACCAGTTCGATACCGATCGAACGCGAGTTGTAGCCGAACGTGTGATTGGCCACGCGCGTATCGGCCACGAAGCGGAATACATGGCCTTCAAGGTCGATGTAGTAATGCCCGCTGTTGCCGGTCTGCGGGCTCGCGTAGTGGATGCGCTCGCCGAATTCGCGTGCCATTCGCATGTCCGGCAGTTCCGTGCAGTGGATGACGACGAGATCGATCGCCGCGGACGGCCGTGTGGCGAGGCGTTCCTCGTAAGGTAAGGGCCAGTTGTCGACGGCCAGCGCAGGCATAACAGTAACCCCAGCAACGAAGACCGTAATGCTAGCATCGCGGATCGTCCCCACACCCAGGAGCATCGATGAAAGGCAGGGTCGTTCTCTCACACGGTCTGGAAAGCGGACCGCAGGCCACGAAGGTGAGCGCACTGGCGGAAGTCTGTGCGGAATTGGGTTGGGACAGCGTTCGGCCCGACTATCGCGACATCGACGCACGGCACGATCCGCAGGCGATCGACTCACGTATCGCGCGCGCGTTGGCACATGCGCCGGCCGCTGGGCGCGTCGTGTTTGCCGGTTCGAGCATGGGCGCGTTCGTCTCCGGGTTTGCGTCGATCGAACGCGTCTGCGCTGGCGTATTCCTCATCGCGCTGCCGATCGCGATTCCCGACTATCCGCGCGCCTTCGTCGCGGCCGACGTGCCGATGGCGTTGATTCATGGCTGGAACGACGAGCTTTGTCCGGTCGATGCGGCCATCGCCTTCGCGCAATCGCGTCGCGCGGTGCTGCATCTGGTGGACGACGATCATCGCCTCGGCGCGCATGTACAGTACTGCGCGGATATGTTCAGACATTTCCTCGCCTCTTTATCCTGACGTGCCCGATCTGTTCGCCACCTGTCCCAAAGGGCTCGAATATCTGCTGCGCGACGAATTGCGTTCGCTCGGCATCGCTGATGCGCACGAGGCGCTTGCCGGTGTGCGTTTCAGCGGCACGTTGGAACAGGCGTATCGCGCCTGCCTGTGGTCGCGGCTGGCCAGCCGCGTGCTGCTGCATCTGGCGGAATTCGATGCTGCGGATGCGGACGCGCTGTATGCCGGTGTGCGTGGGATCGATTGGTCGCACCATCTTGCCCAGGGCGGCACATTCGCGGTGGATGCCGTGGGCTCCGGCAGCGCGCTGCGACACTCGCACTATATTGCCCTGCGCGCAAAGGATGCCATCGTCGATCAATTCCGCGAGCGCAGTGGATGGCGCCCGGATATCGATACGGAAAAACCGTCTATCCGTCTAAACATCCGTATTCATCGTGAGCGTGCGACGCTTTCGCTTGACCTGTCGGGGACGCCGCTGCATCGACGCGGCTGGCGGCAGGGGCAGGGTGCGGCGCCGCTGAAGGAGAACTTGGCCTGCGCGATGTTGCTGCGTGCGGGGTGGCCAGCGATCGCTGCGCAGGGTGGGGCACTGATCGATCCGATGTGCGGCGCGGGCACGTTGCTGATCGAGGGTGCGCTGATCGCTGCGGATGTCGCCGCGGGTCTCCGGCACGATGGCTTTGGATTCCTTGGCTGGTGCGGTCACGATGCGTACCTGTGGGATACCTTGCTGGACGAGGCGCGGACGCGGGCGGCTAACGGGTTGCGTGCGCTTGCAGCGGTGTATTTCGGTTACGACCACGATGCGGCGGTCCTGAAAGAAGCGCGGCGCAATGCGCAAGCCGCCGGTGTCGCGGATTTCGTCCGATTCGAACATCGTTCCATCGAACATCTGGAAAAACCTGCCGGATGCGCGGTTCCAGGGCTGGTGATCGCCAATCCGCCTTATGGGGAACGCCTCGGCGAGCGCGCGGCGCTGCGCGATCTGTATCGTACGTTCGGCGAGCGTCTGCGCAAGGAATTCCATGGTTGGCGTGCCGCGGTCATCGTATCCGACGACGAACTGGGACATCGGATCGGCTTACGCGCCGATAAATACTACGTTCTGTACAACGGCGCGCTGCAGTGCCGCCTGCTGACATTCGCGATCGAACACGAAGACGCGCCGCGCGGCGAGCCGCGCCCGTTGTCGGAAGGCGCTCAAGCCGTTGCGAACCGCATCATCAAGACGCAACGCCATCTGCGTAAATCGTTTGCGCGCGAGGGTATTTCCTGTTACCGCATCTACGATGCGGATATTCCCGAGTACGCTGCGGCAATAGATGTCTATACGGCTATTTCCAGCGAAGATGCACAGGACGATCGCGCGGAATTTCCGCAAGCTTGGCTGCATGTGCAGGAATACGCCGCACCGCGCGACATTCCCGAACAGACCGCGCGCACGCGCTTGCGCGATCTGGTGCGTGCCGCATCCGCGGCGCTGAACGTTCCGCGCGAGCGCATCGCCGTGAAGACGCGCTATCGCGCCCGAGGGGGATCGAAGTACGGCCGCTTCGAGCAGCGCGATCTGTTCCTCGTGGTGGAGGAGGGCGGCCTTACGCTGCGCGTGAACCTGTTCGATTATCTGGATACCGGGCTGTTTCTCGACCATCGCCCCGTGCGTGCGCGCATCCGTACACTCGCGCGCGACCGGCGTTTTCTCAACCTGTTCGCGTATACCGCCACCGCCAGTGTGTATGCGGCGGCAGGCGGGGCGCGTTCGACCACCAGCGTGGATCTGTCCGCAACCTATCTGGAATGGGCAGCGCGCAATTTCACGCTCAATGGATTCACCGGCGCGCAGCATCAACTGGTGCAGGCCGACGTCATGCAGTGGCTGCGGCACGATCGCGGCCGCTACGATCTGATCTTCGTCGATCCGCCGACGTTTTCGAACTCCAAGCGTGCCGACGACTTCGACGTGCAGCGCGATCATGTCGAATTACTGGGGCTGTGCGCAGAACGTCTGGCCGAAGATGGCCTGATCGTGTTCTCGAACAATCTGCGCCGTTTCAAACCGAACCTCGATGCGCTGTGCGCTTTGGAGGTGCGCGACATCAGTGCCACGAGCATTCCGGTCGACTTCTCGCGTAATGCGCGCATCCATCGGTGCTACGAACTGCGTCACCGGCGTTGAAGCGGTTCCTGATTTGGCTGGGTACTGAGGGGATTTCAGTCGGAATTCAGTCGCCCGGTCGCACCATATTCGCGCACCCTGTATGGAGGAAGTAGACATGCGTAACAAGATTCGTTTCGCTCTATTCGGCCTGCTACTGGCAGCAGGATCGCTCTGTGCCTCGTCTGCGTTCGCGGGGGGACATTTCCGCATCGGCGTCAACCTCGGCTTCCCGGCTTTCGGCGTGGGCTACTACAACGGCTATCCGGCGTACTACGGGCCAGCCTATTACGGCTACTACGATGCGCCGGCCTACGTTCCCTCGCCGGTGTACTACGGTCCTGCGTACTATGGCCCATCCTATTACGGCGGGGGCTATTACGGACGTCCGGTCGTACGCGGCGGTTACTACTATCGTGGCGGCTATCGCGGCAGTTATCGCGGCGGCCATGTCCGCGGAGGCTCGTCTCATGGCGGTGGAGGTTATTACCGCCGCTAACGGTATCAATGGTCAATGCTGGTGGTGGTGTCCTCCTCCTTCCCCGCCGCCAGTATCCGGGCTCCGCGACGATTTCCCCTTATCGTCGCGGAGCCTTCTTCTTTGTGGAACGCCCGTTGTTCTTCATGCGGTGAGGTTATGATGGCCGCCGTGTACCTAAGCATAAGCATAATGCGCGCATGAGCGACGATACTCGACAGTCCGCCGGATCCGCTGGAGTTGCACAGGCTGCTCCTGCAGCGGCGTGGACATTCTTCCGGCAGTGGCTGAAAAATCCGCGGGCGATAGCCGCGCTTGCTCCATCGAGCAAACAACTCGCGCGTCACATGATGGCGCAGCTTCCGGCCGGATCGCGCCGTATCGTGGAACTGGGCGGCGGTACCGGCGTCTTCACCCGTGCGCTGATCGAGCACGGCATCGCACCGCGCGATTTGCTGGTGCTGGAATTGAATTCCGAGCTCTATCGTTTCCTATGCCAACGTTTCCCGGATGCGCAGGTTGTCAATGGCGATGCCTGTGATCTGGCACAGATCGTTTCCGGGTGCGGCTTCGCAGGCGCGGAAGGCGTCGATGCCGTGGTCAGCGGCTTGGGTTTCCTATCCATGCCGCGCGAGTTGCAGCGGAAAATTCTCCGCGCCATCTTCTCGGTGCTGGATCCCGGCCGCCCGCTGATCCAGTTCACCTATGGCCCTTCCAGCCCGATTCCGCGTGAGCTACTGGACGAACTGGGGCTGAGCGTGCGCCGCGCCGGGATCGCATGGATCAACGTACCGCCCGCACGGATCTACGTGTTCACGCGCAACCGTTCTACACGGGTTCATGCAATGCGCGTGGGCGACGCTGTTTGAGGTAGATTCCGGAAGTCGATTCGCAATATGTTTCTGGATCGTCACCAAGTCGCGTTATGATGGCGCGAGTACGTGCAACCTTATGAGGATGAATCGTGAACGGATCGCTAAACCCGAACTGGATAGAACAGTGGCAGACCTTCGCTCGGCAGTCCATGAATGTGTGGCAGGATATGGCGCGAGGAACCCAACTGGCGGCTGAGCCGGCGGCACAGGGCAACGGCGACGCATTCGCACAGTGGTCGCGGTGGTTCACGGGCGGCACCAAGCAGAGCGAGACGATCGATCGGCTGATCGACAGCGCGAAGAGTTACACGACCTTCATGCAAACCATGCTCGCGGCCATGACCGGTAAAGGCGATGGCGCGATGTGGACGGACGCCCTGAAACAGGCATTCATACCACAGATCCCCGGCCTGCTTGAGCATCCGTTGGCACAACTGTGGCAGAGTGGGAAGGATGGTCTGACTCATTCACTGGGACAACTGTGGCAGAGCGGGAAGGATGGTTTTGCCCAGTCGCTGGCACAGCTATGGCAGACCGGACAGGGCAGCAACAGCACGATCACCAGTGGGCTCATCAAGACCTTGAATGAGTTGGGCACATGGCGGGCACCGCCTGAACTGGTGGACATCAAGGGATGGTTGAATCTGCCCACCTTCGGTTATCCGCGCGAGCATCAGGAACGCTACCAGAAAGCAGCCGCGGCCTGGATCGACTATCAGGAGCGGATGCAACGCTATCAGGCGCTGATGTTCAGAGTTGCGCAGCGCGGCTTCGAGATTTTTGAGGGCAAACTCACCGAGCGCGAACAGCCGGGGCGTCAGATCGAGTCCCTGCGCGCGCTCTACGATCTATGGGTAGATGCGGTCGAAGAAGGTCATGCCGAGATCGCGTTATCCGACGAGTTTCGCGAAGTCTATGGCGCGCTCGTCGATGCGCAAATGCGTGTGCGTGCATTTACCCAACAGGAGGTCGAGCGCCTGTGCGCCAATCTGGGTATACCCACGCGCAGCGAGATCGGCAGCATCGGCGAACGTTTGCAGGCGCTGCGGCGTGAAGTGCGCGCCAATGGCACGGGCGGCGGCGGCTCATCCGGCGATATCGCCGCGTTACGCGCGGAGATCGATGCGATGAAGGATAGCCTGAGGGCCGCGCGAACGGCATCATCGCCATCCAGAAGCGATCCATCCGGCGATATCGCCGCGTTGCGTGAGGAGATCCAAGCGCTTAAGGATGCCCTGAAGTCCGCACGAACTGCCGCGCAGGTAGCGCAGAGTGATGCCACGACCAGCAGGGCTGCTGCGCCGCCGCGCGCGCAACGGGCGCGCTATGCCGGTGCGGTCACGAAGTCCGCAGCACCGGCGCCGAAACGGCCGAAGAAGCCCCAGCCGAAATCTGCGCGCCCTGGACAAGACGCCAGTGCGGGCTCCGCGGCGAATTTCGCATCACGCATCGCACGCTTCGCGAACGCTTCGCTGGGAGCAGCGCACCAGTCGGAAAAACGTTCCGGCAAGCTCGTTAGAAAGAAACATTGATTGCGCCACGAGGATGACACATGAACCCGGTCAAGATCGACCCAACCAAGGCTCTCGACGAAATGCTCGTCACGCAGCGCAAGCTCAGTGCTGCGCTGGGAACATTGCGTACCATGGACGATGTACAGGTCGGCGTCACGCCGAAAGAAGAGATTTACCGTGAAGACAAACTGGTGCTCTATCGCTTCAAGGGCGAGCGCGCACCCACGGCGAAGATTCCGATCCTGGTCGTCTACGCGCTGGTCAATCGTCCGTACATGGTGGATTTGCAGGATGACCGTTCGCTGGTCAAGAACCTGCTGGCCAAAGGCGAGGATGTTTACATCATCGACTGGGGATACCCGGACGGCGCCGATCGCTGGCTTACGCTGGACGACTACATCAACGGTTACATCGATCGCTGCGTCGATGCCGTAGCGCGCCACGCGCGCGTGAAGCAGATCAATCTGCTGGGCATCTGTCAGGGCGGTGTATTCTCGCTGTGCTACGCATCGATGCATCCGCTGAAGGTGAAGAACCTGATCACGATGGTAACGATGGTGGATTTCCACACGCCCGGCAACATGCTGGCGAACTGGGTGCGTTCGATGGACGCGGATCTGTTCGTCGATACGCTGGGCAACATACCTGCCGACATGATGAATCTGTGCTACCTGACGCTCAAGCCGGTGCGGCTCATGCAGCAGAAATACCTCGGCATGGTCGACATTCTCGACGACAAGACCGAAATGGAAAATTTTCTGCGCATGGAAAAATGGATCTTCGATTCGCCGGATCAGGCCGGCGAAGCGTTTCGCGAGTTTCTCAAAGAGTTTTATCAGGGCAACAAATTTCTCAATGGCGGCCTGAAGATCGGCTCGCACGAGGTGCATCTGAGCAATATCACCATGCCGGTGCTCAACGTGTTCGCCGAGCAGGATCACCTCGTACCGCCGGCGGCATCGCGTGTGCTGGCCGACCACATCGGCACCAAGGACTACACACAGGTCGAATTTCGCGGTGGCCATATCGGCATCTACGTATCCAGCCGCGCGCAACGCGAAGTGCCGACCGCGATCCACGATTGGCTTGCCATGCGAACGTGATCGTCCCGGTTCGCTGATGCGCAAGGGCCGCTTCGCGCGGCCCTTTGCTTTTTGGGGCAGTAGAATGCGCGCCTTCCTTCCAGCGCGGAAATCGCCATGAGCTTTATGAACGAGGCACTGTTTACCTACCAGCATCTCACGGTCACGCCGTGGAAGATGATCGGCTGGGTGGGGACGCTGCTATTTACAGCACGCTGGTTCGTGCAGTTGTATGCGACCAAAAGGCTCAAGCGTGTGGTGATGCCGATGACGTTCTGGTATCTGTCGATCATCGGCAGCGTGATGACGCTGGGCTACTTCATCTGGGGCAAGAACGATTCGGTCGGCATCATCCAGAACGCGTTTCCGATGTTCGTATCGCTCTACAACATATTCGTGCACACGCGGCATCAGCAGCCCGAAGCCGCCGACTCGCGCAGGCTGGGATGAGCTTGCAAACCCATCACCCTCTTGCCCCTGCTCACCAGCGTTGGGCTGTAATCTCATGTACACAGAGCGCGCAAAATTTGAATTCCATGATACCGTGCTGCAATCTGAGCGCCTTCGGGTACTCGCAAATTTAGCAGCACAACTTGAGCAATCTGGCACGCAATCTAACATTAGCCCAGGTTTTTCAGTTGTGTACAAGGACGGAAGCACCACGATTGATGTTTGGCAACCCGGAAAAGCTAAGGTACTCTGGAAACAATTGCCGCTTAATGAGAGCGCGAAGGTTCTAAAAGTTACGAGTCCAGAATCGTTCTCGGTAAGTGACTCTCAAGAAACTCGCGCCTAACTTGTTGATTTGTATAGACAGCATCAGAT